>NZ_KK073876.1:627837-947866 GCF_000585415.1 Sphingomonas jaspsi DSM 18422 | reverse complement strand
GAGATATTGCTCGACCAGCCCCAGGATCGAAATCTCGCGCAAATCCACCTTCTGGTTGCGCGCAAGGTTCAGCAACAGGTCGAGCGGACCCTCCCAGCCGTCGAGGCTGAGGTTCAGCGCCTCATCATCGCGCGCTGCCGAGCTGAACAGTTCCTCCCCCATGATTCGGGGATGCTATGATGAAGTTCAGGCGAGCGCCAGCAGCGCGTCGCGCTTGGCCATCGCCCCTTCGAAGCCAAGCTGATCGCTCGGCGCCGCGATCCGCGCCATCGCCGCGTCGAAGCGCGCCTGCGCGGCCTCGCCCATGTCGCCGACCGCGCCCGCGACCTTGACCATATTCTCCATCTTGCCGTCGCAGGCGAGGACGAGGTCGCAGCCCGCCGCGACGCAGGCTGCGGCGCGCTGGCCATGGTCGCCGTCGAGCGCCTCCATGCCGATATCGTCGCTCATCAGCAGCCCGGAAAAACCGATCCGCTTGCGGATGATTTCCGCGATCACGAACGGCGACTGGCTCGCCGGCCGTTCGCCATCCCAGGCGCGGTAGAGCAGGTGGTTGACCATCGCCATCGGCGCATCGTTCAATCGTTCGAACGGGAAGATGTCGTCGGCCAGCGCCGCCTCATCCTCTTCCACCACCGGCAGCTCAAGATGGCTGTCGGCATGCGCCCGGCCGTGGCCCGGGATATGCTTGATGACGCCGATGCAACCGCCCGCCTCCAGCCCGCGCAGCACCGCCCGCCCCAGCGAGGCGACCTGCAGCGGGTCCTCGCCATAGCCGCGGTCGCCGACGATCTCGTGCCGCCCCGGAATCCGCAAATCGAGGTTGGGGATGAGGTCGATATTGACCCCCACCTCGCGCAGCATCAGCGCCAGCGCCAGCGCATTGGCGCGCATCGCCTCGATCGCGCTCGACGGGGCGATCTGGTACAGCCTGTCGAACGGCTCGCCGCTGGGAAAGCCGGGCCATTCGGGCGCCTTCATCCGCGCGACGCGGCCGCCTTCCTGGTCGATCGAAATCGCCACATCCTCGCGCCCTTCCAGGTCGCGCAAGGCATCGGTCAGCGCACGAAGCTGCTCGCGCGTCTCGCAATTGCGCTTGAACAGGATGTAGCCCGCGGGCCTGGCGTCCGTGAAGAACGCCACTTCGTCGGCGGTGAGCGTCAGCCCCGCCATGCCGTAAATCGCTGCCTGCATCAGTTCACCGGCAAGCAGTTCTCGCCGCCCGCCTTCAGCGCCGCGCAGGCCGCTCGCGCCTGGTCGGACGATCCGGTCGCGCGCAGGCGATAGACGGTCTTGCCGCCGACATTGGCCCCGACCACCTGCTTCTTCATCGCCGCCACTTCGGGGAAGCGCGACGACAGCATCGACCAGGCGGTATCCGCCTTCACCGTGGAGCCATAGGCGCCAAGCTGGATCGCCGGGCCGCCCGGAGCTGCGGGCGCAGCCGGTTCGGCCGGTGCGGGCTCCTTCACTTCCTTGCTCGGCAGCGTCTTGGGCGGCGCATCTTCCTTGGCCGGGGCGGGCGCAGGCGGCGCCCCGCCCGGCAGCTTGGTGACGTCGAGCTGCGCATCCGGGTCCTCGCCCGCGCTGGTCGAGAAAGCGGTTTCGCTGTCGCCCGCAACGTCGAGCCCGCCGGGATCGTCGGGCTTCACCTTGTACGGTCCCTTTTCGGCCTTGATCAGTTCGGGCGCGCCATCGACCACCGGGTCCTGCCGCCCGACCCAGAAAAAGGCGCCCGCCACCGCCGCCGCGCCGAGCAGCACCAGCAGGAACGCCGCCAGCATCTTGCGCGCGGAGGGACCGCGCGGCCCGTCCTCATCCTCGACCGCTTCCAGCCAGGGCAGGTTCTGGTCGTCATAGGCGCCGGCGTTGCTCAACTCGTCCCTCCGTGATTTGCCCGCCATCCTAGCGGCCCCGACGGATTTGTTGAGGGGCTAATCCGTCGGCTCAGCGCATTTCTTCGGCGGCTTCGACGCCCATCAGCGACAGCCCGTTGCGGATAACCTGTTGCACGCCGCGCGCCAGCTCCAGCCGGGCGCGGGTCAGCGCCGCATCGCCATCGACCAGGAAGCGCCGCGACGGATCGTCATTGCCCCGGTTCCACAGCGCGTGCAGCGCGGCGGCCAGGTCGTAGAGGTAGAAGGCGACCCGGTGCGGTTCATGGTTGAGCGCGGCGGCTTCAACCACGCGCGGATATTGCGCGGCCTGCTTGACCAGCGCCAGTTCCTCGGCGTCGAGTAGCTTGAGGTCCGCAGGCGCGTCGACCGTCACCCCCGCCTCCGCCGCGCGGCGCAGCAGGCTGCTGACCCGGGCGTGGGCATATTGGACATAGAACACCGGATTGTCCTTCGACGCTTCGACCACCTTGGCGAAGTCGAATTCCAGCATCGTGTCGCTGCGCTTGGTCAGCATCATGAAGCGCACGACGTCCTTGCCGACTTCGCGCACGACATCGGCCAGGGTCACGAAATTGCCCGCGCGCTTCGACATTTTGAGCGGCTCGCCGCCGCGCATGAGCTTGACCATCTGGACCAGCTTGACGTCGAGGTCGACGCGGCCGTCGGTCAGCGCATTGACCGCCGCCTGCACCCGCTTAACGGTGCCCGCATGGTCGGCGCCCCAGATGTTGACGAGGTGATCCGCCGTCTGCGCCTTTTGCAGATGGTATGCCGCGTCGGCGCCGAAATAGGTCCAGCTGCCGTCCGACTTCTTCATCGGCCGGTCCTGGTCGTCGCCAAACTGGCTCGAGCGGAACAGCGTCAGCTCGACCGGCTCCCAATCGTCATGCTCGTCGAGGCTCTTGGGCCGCTCCAGCTCGCCCTGATAGACGAGGTCGCGGCTCTTGAGCGTTTCCATCGCCTCCTCGACCTTGCCCGACGCCTGCAGTTCGGCCTCCGACGCGAAAATGTCATGGTGGATGTTGAGCAGGGCGAGGTCGTGCCGGATCAGCTCGATCATCTTGGCGACGGTCTTGGCTTTGAACAGCTTCAGCCATTCGCTTTCCGGCTGGCCGACGTACTTGTCGCCAAATTCCTCGGCTAGCGCCTGCCCGACCGGGACGAGGTAATCGCCCGGATAAAGCCCTTCCGGAATCTCGCCGATGTCCTCGCCCAGCGCTTCGCGGTAGCGCAGGTGCGCGGAGCGGGCGAGCGTATCGACCTGGCTCCCGGCGTCGTTGACATAATATTCCTTGGTGACGCGGAAGCCCGCGGCCTCCAACACGCGGGCCAGCGCATCGCCCACCACCGCGCCGCGGCAATGGCCCATATGCATCGGCCCGGTCGGGTTGGCCGAGACATATTCGACATTGACCCGCTCATTGTTGCCGACAGTGCTGAGGCCGTATTTCTCGCCCTCGCCCATGATGGTCGCCAGCTCGTCGCGCCACGCATCCTCGGTCAGGCGGATGTTGATGAAGCCCGGTCCCGCAATCTCGACGCTGGTGACGCCCGGCAGCCCTTCCAGCTTGGGCACGATCAGCCCCGCCAGCGCGCGCGGATTGGTCCCCGCCGCCTTGGCCAGCACCATCGCCGCATTGGTCGCCAGGTCGCCATGCGAAGGATCGCGCGGCGGCTCGACCGCCACCGCCTTGCGGCTGGCGTCGGCGGGCAGATGCCCGCCCTCGACCAGGTCGTCGAGGATGAGATCGAGAAGCGCGGAATAGCGGGCGTAAAGGGACATAATTTTACCGACGTTCAAAAGGTTCGCCGCGCCCCTAGCGCATGCGGGCGGCTGCGTCACGTGGTGGCGAAGGGTGATGGCGGAAAACGACCCATTGCGGTCATTAGCTGTAACAGCCAAACCACCTGCCATGACCCGCTCCTTCAGCCTACTGGCATTGGTCTTGGCAGGGTGCGTCGCAGCACCTTATCCAGACACAGCCCCAAGCGCAGCGCTTCGAAGCGCGGTTCAAGTGGCGTCAAATGGTGATGTGGAAAGCTTCTACGGCGTTCCGACAAGCCTCACTGTTTCTGGCCTGAAGCGCCTTCCTTATAATGTGGTTACCGGACAGAAGATGGGGGAAGGCGAGCGAGAAACCTTTTACATTATAACCGGCGTTCAAGGCGTAGAGGTCAAAGTCGTATTCTACGACAACGGAAAGCTCTATTTGGCTCAGACGGAATCCTCGAACGCAGTCGGTCCGAGGGGCGTCGGGGTAGGGTCATCTTTGTCTCAAGTGAAGGCAGCTTGGCCGAACGGTAAGCTCCTCTACGGCTCGGAAGATGGTCGGTTCGTCACCTTCGATACCGGCACAAACTTGCTCTACAACTTCGACGAGAGTGACATGCCGCCCGCTGCCTTCGACCATCCGCCCAGGGAGGTTACCGTCCCCGACCTGCGGGTGAAGAGAATACGAGTATTTGCCCCTTAACGTGTTGACGACGCAAGTTCGCTTTCCACCCATAGCGGACCGTCCGCTTTTGGCTGTCCTACAGCAGCCAGATTATGCCACTGTCCACAACGGCTCTTTGATCTTGCTGCATATCGTTCGTGCGCACAGACACGGTGGTCGGCACGACCGTGAAAAGTGTGAAAAGTCGCGGTGCCCATGCTCGCTTGTCCCCCGGAAAGGCTGTGCATGGCCTAAGTTCACGCAAACCGCCCAAACAGGCGCATTTCGTGAGCCGATAGTGAAGTTAAGTCGCGCGCGCTGCGTTTAGTTGCCGCCGCCTGCGGGGGCATAGACGATGCGCCATTGGGTCTGGCCGTCGGCCTTGGCGATGACCATCTGCGGGCGCGGGCCTTCAAAGGCGCGGCGTTTGATCTCGCCCGGCGCGCCGAAGGCGAAATGGCTGTGGTCGCCCTCGTCCAGGCTTTCGAGCAGGTTGTAGCCGGCGGCGCGATAGGCGGCGGCGATCTGCCAGTGGGCGACGCCGGGCCGACGCGCGATGTCGATTGCCCGGCCGCGCAGGTGATAGCTGTTGGGCATCCCGCCCACCGCGCGGTTGTGCGCGACGCTGCGGAAGGTGCTGGTGACCCGACCGAACCGGCCGCCGACCGACGCCGCCGACCCGATGCTGAAGCTGCCCTTCTGGGTGATGACGGGTTCGACCACCGCCGGGTCGACATATTGGCTGGTCGGCACCCTGACGATCGGTTCGCTGACCCCGGGCGCCATCACCGTCTTGGGCGTGACCTTGTCGCCGCTGACGGCACGGATGCCCCAATCGGTGTTCGGTGCGGCAGATGCGGCCCCCGCCGCACCTGCCAAAAGGATCGCGCATATTCCACGCAACATCGCCCAGCCCCCTCGGCCGCTCTCGTGACAGGCGACTCGTATAACACAAAGTTAACGAAAATTAAAAAGCGGGATTGTGCGGACGATCTAAAATGGCACGGATGGCGCGGTTTTCGTGGATCGTTACGCCGCCGCCGCGTGCGCCCGCCAGCACTGCCATGGCTGCTGAAACGTCGCTCGCCGGGATGGCCCGATACTTGTCGAGCGCACTGGGGAGCAGGCGGTTGAGCAGCGGGCTGAGGATGATCCCCAGTTGTTCGGCGGGCCTTCGCTCGACCCGTTCGCCGACCAGCAGGCCGGGGCGGAAGATGTCCGTTCGCTCGAACCCCAGCGCCAGCACGTCGGCCTCGGCCCTGCCCTTCACCGCCAGATAGCCGCTGCGGCTGGCAGGCTCGGCACCGACCGAACTGACCATCATCCAATGCCGCGCGCCGGCGGCTTTCGCGGATCGGGCGAAGGCGGCAACGGCATGGCGATCGATCGCCTCGAACGCCGCCATCGATCCCGCCGCCTTACGTGTCGTGCCGAGTGTGGAAATGGCGACGTCGATCGATCCGCCGGTCAGCGCGATGTCCCATTGATCCAGCGGAACGATGAGGTCGCTCGCCCCGTTGACGCCCGAAGCACGGCGACCGATCGCGACCAATTCATGCCCCGCCGCGACCAGCCGCTGCGCCAGATCGTGTCCGATTAGGCCGGTCGCCCCGATCATCGCGATCCGCGCCACGGCTCAGAACTTCTCCGGCAGGGTGACGGGACCGATGAGCTTCTCATGCTGGGCGATGGCGAAACGGTCGGTCATGCCGGCGATATAGTCGGCGATGCCGCGCAGGCGGGCGGTCTCGCCCTCCCCGCGCTGCCAGCCGCCGGGCAGGTGCGACGGATGGTCGCGGAAACATTGCGCCAGGTCGCCGACGATCCGCTGCGCCTCGATCCGGATCGGGCGCAGCGCGTCATGGTCGTAGAGGTGGGTGTAGAGGTGGCGCTTGATCGCCCGCTCCTCGCTCTGCATCAGGTCCGAAAAGCCGACCAGCTGGCGCCCACAGGCACGAACATCGTCGATCGTTTCGACGCCTGCCTCAGCGATCCGTCGTAGCGTTTCGTCGAGCACATCGCCGACCATCGTGCCGATGCCGTCGCGAACCAGCGCCTTCACTTTGCGGGTGCGGTCGAGGCCGGGGTGGCGCTGTTCGATCGCCCGCCAGTGACGCTCGACGAAGGGCAAGGCCATCAGCGCGTCGAGGTCGAGGATTCCGCTGCGCAACCCATCGTCGATGTCGTGATTGTCATAGGCGATGTCGTCGGCGATCGAGGCGACCTGCGCTTCGAGGCTGGGCCAGCTTTGAAGATCGAGCGGGAACGCCGCATCGGCTTCGGCCAGCGCCCACTGCGGCGCGGCGACGGGGCCGTTGTGCTTGGCCAGCCCCTCCAGCGTCTCCCAGCTGAGGTTGAGCCCATCGAAATTGGGATAGGGGTTCTCGAGCGCGGTCACCAGCCGCAGTGTATGGCCGTTGTGGTCGAACCCGCCCGCATCGGCGAGCGAGCGCTGCAGCGCATCCTCGCCGCCATGGCCGAAGGGCGGGTGGCCAAGGTCGTGGGCGAGGCACAGCGCCTCGGTCAGGTCTTCGTTGAGGCCGAGCGCGCGGGCCATGGTGCGGCCGATCTGCGCGACTTCGATGCTGTGGGTCAGGCGGACGCGGAAATGGTCGCCGTCGGGCGCGACGAATACTTGCGTCTTGTGGCGCAGGCGGCGGAAGGCGACCGAATGGACGATCCGGTCGCGGTCGCGCTGGAAGGCGTCGCGAGGCCCGCGCGGTCCCCGGTCATCCTCTCCGAAGGCCCGGCCGCGCGATCTGGAAGGGTCGGCGGCAAGAGCCTTGGGCAAGGTCATGACTAGGGAAGCTTTTCGATCTTGATCTGGGCCGGGGTGCGGGTCCAGCTAAAGCCGTCCACGCCGTCCTTGGCAAGCTTGTTGACGAAGGCCTGGGCGTCGGCCTTGCTGTCGAACGGACCGACCAGCAAGCGGAAATAGTCCTTGCCCGCGCTGACATAACCGTCGCGGCGCTTGAGCAGCGACGATTTGGCCGACAGCTTCTTATATTCGCTGGCCATGAAGCTGCGGTTCGATCCGCCGGCCAGCTGGACCCAGTTGGTGCCGGCGACGCCGAGCTTCGCAGCCTCTTCCTTTTCCTTCCTGTCCGCCGCGGCCTTGGCATCGGCCGCCTTCTTGTCGGCAGCCTTCTTGGCCGCTGCGGCCTTGGCGGCGCGATCGTCGACCTTCGGCTTGGGCGGGGACGGCGGCTCGGCAATGGTCGCCAGCAACCGGTCGATCCCGCTCAGGCGGACCTCTTCGGCCGGGAGGGTCGGCCCTTCAACACCCTTTGGCAATTCCGTGACCGACGGCGCGGCCGTCGCGTCGACCGGTGCGGGCGGCGTGGTGTCGACGATAACCAGCGGCTCAGGCTCGGGCGCGGGAGCCGGTTCGGAGGACGCGGACGGAAGGGAGAATCCCGGGGCGGGAGCCGGAACGACCGGCTGCTGCGGCGGCGCGGCACTCTTGCGGTCCGCCAGTACGTTGCGCACGGCCTTGTCCCTGGCTTCCTGGTCCAGCGTCATCTTGACCGACGTCCCCAGGTCGGAACGGGCGAGGACGCGGCGGCGCTCGGTGGCCGACGGCTCGGGCGCAGGACGGGTCGGCGCCGGCTTGGTGACCGCGGGCTTGGACGACGTGGATTTGAGCGGCGGGGTCACCGACCTCGACGCGACCGCGACGGGACGGGCGGGCTCGGCCATGGGTTCGGGCGTGTCGGCGACGGCAACTCGCGTCGCGGCGTCATCGGGGAACAGGCCCAAGTGGACGGCGGCCGCCTTCTCCGCCGCCGTAAGGTTCGGCAGGTAACGGAAGAAGCGTTCGAACTGGGAAGAAGTACCGGGCATCACCGCTTCGATGGCGTCGGCAGCGCCGCTGCGGTCGCCCGCCAGCGCAAGGACGAAGGCCCGGCTGCGCTGGGCGCCCGGGTCCCGGCGGTTGAGCAACGGCTGGATCGTTTCCAGCGCCTCGCGCTTCTTCTTGGAAATGGCGAGGCTGAGCGCGAGGCGACGACGCGCTTCATCGTCGTCGGGGCCGCCGAGCGCCAGGCGATAGTCCGCCTGCGCATTGGCATTGTCGCCCAGAAGGTCGCGGGCCAAGCCGCGGTCGATTGCGAAGCTGGCGACCGGGCCGCCGAGCCGCTGCGCCTCGTTGAATTGCCGGACCGCCCCGGCAGCGTCGCCGGTTTGCGCCATCGCCGCCCCGACCCCCGCGATCGCTCGCCAGTCCTGCGGGCGCACTTCCTGCGCCCGGCCGAAGAAGCCGGCTGCGGACTGGACGTCGCCCATGTCGAGCGCGGCGCGTCCGGCACCGATCAATGCGTCGAAGTTGCGCGCATCGGTGGCAAGGATGCGGATGTTGCGCGACATCGCGGCCGACGCGCTTTCCTGCGCAGCGACGGCGGGCATGGCGACGGCAACTGAAAGGCCGAGCGAAACGGCGATCAGGCCGCGGCGCAACTTGGGCATATGAAGCATGTCTCTCCCCTTGCCAGACCCAAGCTTGCTCAAAGCTTTATGGGAAGGGGCGAGCGATGAAAGGTGGCGCCGCGGCGACGAGCCGGACTCCACCCTTCGATCGGCGTTTACTGGTTGTTCTGACGATTGAGGAAACGCGGAATGTCGAGCGGCTCGCGCCGGAACGACGGGGCCGGTTCGTCCTCGATATTCGCCTGCGACGCGCCGCGAGCGATGTTCGACATGCGTTCGAACAGCGTGCCGCCGGTGGCCGGCGCCGCGGGCTTGGCGGTAGCCTCTTCTTCTTCGGCCGGGGGAGCGATGGGCGTGCCCATCACCGGATCGGCGAGAATATCTTCGCTGTCGAGCATCAGCTCGTCCGCTTCGTCCTCGGCAGTGAGGTCGAGCGTGGTGTCGTCTTCGTCCGTCACGGTCGACGTCGGGGTCGGCGCCGGCGTGATGGTCGGCGTCGGAATCGGGGTCGGCGCGCGGGTCGCAGTCGGGAAGGTGAACACCTTGCCCGGGGCCGGTTGGGCGGCTTCCTCGGCTTCGATGCCGGTGGCGACGACGCTGACACGGATCTTGCCCTGCAGGTCGTTGTTGAAGGCGCTGCCCCAGATGATGTTGGCGTCGGGGTCGACCAGTTCCTTGATGTGGCTGGCCGCTTCGTCGACTTCCATCAGGCGCATGTCCTCGCCGCCGACGATCGAGACGATCACGCCCTTGGCGCCCTTCATGCTGACGCCGTCGAGCAGCGGGTTGGAAATCGCCTTTTCGGCGGCTTCGATGGCGCGGTTGTCGCCCGATGCTTCGCCCGTGCCCATCATCGCCTTGCCCATTTCACCCATCACCGAGCGGACGTCGGCGAAGTCGAGGTTGATGAGGCCCGGCATGACCATCAGGTCGGTGATGCCGCGAACGCCCTGCTGCAGCACTTCGTCGGCCATTTCGAACGCTTCCTTGAAGGTCGTGTCCGAAGTGGCGAGGCGGAACAAATTCTGGTTCGGGATGACGATCAGCGTGTCGACATGCTTCTGCAGTTCTTCGATGCCGGCATCGGCCGAGCGCATGCGGCGCGAGCCTTCGAAGGCGAACGGCTTGGTGACGACGCCGACGGTCAGGATGCCGCGATCACGCGCCGTCTTGGCGATGACCGGGGCTGCGCCGGTGCCGGTGCCGCCGCCCATGCCGGCGGCGATGAAGCACATGTGCGCGCCTTCCAGCGCCTTTTCGATTTCTTCCATCGTCTCTTCGGCCGCCGCGCGACCGATTTCCGGACGCGACCCGGCGCCGAGGCCCTGGGTGATCTTGAGGCCGAGCTGGATGCGGGTATCCGCGGCCGAGGCGTTGAGCGCCTGCGCGTCGGTATTGGCGACCAGGAACTGGACGCCCTGGACGTCCGCCGCGATCATGTTGGCGATGGCGTTTCCGCCCGCGCCACCGACGCCGATGACACTGATTCTCGGGCGAAGTTCGTCGACTTCCGGCCGGATGAAATCAATGCTCATGTAAAACCCCCTCGCAGCATGCAACGCGTTGAACCGTGGGGATGAATCTTTGCACTATTGGGATTCGCGACCCAAGCAAAAAATTAACTCATCCCCAAAAAAGTGAAGATTTGATTCATTATGAGACAGCGCCGAGTCCCAAAGGACACAAATCGACGGATTAGACCGACTAGTAGCCTGCCTTAAGGGCACTCATCAGCCGGCCGATGAGGCCCGATGCGGCCTTCTTCTCGCGCGAGACGGGCATGGCGAGGTCGCGGATGTCGTCGCTGCCGCGCGCGGCGAGCATGATGAGCCCGACCAGCGTCGAGAAGGCCGGGCCCGAATGGGCTTCGGGCAGGCCGGTGATGGTGCGCGGACGACCCACGCGGACCGCGCGGCCGAGCACGCCCTGCATATAGTCGGCAATGTTCTTGAGCTCGGCACCGCCGCCGGTCAGCACGACCTGCCGACCGACCGGGCCGGTGAAGCCCAAGCTCTTCAGCGCTTTTTCGACTTCGCTCGTAATCTCTTCGACGCGCTGGCGGATGACGGTGATCAGCTGGGCATGGGTAATGCGCAGCGGCTCGCCCCCGTCCTCGCCGCCGATCGGCACCGCCTCGATCATTTCGTGATTGTCGCGCGGGGACGTCATCGCCGAGCCGTAGCGGCACTTCATACGCTCCGCCTCGCGCCGCGGCACGCCGAAGGCGCAGGCGATGTCGTCGGTGATGTCCTTGGCGCCCAAGGGGATCGAGCGCAGCCCGACGAGCATGCCGCCGGCATGGAGCGAGACATTGGTGACTTCGGCGCCCATTTCGACCAGCGCGACGCCGAGTTCGCGCTCCTCGTCGGTCAGGCAAGCGCGCGCGGCGGCGACCGGCGAGGCGACGATCGCGCGGACGCCGAGGTGGGCCGAGCGGATGACATAGTCGATGTTGCGCAGCGGCGCGGGATCGGCGGCGACGACGTGGATGTCGACGCCCAGCCGGTCGGCATGAAGGCCGATCGGATGGCTGACGCCTTCGACCCCGTCGATGGTGTAGAGCGCGGGATGGGCATGAAGCACGACCTGCCCGTTGCGGTCGATCGCGTTGCGGCCGGCGGAAAGAAGCTCGTCGATGTCCGACTGTTCGACCTGGTGGCCGCCCAGTTCGACCTCGACATTGGCGACGTCGCTGACCAGGCCGCCGGCGGCGAAGCTGGCCCAGATGTCGTCGATGGTGACGCCCGACATGCGTTCGGCCAGTTCGACCGATTCACGGACCGCGATCTCGCTCTGGTCCATGTCGGTAACATAGCCGCGCTTGACCCCGCGGCTTTCGCGCTGGCCGGTGCCGAGCACGCGCAGCCGCCCGTCGGCGTCGAGCGTGCAGATGAGCGCGCTGACCTTCGACGATCCGATGTCGAGGGCGGCGATCAGGGGCTGGTCGGTGGCGGCGGCCATGGGGTTACAACATCAACTTTCGGTCTTGGCTTCGGGCACGATGGGCTCGCCGGCCGCGCGGGGCAAGCGGACGATCATCTTGTCTTTCACGCGAAGGTCGAAGCGGACGATGCCCCGGCCCAGCAGGCCGCTTGCCTTGTCCATCTTCGCAAAGCGCGTCAATGCCGCTTCCGCCGCGGCCTGGCCTTCGGGCAGCGCCAGCGTCTCGCCCGATTGCAGCGCAAGGTCCCAGCGCCGCCCGCCGATCCAGCTTGCCGAGACCAGCTGCGCCTTGATCGCCGGTGCCTTGGCGAGGAGCGCTTCAAGCCCGGTCGATTGGCGGTTGGCGCCCTTGCCGATCAGCAGCGGCAGGTCGGGCATCTGGCTGACCGGCACCCGGTCGAGCACGACGCCTTCGGCATCGATCAGCGACAGGCGCGTATCGTCCTGCCACAGCGCAGCGGGCTTGCGCTCGACAATGTCGACCACCAGCGTATCCGGGAAGCGGCGGGATACGCGCGCGTCCTTGACCCAACCATAGCTGAGCAGTTCGTTGCGGATCGCGGAGACGTCGACCAGCGGCATCGCCGTGGTCTTCTGCCCCAAGGCGATTTCGTAGACCGGCTTGGGGTCCATCTTGCGGATGCCCTGGACGTCGACGCTGCGGACGCGGAAGCCGGCGTTGCCGACCGCCTCGCCCGCCGCCAGCCCGACCTTGGCCGGAACGTCCAACGCGACCAGCGCGACGCCAGCGATCGCCAGCACGAAGAAGCCGAAAGCCCAGGTGGCGAGGCGGTTGGCCTGCGCTTCCTCGACCGGCAGCTTGGCTGCCAGCCGTTTGGGGACCGCAACGCGCGGTGCCTTTGCCTTGGGGCGTGTCCGGCCCGACGCCCCCCGCCGGACGCGCTCCGCGCTCACCCCTTGGTTGCTCCCGTGGTCTTCTTCGCTCCCTCGAGCGCTTCGGCCAGGATGCGCTCGACCAGCTCGCCATAGCTGATGCCAACTTGGCGGGCCTGTTCAGGAACGAGGCTGAGCGGGGTCATGCCGGGCTGTGTGTTGACCTCGAGCAGGTAGACGCCGGCTTCGCCGAGCTCATCGTCCCAGCGAAAATCGCTCCGCGAGGCGCCCTTGCAGCCGAGCAGGCGGTGCGAGGCGAGCGCCATGTCCATCATGACCTTGGCGACATTGTCCGGGACCTGCGCCGGGCAGACATGTTCGGTGAGGCCGTCGGTATATTTTGCGTCGAAGTCGTAGAAGCCCGCCTTGGGCTTCAATTCGGTGACGCACAGCGCTTCGTCGCCCAGCACCGCGACGGTCAGTTCGCGGCCCTTGATGAAGGGCTCGGCGAGAAGCGTGTCGAAATGCTGCCACGGCCCTTCGGCCTTGGCGCTGATCGGGTGACCATAATTGCCGCCGTCGGTGACGATCGCGACGCCGACCGACGAGCCTTCGTTGACCGGCTTCAGCACATAGGGCCGCGCCATCGGGTCGCCTTCGTACAGCGACTTGCTCTCCACGATCTTGCCCTTGGGCATGCGCACGCCATGGGGCACGAGGACGCCCTTGGTCAGTTCCTTGTCGATCGCGATGGCCGAAGTGGTGACGCCCGAATGGGTGTAGGGGATCTGCATCAATTCGAGCATGCCCTGCACCGTGCCGTCCTCGCCCGGCGTTCCGTGCAGCGCGTTGAACACGACGTTGGGGCGGACGCCGGCCAGCACCTGCGCGACGTTGCGGTCCATGTCGACCGCGGTGACGTTGGTGAACCCACGGTCCTTCAGCGCATCCGCGACGCCATTGCCGCTCATCAGCGACACCGGCCGCTCCGACGACCAGCCGCCCATCAGCACGACGATGTTGAGATTGCGGTCGAGCTGGTCAGTCACGCTTTCGGCACTCCAATACGCTGGATTTCCCATTCAAGGGAGATGTTGGACTTTTCCTTGACGCGGCGCCGGACTTCCTCGCCCAGCCCCTCGATATCGGCACTGCTAGCGTTACCGAGGTTGAGCAGGAAATTGCAATGCTTCTCCGACACTTGGGCGCCGCCCATCGTAAGGCCGCGGCAGCCTGCCTCATCGACCAGTCGCCACGCCTTGTCGCCGGGCGGGTTCTTGAAGGTCGATCCGCCGGTCTTGCTGCGCAGCGGCTGCGATTCCTCGCGGCTTTGCGCAATGCGGTCCATTTCGGCCTGGATCGCGGCGGGGTCACCCGGTTCGCCGCGGAAGGTCGCGGACACGACGATCGCCTGTTCGGGCAATTCGCTGTGGCGGTAGGTATAGCCGAGATCGGCGTTGGACAGCATCACCCGCTCGCCCGAGCGCAGCACGACCTCGCATTGGACGAGGATGTCGCAGGTCTCACGGCCATAGGCGCCGCCGTTCATGCGGACGAAGCCGCCGACCGTGCCGGGAATGGAACGAAGGAATTCGACGCCCGTGATGCCGGCGTCGCGGGCGGTCGAGGAGACGAGAATACCGCTGGCCCCGCCGCCGCACTTGAGTGTGACTTCGTCGAGCCTTTCGACCTTGGCGAAAGCTTTGCCGAGGCGGACGACCACACCTGGAACGCCGCCATCTCGGACGATCATGTTGCTGCCGAGCCCCAGGCCCATGACCGGCACCGAGGGGTCGAGCGCCTTCAGGAAATTGACGAGGTCGTCTGTGTCGGCGGGTTCGAACAGCCATTGGGCATGGCCGCCGGATTTGAACCAGACCAGCGGCGCAAGCGGGGCATCAGGCTTCAACCTGCCGCGAACGGGCGGCACAGTCATGACATCGCTCACTTGGCCGCCCTCGCCGCCTTGATCCCGTCGGCCAGCCCCGCCGCCCATTTGGTGATGTCGCCTGCGCCCATGCACACGATCATGTCACCTTCGGCGGCGAGGTCGCGGAGCGAGGCGGCAAGGTCGGCGGCGTCGCTGACCGTTTTGACCATGCGGTGACCGCGGGCGCGCAGCCCCTCCGCCAGCGCCTCAGCATCGACGCCGTCGATCGGCTCTTCGCCGGCGGCATAGACCGGGGCGACGAACACCACGTCGGCGTCGTTGAACGCACCCTGAAAGTCGTCCATCAGGTCGCGCAGGCGGGTGAAGCGGTGCGGCTGGACCACCGCGATCACACGCTCGTCCGCCGCCTCGCGCGCTGCCGACAGCACGGCGCGAATTTCGACCGGGTGGTGGGCGTAATCGTCGATGACCGTCGCGCCGTCGACCTCGCCCACCTTAGTGAAGCGGCGCTTCACACCGCCGAACTTGGCGAATCCGTTAGCGATCGTCGCATCGTCCATCTTGAATTCGAGGCCGACGGCGACCGCAGCCAGCGCGTTCAGCACATTGTGGCGGCCTGGCATGGGGACGAAGACGCCCTCGATCACCCGCCGCTCACCATCGCGGCCAAGGATGCTGACGTCGAAGCGGCTGCCGCCATTTTCGGCGACGATATTGTCGGCGCGCACATCGGCCAGCGTCGAGGTGCCGTAGGTGACGACGCGGCGGTCGCGGATGCGGCTCAATACGCCCTGCACTTCTGGGTGGTCGACGCACATCACGGCCAGCCCGTAGAAGGGCACATTCTCGATGAATTCGACGAAGGCGTCCTTCACCTTGTCGAAGCTGCCGTAATGTTCGAGATGTTCGGGGTCGATGTTGGTGACGACCGCGATGGTGCCGTCGAGGCGCAGGAAGCTGCCGTCGCTTTCGTCGGCTTCGACCACCATCCATTCGCCGTCGCCCAGCTTGGCGTTGGAGCCGTAGCTGTTGATGATGCCGCCGTTGATCACGGTCGGTTCGATCCCGCCGGCGTCGAGCATGGCGGAAATGAGCGAAGTGGTGGTCGTCTTGCCGTGAGTGCCGGCGACCGCGATGGTCGATTGCATCCGCATCAGTTCGGCCAGCATTTCGGCACGGCGCACGCGCGGCAGGCGGCGTTCGGCGGCGGCCTTCACTTCGGGATTGTCGTCGCGGATCGCGGTCGAGCAGACCAGCACCGCCGCATCGCCGAGGTTGTCGGCGCTTTGCCCAATCATCACCGGGATGCCGCGCTTGCGCAGGCCTTCGGTGACATAGCTTTCGGCGCGGTCGCTGCCCTGCACCTTGTAGCCGAGGTGGTGCATCACTTCGGCGATGCCGGACATGCCGATGCCGCCGATGCCGACAAAGTGGATCGTCCCGATTTCGGTTCCCATGGCTTTCATGCGGGCGCTCCCATGGCAAGACGCGGTTCGGGTTGGAGGCCGGCCGGGCCGACGACCAGCGGCGAAAGGCCGCCGGCGATGCGTTCGACCAGGTCGGCGAGGTCGCTGGTGGCGTGCGGGCGGCCGACCGACAGGGCGCGGGCGGCGGCGTTGGCCATCGCCTGGCTGTCCCCGGCAATCACCGCGATCTGCTCCGCCAGCACTTCGGGCGTGAACTGCGGCTGCGGGATCATCCGCGCGCCGCCGGCCTTGGCCATTTCGCGGGCATTGAAGGTCTGGTGATCGTCGGTCGCAATCGGCAGCGGCACGAGGATGGCGGGACGGCCCGCGGCAGTCAGCTCGGCAATCGTCGATGCGCCCGCCCGTCCGATGATGAGGTGGGCGTCGCCAATCTTGGCGGGCATGTCGGACAAATAGGTCGATAGCTCTGCCGGGATGCCCAGCTCGGCATATTTTGCGCGAACCGCTTCGATATCGTCCGGACGGCATTGCTGCACGACCTGCAAGCGATGGCGCAGGCGCGGCGGAAGCTGGCCAAGGCCTTCGGGAACGACCTGCCCGAGGATCGTCGCGCCTTGGCTGCCGCCGGTGACGAGGATCTTGAGCGGTGCGGTGTCGTCATAGTCGGGGAAGGGCATGGTGCCGAGCACGGCGACTTCTTCGCGCACCGGATTGCCGACCAGCGCGACCTTTTCGCGATAGGCGGGCTTCAGTTTTTGCACATCGGGATAGGCAGTGGCGATCGCCGCCGCCTTGCCCGCGACCCAGCGATTGACCCGGCCGAGCACGGCATTTTGTTCGTGGATGATGGTCGGGATGCCAAGCGAAGAGGCGGCGATCAGCGCGGGAAAGGCGGGATAGCCGCCGAAGCCCACCACCGCATCGGGGCGGTATTCGCGATAGAGGCGCTTCGCCTCGCGCCGACCGGCGAGGACCGAGCGCACGGACTTCAGCATCCCGATCGGACCGCCGCCGAGCCGTCCGGCCGGCAGCACATGGACCGGCACGTCGTCGAAGATCGCGGGGATCTTGGTGCCGCGGCTGTCGGTGACCAGCATGACGCCATGGCCGCGCTTCTTCAGCTCGGCGGCCAATGCGTGGGCGGGAACCATGTGCCCGCCGGTTCCCCCGGCGGCCAGCGTGATATTCATCAGTCCAAATTCTCCCCGCCCCATTTCACGACATAGGGCGAACGCGACAGATAGGGATTTCGCCGCGTGAAGGCGAGCAGCAATCCCATGCCGATCGACAGCGCCAGCATCGACGATCCGCCATAGCTGATGAACGGCAGCGTCATCCCCTTCGACGGGGCCAGCTGGACGTTGACCATCATGTTGATCAGCGCCTGCAGCCCGAATTCGAGCACCAGACCCGACGCCGCCAGGATGGCGAAGCTGTTTTCTTCGTCGAGCAGCTTGATCAGCACCCGCGCTACGATGGCGAGGTAGAGGCAGGCGATGCCAAGGCAGGCGATCAGGCCGAATTCCTCGCCGATGACGGAGAAGATATAGTCGGTGTGCGGTTCGGGCAGGCCGAACTTCCTCGTGCCCGCACCCGGCCCCATGCCGAACAGCCCGCCCGCGGTCAGCGTCCGCATGGCGTTTTCGACCTGGAAATTGTCGCCTTCGCCGAACAGGAAGCCGTTGATGCGAACGGTCGCCACGTCATAGAAGAAATAGGCGAGCACGATCCCGACCACGCCCGCGACGCCAAGGCCTATAAGGATGCGCAGGTTGATGCCGGCAATGGCCAGCATCGCTACCCAGACGGCGGCGAAAATGATGGTCGAGCCGAAGTCGGGCTGCTTCATCAACAGCGCGGCGATCACCGCCAGCACGCAGGCCGACAGCCAGAAGACCGGCAGCGACTTGTCCTTTTCGCGCAGCGACAACAGCCACGCCATCGACACGACGAAGAAGGGCTTCAGGAATTCCGACGGCTGGAACTGACCGATGCCGAGGTTGAGCCACCGCCGGGCGCCGTTCACCTCGGGCGCGATGAAGGGGACCAGCACCAGCCCGACGAAGCAGAAGCCCGCGCCAATGAGCGACAGGCGGCGCAGCCGGTCGCGCGGCATCATCGAAATGACGATCATCACCGGCATCGACACGCCGATCCACATGATCTGGCGCCAGAAATAATAGAGTTCCGGGATCTTCACATTGCCGCCCGAATAGCGCTGCGCGGCGGCGGGCGCGGCGGCGGCGACGGCGATGAGGCCGATGCCGATCAGCACCGCCACCATCAGCAACAGGACGCGGTCGATTTCCCAGAACCAGCGGCCCACGGCCGAGCGGTCGGACCGGCCATAGCGATTGGGGTCAGCCCACGCCGCTCCCGCCTTGATGCGTCCGGTAAGGCCGCCTTCACTCATAATTCACTCACTAGCTGGCGGAAGGCATCGCCCCGCGCTTCGAAATTGGCGAACTGGTCGAACGAGGCGCAGGCGGGCGACAGCAGCACCGTCTCCCCATCTTGCGCTTCGGCAGCCGCAGCGCGAACGGCAGCATCGAGCGTGCCGCTCTCGGCGACCTCGATGCCGTGATCGCGCAGCAACCGCGCGAACATCGGCCCCGCCTCACCGATGGCATAGGCTTTCACGACGTGGCCGAGATGCTTTTCGGTGTCGCCCAGGCTCTCGGTCTTGGCCTGCCCGCCGACGATCCAGCGGATGCGCGGGTAAGCGGCGAGCGCGGGCGCGGCGGCTTCGGCATTGGTCGCCTTGCTGTCGTTGACGTAGAGGACGCCGTCGATGTCGCGGATGCGCTCCATGCGATGGAGGAGGCCGGGGTAGGTCTCGAAAGCACCACCCGGACCCCACACAAGGTCTCGGAGGATGCCGAGATCGACGCGCGCATTCTCGGCCGCGAACACATTTTCTAGATTGTGGGGCCCTTGGAGCGCAGGCCAACGGGTCTGCTCCTCCCAATTGATCTGCGTTCCGGGAATTCGATGTGTGATCGAACCCGGGCCGCCAGTCATGGCCATCATATACTCACGTACCCAAAAATTATCCGTCGCAATCACGGCAGCATGTGCATGCGATTGCATTTCAAACAGCCGCATCTTCGACGCTGCGTACGCCTCGAAGCTCTCATACCGGTCGAGATGGTCGGGCGTGATGTTGAGCAACACCGCGACGTCGCAGTCGAGGCTCTTGGTCAGGTCGATCTGGTAGCTCGACAGTTCGAGCACATAGACCCCGCCCTCGGGAAGCGGGTCCTGCGCCAGGATCGGCAGGCCAATGTTGCCGCCCATCGTCGTCGGCACGCCTGCGGTCTTGAGAATGTGGTGAATGAGCGCGGTGGTGGTCGACTTGCCGTTGGTGCCGGTGATGCCGACCACCCTGTGCGGCGGCAGTTCGGGCCGGGCGCGGGCGAAGAGTTCGATGTCACCGATGATCTCGACCCCCGCCGCCTTGGCTGCCGGGGCGATGGGGTGGCGATTCAATGGCAGGCCGGGGGTGACGACGATGCTGTCGAAGCGGGTCAGGTCGCCGCCGACGAAATCGTCGACGATGGTGCCTTCAGGCGCGGCCGCCCTCGCCTCTTCACGGTCGTCCCAAGCGGTGACCTTGGCCCCGCTCGCCAGCAATGCCTCGACCGTCGCCAGTCCCGAGCGGGCGAGGCCCAGGACAGCATAATGTTTTCCCAAGAAGGCCCGGGCCGTGATCACCGCAGCTTGAGGGTCGAAAGGCCGGCCAGCGCCAGCACGAAGCTGATGATCCAGAAGCGGATGACGACGGTCGGCTCGCTCCACCCCAGATGTTCGAAATGGTGGTGGATCGGCGCCATCTTGAAGATGCGCTTGCCGGTCCGCTTGAACCAGAACACCTGGATGATGACGCTGACCGCTTCGAGCACGAACAGGCCGCCGATGACCGCCAGCACGAATTCATGATGCGCCGCCACTGCGACCGCGCCGATCGCGCCGCCGAGCGCGAGGCTGCCGGTGTCGCCCATGAAGACCGCTGCGGGCGGCGCGTTGAACCACAGGAACGCCAGCCCCGCCCCGACGATGGCGAGCAGCAGGATGGTAAGGTCGCCGACCCCCAGAACATGCGGGATGCCGAGGTAGGTCGCGAACTTGGCGTTGCCGACGAGGTAGGCGATCAGCGTGAAGGCCATGCAGGCGATGATCACCGGCATGGTCGCCAGCCCGTCGAGCCCGTCGGTGAGGTTCACCGCATTGCCGAAGGCGACGATCACGAACGCGCCGAAGGCGATGTAGAGCCAGCCAAGGTCGATCACCGACCCTTGCACGAATGGCAGGTAGAGCTGCGTCCCGCTCATCCGCACCATCAGCCAGGTGGCGAAGCCGGCGATAGCGAATTCGAGAAACAGCCGCATCTTGGCCGACAGGCCGGCGTGGTGCGCCTTCTTCACCTTGTCGTAATCGTCGAGGAAACCGATCAGCCCGAACCCGCCGGTGACCAGCAGGCAGGCCCAGACGTAGGGGTTTTTGAGGTCCATCCACAGCAGGGTGGAGATGGCGACCGAAATCAGAATCAGCAGCCCGCCCATGGTCGGCGTGCCGCGCTTGGCGAGGTGGCTCTGCGGCCCGTCGGCGCGGATCGGCTGGCCCTTGCCCTGCTTCTCGCGCAGCCAGCGGATGAACGCCGGGCCCAGCAGCAGGCCGATGATCAGCGCGGTCGCGGTCGCCGCACCCGCCCGGAAGCTGATGTAGCGGATAAGGTTCAGGATGCCCGGGAAGCCGAGCTGTTCTGCGATTAAGTAGAGCACGTCGCCAAACCCCCTGCCATCCGTTCGACCAGCTTCGCAAGCCCGATAGAGTTGGATGCCTTGACCAAGACCGCGTCGCCCGGCTCGACGATCCGCGCGAGCAGCTCGGCGGCGTCGTCCGGCCCCTCGGCGCGGTCGACGATGATGTCGCCGTCCAATGCGTCTTCAAGCGGGCGCATGTCGGCGTGGACGAGGATGAGGTGGTCGATGCCTGCTTCGCGCACCGCTTCGGCGAGGCCGGCGTGCAGCTCGGCCGCCTTCTCGCCCAGCTCGCGCATCGGGCCGAGGACGGCGATGCGGCGCTTGACGTCGCGCTCCGCGCCCAGCGACTTCAATGTCGCGGCCATCGAGGCGGGGTTGGCGTTGTAGCTTTCGTCGATCAGCAGATACTGGCCGCCGTCGACATCGAGCATGTGGCGTTCGCCGCGACCCTTGAGGCCGCCCATCTCCGCCAGCGCGAGGCCGGCGACCGCAAGGTCGGCGCCGACCGCTTCGACCGCCGCAAGGACGGCGAGCGAGTTGGACACCCAATGATCGCCGCGCTGGGCGATGGTGTAGGTGACTTCGCTTTCGACCAGCCGCGCGGTGACCAGGCTGCCGCCATTGTCGGCGCGGACCGCGTGGAGCGCGCTGACGTCGGCTTCGCCCGACCCGAAGGTGACGATGCGGTCGGCCCATCGGCGTGCGGCCTTCAGCAGCCGGTCGCGGTGGGGCGTGTCTTCGGGAATGATGGCAACGCCGTCGGGCTCCAGCCCTTCGAAGATTTCGGCCTTGGCGTCGGCGATCGCCTCCATCGACCCGAGGTTTTCGATATGGGCCGAGGCGATGGCGGTGATCAGCGCGACATGCGGGCGGACGAGCCGGGTCAGCGCGGCGATCTCGCCCGCGTTGTTCATGCCCATTTCCAGCACCGCATAGCGGCTGTCGCGCGGCATGCGGGCGAGGCTCAGCGGCACGCCGGTGTGATTGTTGTAGCTTTTGACCGACCGATGGACCTTGTGCGGCGAGAAGCGTTCGAGCGCGGCGGCCAGCGCCTCCTTGGTCGAGGTCTTGCCGACCGACCCGGTGACGCCGAGGACAGTCCCCTTCATGCGGCGGCGCGCCTCGACCGCCATCGCGGTCAGCGCGGCAGGCACGTCGGCGACCAGGATGTGCGGGCCATCCACCGCCTGCGACACCAGCACGCCGGCCGCGCCCGATGCGATAGCCTTGGCGACGAACTGGTGACCGTCATAGACGGTGCCGGGCATGGCGACGAACAGGAAGCCGGGCTCTATCTCACGGCTGTCGAAGGCGACCCCCACGACCTCGAATGACGCGCCGATGAGCTTTCCGCCCGTTGCGGCGACGATTTCATCGCTGGTCCACAAGGCGGTCATGCAGCACATTCCCGAGCCACGGTTACGTCGTCGAAGGGAAGCACTTTGTCTCCAATGATCTGGCCCTGTTCATGGCCCTTGCCGGCGAGGAGGACGATGTCGCCCGCCTTCGCCATTTGAATTGCGGCAGCGATGGCGTCGCGCCGGTCGCCGATTTCGGTGGCATCGCGCGCGCCTTCCAGCACGGCCTTGCGGATCGTCGCGGGATCTTCGCTGCGGGGGTTGTCGTCGGTGACGATGACGACGTCGCTGAGCGTTGCGGCGACGCGGCCCATTTCGGGCCGCTTGCCATGGTCGCGGTCGCCGCCCGCACCGAGAACGGTGATGAGCCGACCCGACACGTGGGGACGCAGGGCGGCGATGGCCGCCTCGACCGCATCGGGGGTATGGGCATAGTCGACATAGACCGGCGCACCCGCCGGGGTGATCACCGCCCGCTCCAGCCGACCGCGCACCGGCGACACGCGGCCCATTCCGGCCAGGGTCGTCGCCCAATCGCCGCCGGTGGCGAGAACCAGGCCGGCCGCGGTCAGGACATTGTTCATCTGGTAGGCGCCGATCAGCGGCAGGCTGAGCTTGTACTGCTTGCCTTCGTGCATCAGCGTCAGCTGCTGGCCGAGCGCGGTGGAACTGCGCGACAGCAGGTCGATCGTGTCGCCGCCGGGCCCGACGGTCATGACCTTCAGGCCGCGGGTGCGGGCGCGCTCGATCACGTCGACCGAACGGGCATCGCCCATCCACACGACTGCCGTGCCGCCGGGTTCGACGACGCGATCGAACAGCGCCATCTTCGCCTCGAAATAGGCGTCCATGGTGCCGTGATAGTCGAGATGGTCGCGCGACAGGTTGGTGAAGGCGGCGGCCTTCACCGGCACCCCTTCGGCGCGATACTGGTCGAGACCGTGGCTGGAGGCTTCGTAAGCGACATGGGAAATCCCCATGCGCTTCAGCCCCGCCATGTTGCTGAGGAAGGTGACGATGTCGGGGGTGGTGAGGCCCGTCTTCACCTGGTCGTCGGCGGTGGTGACGCCCAGTGTACCGATCGACGCCGAACGATGGCCGGCAAGGCGCCAAAGCTGGCGGGCAAGTTCGACTGTCGAGGTCTTGCCGTTGGTGCCGGTGACGGCCACCACCGTGTCCGGATAGGGACCATAGAATTTCGCCGCGAGGTCCGCGAACAGCCTGCGCGGCTCGTCGGCGCACAAGTGCGGAACGCCCTCGACCTTGGCCCCGGGGCCGGCAACAACGGCCGTCGCGCCGCGTCTGACCGCGTCGGCGATGAAATCCTCGCCATTGAAGCGCGCGCCCTTGAACGCGCCGAAGATATCGCCCGGCGCCACCTTGCGATGGTCCAGCGCAAACCCGGTCACTTCTGAATCGCTTTCAATCCCGGCAAGCTGCCCCAGCTTCATGGCGTTCACTTCTCCTCGTGAACGTAGGGAAGCACCTCGGCCATGTTGGGCTCAAGCTTTTTGTCGGGGCGCACGCCCAGCATCGGCGCGATGCGGCTGACGGTCTTCTTGACCACCGGCGCGACGTTCCAGCCGGCGGTGGTGAAACCGAAGGTGTCGGCCGTCGCATGGGGTTCGTCGAGCATGACAACGATCACATAACGCGGATCGTCCATCGGGAACACGCCGGCGAAGGAGGTGATGTTGATGGTCTTGGAATAATGGCCGTTGATGACCTTCTGCGCGGTCCCGGTCTTGCCGCCGATGCGATAGCCTTCGGCATTGGCGTTCTTGCCGGTGCCGTTGGTGACGACGAGGCGCAGCAGGGCGCGCATCTTGCGGCTGGTTTCGGCGCTGAACACGCGGCGACCGTTGGTCATGGGATGCGCGTCGTCGACCCGGAGCATCGTCGCCGGGCGGTAGATGCCGCCGTTGAACAGGGTCGCATAGCCGTTCGCCAGCTGCAGCGGCGTGACCGCGATCCCCTGACCGAAGCCGACGTTCAATGTTTCGAACGGCCCCCAGTTGCGCGACAGGATCGGATGGCCCTTTTCGGCCAGTTCCACCTCGACGCGGTCGAGGAAGCCCATCTTTTTCAGGAACGCCTGCTGGCGCTTGGTGCCCAGCTGGTCGGCGATCTGGGCGGTGCCGATGTTGGAGCTTTCCATCATGATTTCGGCGACCGAGCAGGCGCGGCCGAAGGGATGGGTGTCGTGGATGACGTGGCCGTAGATCGGATATTCGCGCGGGCAATTGTACATCTGCCCCATTGAGCGGACCACGCCGCTGTCCATCGCCATCGCCACGGTGAACGGCTTGAAGGTCGACCCCAGTTCGTAGACTCCCTGCGCCGCCCGGTTGAACCGCGCCGCATCGATCGCCTGGCCCGGCGAGTTGGGATTGAGCGTCGGCAGCGACGTCATCGCCAGCACTTCGTGGGTGTGGACGTCCATGATGACGCCCGCCGCGCCGATGGCCGAGAATTTGACCATGGCCTCGTTGAGTTCATGCTCGAGCGCCTGCTGCACCCGGCTCGAAATCGATAGCGCGAGCGGCTGGTTGCGCAGCGCCGGATCGAGCAGCTGCTTGTCGAACGCCCGTTCGATGCCCGACGTGCCGTGACCGTCGATGTCGGTATAGCCCAGCACATGCGCGGCAAGCGTCGTCTGCGGATAAAGCCGGTCGGGCTCGCGCTCGAGCTGCAGGCCGGGCTCGCCGATCGCGTTGACGGCGGCGACCAGGTCCGGGGCGGCGCGGCGACGCAGGTAGAAGAATTTACCCGACCGCAGCATCTTGAGATAGGTCGCCTCGTCCTTTTCAGGCATCAGCGCGGCGAGCTTGCGGGCGAGGTCGAGCTTGTTGCCGATCACCTTCTTGCCGTTGAGGCCGATGGTCCAGGCATCGATGGTGCGGGCCAGCGCGATGCCGTCGCGGTCGACGATGTCGCCGCGCTCGACGTTAAGACCGCCGAACCCCTGCTTGCGTCCGGCATGATCCCCGAACACGCCGAGATAGAGCAGGCGAAGGGCGATGACGGCGACGATCGCACCGTACACCAGCATGCCGAACATCAGGCGCTGGTGCATGACGGCCAATATCTGGCGGCGCTGTCCGACCAGTCGGAGCCGCTCGGGCCGTGCGACGAGAGCGGGCGTCGGCGCGTTCATCAGTCGGTTACACTAGCCTTGGTTTGATTGGGTTTTTTGGGTGTCGCCCCGGTGACTCCCGTTGCCGCTTTGCCCTTGGCCTTGGCCGTTGGCAAGGGCGACAGCGGATCAGCCGTCGCAGTTTTGACGGGCTTCGTCGCAGGCTTTGCAGCGGAAGGCTTTGCACCCGGCGTCGACGTCTTGACGTCGGCCTTAGCCGGCTTGGGCGGCGCCGGCGCAACCTCTGCCCGCACCTTCGCGGGCGGGGTATAGCCGGCAACGACCATCATATCGCCGGCCGACTTCGACGGGCGCGGGGCCGTCGCGGCGGGCGCCGGGGTGGCTGACGGGGCCACGTCGACGACGGCGTCACCGCTCAGCTTGCGTGCGTTAACGTCCTCGACCGGGGCCGACGCCATGACCACCGGCGCATCGACCACCGGCTTGGCTTCGGGCTTGACCAGGGTCGCCAGCTGGAAGCCGCCGTCGACGAACTGGTCGGCGGTCGGCGCCGACAGCTGGATGAACTTGACGTTCCACCGTTCCAGCTGGGCTAGCCGACCGCGCGTTCCGAGTTCGGTCTGCAGCACGCGAATGTCGCGCTGGGTCAGCGCGATTTCGGTTTCGACATCCTCCAGCGCCGCCCGCTCGGACGCGACGCGAAGGGATACGAGGTAGAAGCTCAGCGCCGCGCCGGCGACCGCACCTGCCCAGATGACCGGTCCGAAACCACGCGCGCTCATGCTGCTTTCTCCCTCGTACCGGGCTGGTCCCACGCGGGCGCCCCAGTGCGGACTGCGGTGCGCAGCCGGGCGGAACGCGCGCGCGGGTTACGGGCCAGCTCGGCATCCGACGGGGACACCGGCTTGGCAACTTGTTCAAAGGTCGGCGACGGCCCCTTGTGGGCCATCGGCAGGTGACGCGAGCCGGCGGGGTCGCCGCCGCTGCGGGTGCGCAGGAAGCGCTTGACGATCCGGTCTTCCAGGCTGTGGAAGGTCACCACGGCAAGGCGGCCGCCGGGACGCAGCGAACGTTCGGCGGCGCGAAGGCCCTGCTCCAGCTCTTCCAGTTCCGCGTTGAGGTGGATGCGGATCGCCTGGAAGGTCTTGGTCGCCGGGTCGGTCTTCATCCCCGCGTGATGGCCAAGCGCCTTGCGCACGACGTTCGCCAGTTCCGAGGTGCGGGTCAGCGGACGCGCCTTGACGATCGCCTTGGCGACGGTGCGGGCACGCGGCTCTTCGCCATAATCCTTGAGGACGCGGACGATCTCACCCTCGTCGGCTTCGTTGACGAAGTCGGCGGCGGTCTGGCCCGACTGACTCATGCGCATGTCGAGCGGCCCGTCCTGCTGGAAGGAAAAGCCGCGGTCGGCCTGGTCGAGCTGCATCGAGCTGACGCCGATGTCGAGGGCGATGCCGTCGACCGGCAGCAGGTCGCGCTCGGCCAGCGCCTTGTCCATTTGCGAAAAACGTTCGTGGATCAGCGTAAGCTTGGCGTCCGGGACGAGCGCAGGTCCATTCGCGATCGCATCCGGATCGCGGTCGAACCCGATCACTCGTCCCGCCCCCGCCCCGAGCAGGGCGCGCGTGTAGCCGCCCGCTCCGAAGGTGCCGTCGACTAGGGTCTCGCCGGGGACGACGGCGAGACCCGCTACGACCTCGTTGATGAGGACAGGAACGTGCGGCGCGGCGCTCATAGCCCGCGCTCCTCGAGCCGGAAGCGACAGATGTCCTTCAGGTCTTCAGGGATATCCGGATGCTTCAGAAATTCGTCCGGATTCCAGATCTGGAAGGTCTCGCCGACCCCTAGGAACAGGGCGAGGTCGGCGAGTCCCCCTTTGCGGCGCATCATCGGGGGCACGATGATCCGGCCGCTGCTATCGTAAGGAACCTCTTCGGTGGCGCCGAAGGCCATCATGGTGCGGCGCAGATAATCAAGCTCCGACGCGGGGTCGGTTTCCTGCTTCTCGGCAAGGCGCTCGATCTTCGCATGCTTCAGCGCGGCGTAGGCAGGATCATAGGCGCTGAGGCAGGGAAACTGGTCGTGCTTGGCCAGGACGATGGCGCGGGCGTCGCCGCGGCGTTCGATCACGGTACGCAGGAAAGCGGGCACGGAAACGCGACCCTTCGCGTCCACCGCGTTCAAAGCACTGCCTTGAAACAGATGCTCTAAGCCCACGTCCTGCTCCCAAAGCGTAGGCAAAGCGTCCCCTGCGGCGGGTGCGCGGCATCCCGCGCGCCCGGCCCTGTTTCGACTCAATACAGGTTTGCCCCGCTCTACAGTCGTTGTTGGTAACTCAACGACCTGCGGGATACAATGGGTTTTGATGCCATTTCGTGGGTTTTGATGCCCTGTGGCGGATTTTCAACGGTTTTTTAGTGTTTTCTTTACCCTTTGTTCCATGGTTGTTCTTGCGGGACAACCCTGTGGATAACCCTGTTGGAAAAGGCGCCTCACCTTATGATCCGCGCGCGTGGGCGTGAACGCGGGCGCGGCGGCGTGCAGGGGTGCGCGTTAACGCGCAAGGCGCGCGAGTTCACGCGTGACAAGCTCAAGATTCCGGTCCGTCGGCCCGTCCAGCGCGCCCGCGCCGCTGACATTGATGAAGTCGGCGTCGGCGATCACGGTTACGTCGCCCTCGCCAACCTGGCAGCGCGCGATCAGCCCGCCCGCCGCGATGGCGCAGCGCCGGTTGCGCGCCGACAGCTGCCCCGGGCTTGAAACGACGATCGGCAGACCGTCGGCGTCGACGCTGACCGGGCCGTCGGCGCTTGGCCCGGCGAGGGTCAGGCCCCAATGCGCAAGCAGGCCGGTATCGGCGAAGTCCGGCGGCGGACGCAGCTTGTCGCCGATCGGCCGGTCGCTGTCCCAGTCGAGCCGCGGATCGGCGAGCAGCAGCAGCCTGCCGCCGCCGCGTACCCAATTGTCGAGATCGACCAGCGCCTCCGCCGGCTGCGCCCTCGGGTGGGCCATCAGCAGCAGGTGGAAGGGTTGGAGCGAGGCTGCGTCGGTAACGGCGATCGAGCGAAGCTCATAATCGCCGGCCAGTGCCGCGGACAGGCCGCCTGCCCCGCCGTCGAGCCCGAACCGCTCGCCGAACATGATCGGAAGGCTAGTAAGCAGCGCCAGCGTCGGCTTTTCGCCAATCGCCGCCGCGCCCTTCGCGTCGCCGCCCGCCGACGACAGTCGATCAGCCTGCCAAAAGGCCACACCGCCGACGGCTGCGGCCGCAGCGACCAGCGACAACAGCAATCGGTTCACTTGGTTTTCGACCCCTGTTTGGGTTCATCGGCGGGAAGTGCGCTATTGTCGGCCTTGGCGACGCCCGGCGCCGCGCCGATCTGCGCCAGCGGATCGTCGGGATCGGCGTCGACCATATTTTCAAGATTGGCGATCGGCCCGGACGTGTCGTTGCCCGACCGGCTGATCGCCGTCCCCAGCAAAACGAGCAGAAACACGAACGCGAGGCCGGTCAGGCCTATGCGCACGCGCTGTCTGCGCTCCTCCCTCTGCGCTCCGTCCATTCTGGCCAAGATATGAGAGGCTTCGCGCCAATGCAACGATGCGTGCTTTACGCCGCCCCCCTTAAATCGTTAATAGCGCGTCCATGATTCGCACCCTGACCCTGACCGCCGTTGCTGCGCTGGCGCTTGCCGCGTGCAACAAGGAAGACAAGACGATCGTCGCCGGCCCTGCCGACCCGATGGCCGACCAGCTGGCGAACGCCGCGCCGGTCGAACTTCCGCCCTCGATCCAGGCCGCCAAGACCTATCGCTGCAAGGATAACAGCCTGGTCTACATCGACTGGCTGAGCGACGGCACCGCCCGCGTCAAGGAAAGCAAGACCGACGTCGGCGCCGCGCCAGCCGAAGGCGCCCTTACCGGCGACGCGACCAGCGCCACGATCACGCTGAACGGCAAGAGCTGCAAGGCGTAACGCCAAGGTTTAACCCACCATCGACCCCCGGCCTAACCCGCCGGGGGTTTTTCTTTGGCGGCGGCCTGTGCAGGCGGTCGCGATCCGCGAACATGGTTTCTTAGGCATTCAACTTTATCGTCCGGCGGCGAAGAGGGACGATGGTGCACGGCAGACTGCAATCGATACAGGCGTTACGCTTCATCGCCGCCAGCCTGGTGGTCGTCACGCATGCCTCGCACGCCTTTCCGCTGGGCAATGTCGGCTGCGACATTTTCTTCGTCATTTCGGGCTTCATCATCGCCAGCCTGCTACCCAAGCATACGCCGACCAGCTTCCTCCGATCGCGCCTGACTCGAATATATCCGTTCTGGTGGGCAATCCTGCTGCCGAAAATGGTCTATCAGATCGTCGTCAACGGCAAATGGGACGCCGCGCGGGCCTTCACGTCGATCACGCTGTGGCCGGTCATGGGCGACTTCACCGTCCCCTACCTGTTCGTCGGCTGGACGCTTTGCTTCGAGATGCTGTTCTATGTCTGCGCGAGTCTCGTTCTGGTAGATCGGCGCGCGGCACCGGTCTTGACGCTTGCCTATGTCGTGGCCCTTGCCGGTGCGCTTGCAGTTGGGACACCGTTGCTGGCCTTCGTCGGCAACCCGATCATCCTCGAATTTCTGATGGGCGTTCTCATCGCTCGCCTGCCCGGTGCGCGCCCCGCAATCGGTGGCGGTGCGGTGATGGGCGGAATCGCAGCCATCGTCCTGTTCACCACGCCGCAGCTCAGCCACCCCTATGGCGTGTTCGATGTCAGCCAGCCGCTTCGCGCCGTCCTCTGGGGCGTCCCGGCGGCGGTGCTGGTATGGGGCGCACTTCAGCTCGAACCGCTGTTCAAGGGACGCGCGGCATCGGCGCTCGCCTACGGCGGCGACGCGTCCTATTCCATCTATCTGGTGCATATGCTGGTGATCGCGCCGCTGGCCGCCTTCATCCCCTGGACCCTCCTTGCCGTATTGGCGATCGGGGTCGGACTGCTCGTCCACCGCCACCTTGAAAAGCCTCTACTGTCCCTCGTCAGGTCGAAAGCCCGGCATGGCGGAAAGTCGGTCAGCCACGATCGGCACCGGCTGGCCTAGCCCTCAGCGCCTATCGTCGCTAAGGGGCGGCGCATGACTGTCGCAGAAGCCCCCACCATCACGCCGCAGATCGTCGCCGACCATGGTCTGAACGACCAAGAATATCAGCGCATCCTGAACGCGCTTGGGCGGGAGCCCAACCTGGTCGAACTCGGCATCTTTTCGGTCATGTGGTCGGAGCATTGCAGCTACAAGTCGTCGCGCTTCCACCTGAAGAAACTGCCGACCAAGGCACCGTGGGTGATCCAGGGGCCGGGCGAGAACGCGGGCGTTATTGACATCGGCGACGGCGACGCGGCGATCTTCAAGATGGAGAGCCACAACCACCCGTCCTACATCGAGCCCTATCAGGGCGCGGCGACGGGCGTCGGCGGTATCCTGCGCGACGTTTTCACCATGGGCGCCCGTCCGGTCGCCAACATGAACGCGCTGCGCTTCGGTCGGCCCGACCACCCCAAGATGCGCCACCTGATCAGCGGCGTCGTCAGCGGCATCGGCGGCTACGGCAATTGCGTCGGCGTTCCGACGGTAGGCGGCGAGGTCAATTTCGACGCCGCCTATGACGGCAATATCCTCGTCAACGCGATGACCGTCGGGGTCGCCAAGACCGACAAGATTTTCTATTCGGCCGCGACCGGCCTCGGCAATCCGATCGTCTATGTCGGCAGCAAGACCGGCCGCGACGGCATCCATGGCGCGACGATGGCCAGCGCTGACTTCGACGAAAACAGCGACGAGAAGCGCCCGACCGTGCAGGTCGGCGATCCGTTCACCGAAAAGCTGCTCATCGAGGCCTGCCTCGAACTGATGGCGACCGACGCCATCGTCGCGATCCAGGACATGGGCGCGGCGGGCCTCACCAGCTCCTCGGTCGAAATGGCGTCGAAGGGCGGCGCCGGCATCCGGCTCGACATGAACAAGGTGCCGTGCCGCGAAGAGGGCATGACCCCTTACGAAATGATGCTGAGCGAGAGCCAGGAGCGCATGCTGATGGTGCTCCAGCCCGGCAAGGAGCCGATGGCCGAAGCGATCTTCAGGAAGTGGGAGCTCGACTTCGCGGTGATCGGCGAAGTCACCGACACCGGCCATATGGTGCTCGAGTTCAACGGCGACGTGGTGTGCGACATCCCGCTTGGTCCGCTGGCCGACGATGCGCCGGAATATGAGCGGCCCTATCTGGGCCTTGCCGACTACAAGGCCTGGACCGGCGTCAAGCCGCTGTCCGCGCAGCCGCGCTCGACCGACGTCACCGCAGACCTCAAGAAAATGATGGCCAGCCCCAACCTCGCCAGCCGCCGCTGGATTTGGGAGCAATACGACCATCAGGTCGGGGCCGATACGGTCCAGAAGCCGGGCGGCGACGCGGCGGTGGTTCGCGTACATGGCACCGACAAGGCGATCGCCATCTCGACCGATTGCACCCCGCGCTACGTCTTCGCCGACCCCTACGAAGGCGGCAAGCAGGCGATCGCCGAGGCCTATCGCAACCTTTCGGCCGTCGGCGCGACCCCGCTGGCGGTCACCAACTGCCTTAACTTCGGCAATCCGCAGCGGCCCGAGATCATGACCCAGTTCGTCGAAGCGCTGCGCGGCATGGGCGATGCCTGCCGTGCGCTCGACTTCCCAATCGTCAGCGGCAACGTCAGCCTGTACAACGAATCCAAGGCGACGGGCGGTGGCAGCGCGATCCTTCCGACCCCTGCCATCGGTGGCGTCGGCCTGATGAAGGACTGGACCAAGTCTGCGACCATCGCGTTCAAGGCCGAAGCCCAGAAGATCCTGCTAATCGGCGCCGACCCCAAGGCGACGCCCGAAATCGGCCAATCGATGTGGCTCGACGTCTGCCACGGTCGCCGCGAAGGCCATCCGCCGCAGGTCGACCTTGCTCGTGAACGGGCAAATGGCGAATTCGTGCGCCGCCTGATCGACGAAGGACTGGTGACTGCCGTCCATGACGTTTCGGATGGCGGCATCTTGGTCGCGGTCGCCGAGATGGCGCTTGCCGGAAACATCGGTGCGCGCCTGCTGATGGCGAGGTTCGAAGACCAGGTGGACAATGAAGTGGTTCGCCACGACTGGTCGCTGTTCGCCGAAAACCAGGGTCGCTACGTTGTCACCGAACCGCTCGACCGCGACCTTGTCGAGCGAATGGCGCGCGATGCCGGTATCGGTTGTTGCTTCATCGGCTGGACCGGCGGCGACACCATCTACCTTGGCGATGCCGAAGTCGCGACCGACGGCGAGGTCTCGCTCGCCGATCTCCGTGCTGCGCATGAGGGCTTTTTCCCGGCGCTGATGTCGAACGAACTTTGATGCCGACGGCGGCGGGCTATTCGGGCACGCCGTTGGGCAAGAAGCTCGGCTATCGCGACGCCATGCGCGTCTACGTCGACGGCATGGCCGACCCGATCCGCCACGCCGTCGAGCAAAGCGTGGACATTAAACCAGACTGGCTGTTCGTCCCCGAACCGGCGCTGGACGCCGCGCACATCTTCGTTACCGAACGCGCGGCGATGGAAACCAAGCTGGCGGCACTTCGCACCCTCATCGACCCTTCGGGCTTCGTGTGGGTCAGTTGGCCCAAGAAAGCATCGAAGGTACCGACCGACATTACCGAAGACGTCATTCGCGCGGCGATCTTGCCGACGACAGACTGGGTCGACGTCAAGGTCTGCGCAATCGACGAAGTGTGGTCGGCCCTCAAGCTGATGATCCGCAAGGAACGGCGGTAGTCGCCGACGCTTGACTCTTCGGCCGCTTTGCTGTTGAGGAGCCGCGACGAGGCGGGGCCGATGCTCCGCTTTTGTTTTTGAAGGGAAAAGGGGCGGCTCCCGTTAGTCCGCCTGGCCGGGGTTACCTGATACGGACCCCCGACGAACGAAGGAAAAGATTATGCGTCATCGTGTTGGCGGCCGTAAGCTGCAGCGCACCTCCGCCCACCGCCTTGCCATGTTCCGCAACATGGCCGCGGCCCTCATCAAGCATGAGCAGATCACCACCACCACCGCCAAGGCGAAGGAACTTCGCCCGTACGTGGAAAAGCTGGTGACGCTCGCCAAGAAGGGTGGCCTGTCGAACCGCCGCCTCGCCCATGCGCGCCTCCTCGACGATGCGCAGCTGGTGAAGCTGTTCGACGTGCTCGCCGCGCGCTACGAAGGCCGCAACGGCGGTTACACCCGCATCGTCAAGGCCGGTATCCGCAAGTCGGACGCCTCGCCGATGGCGATCATCGAATTCGTCGACCGCGACGTCTCGGCCAAGGGCCAGGACTCGGGTCCGGTCCTCGTCGATGACGAGGGCGTCGAAGCCTAAGCTTTCGACGAACGGCAATTGAAAAGCGAAGGGCGCGGGTTAGTCTGACCCGCGCCCTTTTCTTATGCCTTCCCCCCGGAGATGTCGATGCGTAACGCCTTGCCCGTAGCCACCTTGTTGCTTGCCAGTGCCTGCGCCACGGTCCCGCCCGCACCGCCGCCCCCGCCCGAACTGACCGCCACCGAAATGCCCAAGGAGGCTGCCGCCATCCAATATCCGCAAGCGCGCAAGGTCGACCTTGTCGAAGATCATTTCGGCACCAAGGTCGCCGACCCCTATCGCTGGCTTGAAAACGATGTCCGCACCGATGCCGAGGTCGCCAAATGGGTCGAGGATGAAAACAAGGTCACCAACGCCTTCCTCGAAACGCTGCCGCTGCGCGCGGCGTTCAAGGAGCGGATGACGGCGCTCTACGATTATGAGCGCTACGGGCTGCCGCGAAAGTTCGGCAATCGTTATTTCTACACCCACAACAGCGGCCTGCAGAACCAGTCGGTCCTGTTCTACCGCGACGGGCTGAACGGCGAAGGCAAGCAGCTGATCGACCCCAACGGCTGGTCCGCCGACGGGGCGACCGCGCTGGCCGAATGGACGCCGAGCGAGGACGGCAGGCTGCTCGCTTATTCGGTCCAGGACGGCGGCACCGACTGGCGCAGCGTCAAGGTGATGGACGTCGCGACCGGCAAGATTTTGCCCGACGAGCTGAAGTGGCTGAAATATTCGGGGTCGGTCAGCTGGGCCAAGGACGGCAGCGGCTTTTACTATTCGCGCTTCCCCGAACCCGAAGGCCATGCCTATCAGGAATCGACCTTCAACAACCGCGTCTACTTCCACAAGCTCGGCACCGCCCAAGCGGCCGATCGGCTGGTTTACGCGACCCCCGACCATCCCAAATATACCCATTATGCGGCGGTAACCGACGACGGTCGCTACCTCGTCATTTCGACCAGCGATGCCGGTGACCAGAACGACGTCGCCATCCTCGACCTCAAGAAGCCCGGCGCCAAGCCGCGTCCGATCTTCACCGGCCTGACCAACGAATGGTATGTCGTCGGCAACGAAGGCAGCCGCTTTTTCTTCCAGACCGACAAGGATGCACCGCTGAAGCGGGTGGTGTCGATCGACCTCGCCAAGGCGACGATCGCCCCCACCCCTGTCATCGCCGAACAGGCGCAGACCCTCACCGGCGTCGGGCTTGTCGGCGGCCGCCTGATCGCCAACTACCTGGTCGACGCGAAAAGCGAGGACCGCGTTTACGATGTAAACGGCAAGCTGCTGACCAAGGTCGCCCTGCCCGGCATCGGTTCGACCAGCGGCTACGGCGGCCGCGATACGGACAGCGAGACCTTCTTCAGCTTCAATAGCTACAATCGGCCGGCGACCATCTATCGCTACGACGTCAGGACCGGGCATGCGACCGAATGGGCCGCGCCGAAACTGACGTTCGATCCCGACGCCATCGTGGTCGAACAGCGTTTCTATGCATCGAAGGATGGCACCCGGGTGCCGATGTTCATCGTCCGCCGCAAGGATGTGACCGGTCCGGCGCCGACGATGCTGTACGGCTATGGCGGGTTCAACATATCGCTCACCCCCGGCTTTTCGGCGCCGAACCTCGCCTGGGTCGAAAAGGGCGGCATTTTCGTGGTCGCCAACCTTCGCGGCGGCGGCGAATATGGCAATGCTTGGCACGACGGCGGCCGCCTGCAGAACAAGCAGAACGTGTTCGACGACTTCATCGCGGCGGCCGAATATCTGAAGGCCAACGGCATTTCGACGCCCAAGGGCTTGTCGGCGATCGGCCGGTCGAACGGCGGCCTGTTGATCGGTGCCGTCACCAACCAGCGCCCCGACCTGTTCGACGCGGTCAGCCCGGGCGTCGGCGTGATGGACATGATCCGGTTCGACCAGTTCACCGCCGGCCGCTTCTGGGTCGACGATTATGGCGTCCCGGCCAAGGAAGCCGATTTCCGCACCCAGCTGCGCTATTCGCCCTACCACAATATCAAGGGCGGTCGGGCCTATCCGCCGCTAATCGCGGTTACCGCCGACACCGACGACCGCGTGGTGCCGGGACACACCTTCAAATATATCGCGCGCCTGCAGGCCGAACCCGATGTCGGCACGGCGCCGCACCTGGTCCGGATCGAAACCCGCGCCGGCCATGGCAGCGGCAAGCCGGTCAGCAAGATCATCGACGAATATAGCGACGTCTACGCCTTCCTCGGCCATTTCACCGGGCTTGACGACTAGCCCGGACGCGCAGACGCTTGGCGCGGCAGGGAGGCGGGCGTGGAGCGCGAGAACGAGGCGGGCAAGATCGCGGCAGGCGGATCGAAATGGGTGGCCGATCATGAGCGACCGCTGCTGCGCCTCGGCGCGGCGGCAGGGCTGGTGATCGCCGGGGCGGCGGTGGCTAGCATCGCGCTGGTCAGCGTGATGAAGCCAGCCTCAACCCTGCCGACGTCGCCGCCCGACAGCGATGCGGTCGAAGTATCGGCGTCCTTCACGCCGCCCGACGAAGCGACCATTCCCGACGGGCCCGAAGGCGATGCGATCCGCCGCGGCAAGGCGATCTTCGACGATCCGCGCACCCATGCCGCGCCGTTCGTCGGCAATGCCATGGCCTGCAAGAACTGCCACCTCGACAGCGGACGCAAGCCCGACAGCTCGCCGATGTGGGCGGCGTGGACGGCCTATCCGCAATATCGAAAAAAGAACAACAGCATCAACACGATGGAAGACCGCATCCTCGGCTGTTTCCGCTATTCGATGAATGCGCCGAACAGCAGTTCGGGCGGACCGCCACCGCCGGGGCACGACATCTATCGCGACTTGGAAGCCTATTTCCACTGGCTGGCGACCGGCGCGCGGACCGGCGTCAAGCTGAAGGGTGCCAACTATCCCAAGCCTGCGCTCGCCGAAGGCGGCTATGACCCGAAGCGCGGCGCCGCCATCTACGAACAGAAGTGCAGCGCCTGTCACGGCAGCGACGGCGCTGGGGCGCGCCAGCCTGACGGCAGCGTCACCTACCCGCCCCTGTGGGGTCCCAGCAGTTATAACTGGGGCGCCGGGATGGCTCGCATCGACCTGGCGGCCGGATTCATTCGCGCCAACATGCCCTTTACTGAACCGGGCAGCCTCAGCGACCAGGAGGCATGGGATGTCGCCGCCTTCATCGACAGCCATGAACGGCCGAAGGATCCCCGGCAGACGGGGACCGTCGCCGCCAATGCGGCAGCCAACTTCAAGGACCAGAAAAGCTATTACGGCCAGACGGTCGACGGCAAGCTGCTCGGCACAGGCGTTTCGCCCGCGCGTTAACCTTTATGAACGAGCGGACTCGTCCGCATTCAGAATCAATGCAGCCCGAATCGATTACATGCGTTTCATCAGTCAGCGGGACATCGTCTGCCCGCAAGTGACGCGTAACGATGAGGAGATTGCCGATGTCGGCGAAGAAGATGTTCCTGGCCGGAGCTGCCGGTCTTGCCGCAGTGGTTGGGATCGCTAGCCCGGCTTCCGCCCAATATTATCCGGGTACCGGATATGGCTACAGCAACGGTTCGGGCGCGCTCGGCCAGATCCTCGGCCAGATCCTCGGCTATGGCCGCTACCCCTATGGCAACTATGGCTACGGCCAGCGCCAATATGGCTACCAGACCCAGCAGGTCGCCGTCGACCAGTGCGCCCGCGCGGTCGAAGCCCGCCTGAACGGCTACGGCAACGGCTACAACCAGGGTTATGGCTACAACGGCTACAACAATGGTTATGGCTACAACCAGGGCTATGGCTACAATCAGGGCTACGGTTACAACCAGGGCTACAACCAGGCCCGCGTCGCCGGCATCAGCCGCGTCGAACGCAAGAGCTATGGCTTCAAGGTCAACGGCGTTGCCACCGACCGCTTCGGCAATGGCTCGGGCTATGTGAACGGCTACGGCGCTCCGTCGCTCCGCTTCACCTGTAAAGTCCAGGCCAATGGCTATGTCCGCGATATCGATATCGATCGCAACATGGCCGGATACCGCTACGGCTACGGCTGGTAAGCCTTTCGCCACTGCGGCGAATTGAACAAGGACGCGCATCCCGGCCACCCCCGGGGTGCGCGTTCCTTTATCCGGGAAGGTGCAGCGGCCGCGCCTGGTAGGTGGTCCGCCAACCCTCGACGTCCATCAGCAAGATGTCGCCGAGCCGCTTAACCCGGTCCTTCATGATGTCATAGTCCGGCGCGTCGCATTCGATCGCCCGCTTCAGCCGGGCCAACAGCCGCGCGGTCGTTTCCGATCGATGGGCCATGCCATGAAAATCGCCCTGCATGCGGATGCCGTAAATGGCGGCGCCAAGCGCGGGGAAGAAGGCGGTGGCGACGGTGACGAACTGGGTCGGCCCCACCCCTTCGCCGACCATGAGGTCCGGCCTGACCAGCTTGGCGATGATCCAGCTGCCGCAGGCCAGGACCGTGACGGCGAACAGCAATTCGCCGAAGTTGTGCAGCCGCCGTTCCACCCGCTCCATCCGCCGGGCGTTGCGATGGTTATAGGCGATTTGCTCGTCGACCAGCGTCAGCATCGCGGCTTTCACCCGCTCCAGATAGCCTTGGTCGATCCGTCCCGCGGGCAGCCCCAGCTCACGCCCGGTCGCCCGCGCCATCCACTGCACCCAGCCTGGCAAAGAGCCGGCATCGTCGACGCCGACCCGCAATTCCGGATCGCCAAGCGCTGCGGACAGCGCCAACACCCGCAGTCGTTCGGCAAGGTGGCGGTTGTCCATCCAGCGTTCGTGCCAGCCGCGGTTTCGCGCGGAGCGGGTATTGGCGAGGATTACGGCGATCACGCCGAGTTCGGCGATGGCAAAATAGAGCTTCCCGTGCGGCACCAACAAACCCATCAGCCCGAGCAGGACGGCCAGCGCGGCAAAGGCGAAGTTGACGATGAAACCGGACCGGAACAGCTGGGCGAAATAGCTTGCCGAGGCATCGGCGCGGCCGAACCGTGGCGCCACCAGTTGCTTCAATCGGCCGCCGAGCTGGCCCATGTCGGGAAGCTGGGCGATCCATTCGTCGAACGGCCGGCGGCAATCGGCCGCTGTGCTGGGCCGGAAATCGGGGCGCGACAGCGGCTTGCCGGCGACCATCGCCAGCAGGATCGGGTAACCCAGCGCCGGCGAACGGCGGTGATCGGTTTCGCGCTGCCACCGACCGATCATCGCCAGATCGAGCGGATTGGTCGGCGGGGACATCAGCGTTTGCATGACCCGCCCGATGCACTGGTCGAAGGCGCAGCGCGGGACGCCTTCCACAGTCGGCCGGTCGTGCCCCGCTTCGTCCAGCCCGCTCCACAGCATCGTCGCCAGGGCCCCGTCGACATCGATGATGACCACCGGCACATGGGCCAGCACGGCTTCGGCGACGATTTCGGCGGTCCCGCCGCGGCCCAGCGCCGGACTGCCGTCCCACACCGCGATCAGAAGGTCGCTCTGGTCCAGCACCATCCTGCCCGCCGCCTCATAGGCGCCGAGCTCGTCGCGCCGGTTGCCGGGAAGTTCGGTGACGGTCCGGCATGACGACAAGGCGGCGCGATACGCGGTCAGCGCTTCCGCACCGAAGTCCCTGGCGAATTCGTCACGCTCGAACGGCAGGCAAGCGTCGATGCGATAGCCCGCGAGCAGTGCCCGGTTGGCGGCGATGGTATCCGACCCTTCCGCCAGCGACGTGACCAGGCGACAATGCAGCGCAGCATCGGCAAGGCAGTCGTCGTCGCCGGCGACGAGCGCCGCAGCCTCGTCGCGGATCCGCGTCAGGCACCAAGTGATGGCGTCGCCGACCGCGTCGCTGTTGGCGACGGGCAGGCGCGGATGGCGATGGCCCGTTACCCCGACCGCGATCCAGGGCACGGGCAGCATGGCCGCTTGATCGGCCCCCGAGTGTTGAGGGTCCCCCATTCGGAACCGAGGCTAACCCGCCCCGCCCGCGCCGTCCAGCGGCCTCAGCGGTTTACAGATTCGCCCGCTCTCTCTATCGGCCAGCCATGACGGTCCAGCCCCCCCAGAATCACAGCGCCGATTCCATCCTTATCGTCGATTTCGGAAGCCAGGTGACCCAGCTCATCGCGCGGCGGGTGCGCGAAGCAGGCGTCTATTCGGAAATCGCCCCCTTCAGCATGGCCGAGGCGGCATTCAAGCGGATGCAGCCCAAGGGCATCATCCTGTCGGGATCGCCCGCCGGCGTGCCCGAAGAAGGCAGCCCCCGCGCCCCGCAAATCCTGTTCGACAGCGGGCTGCCGATCCTCGGCATCTGCTACGGCCAGCAGGTGATGAGCCACCAGCTCGGCGGCCGGGTCGAAGCGGGCAAGGACGGCGAATGGGACGGCGAGTTCGGCCGTGCGTTCATCACCATCACCGAAGAATGCAAGCTGTTCGAAGGCCTGTGGGCAGTCGGTGAGCGGCACCAGGTGTGGATGAGCCACGGAGACAAGGTCACCGAGTTCGCGCCGGGCTTCAAGATCGTCGCCGTGTCGGACGGCGCGCCCTTCGCGGTTATCGCCGACGAAGAACGCCGCTTTTACGGCACCCAGTTCCACCCCGAAGTCGCGCATACGCCCGACGGGGCCAAGCTGATCGCCAATTTCGTGCACCATGTCTGCGGGATCGCCGGCGACTGGACCATGGCCGCCTACCGCGACACCAAGGTTGCCGAAATCCGCGAACAGGTCGGCGACAAGCGCGTCATCTGCGGCTTGTCGGGGGGCGTCGATTCATCGGTCGCGGCGATCCTGATTCACGAGGCGATCGGCGACCAGCTGACCTGCGTATTCGTCGATCATGGCTTGCTGCGCCTCAACGAACGGCAACAGGTCGAAAGCCTGTTCCGCGACCATTATAACATCCCGCTGGTGGTGGTGGATGCCGAAGAGCGGTTCCTCGCCGGCCTCGCCGGAGTCACCGACCCCGAGGCCAAGCGCAAGTTCATCGGCGCGGAATTCATCGCAGTGTTCGAGGAGGAAGCGAAGAAACTCGGCGGCGCGGATTTCCTGGCGCAGGGAACGCTTTATCCGGACGTGATCGAATCGGTGTCGTTCACCGGCGGCCCGTCGGTGACGATCAAGTCGCACCACAATGTCGGCGGCCTGCCCGAACGCATGAACATGAAGCTGGTCGAGCCATTGCGCGAACTGTTCAAGGACGAGGTTCGCCTGCTGGGCAAGGAACTGGGCCTCAACGATTTGTTCGTCGGCCGCCACCCCTTCCCCGGCCCCGGCCTTGCCATCCGCATTCCGGGCGAAGTGACCAAGGAGCGTTGCGACATCCTGCGCAAGGCCGACGCCATCTACCTCGACGAAATCCGGAGCGCGGGCCTCTACGACGCGATCTGGCAGGCGTTCGCGGTCCTGCTGCCGGTCAAGACAGTCGGCGTGATGGGCGATTACCGCACCTACGACAGCGTCTGCGCGCTGCGCGCTGTGACCAGCGTCGATGGCATGACCGCCGACATCTACCCGTTCGACGCCGCCTTCCTGTCGCGCACCGCGACGCGGATCATCAACGAGGTGAAGGGCATCAACCGGGTGGTCTACGATTACACCTCGAAACCGCCCGGCACGATCGAGTGGGAATGACCTACTTCGCCTTGGTGTAGGGCACGAATTCGCTCAGGAAGACATTGCCCGAATAGATGTTCGATCCGCGATCGTAGGCGGTCATGGTGTCGATCGAGCAAAGCTGCCCGCCATCGCCGAAACGGCGCAGGACCAGATAATCGCTGTCGTCGAGCGACCTCGGATCGCTGGTGCGGTTGACGTAGATCGTGCCGCCGCGCTTGATGACGATGGCGGTCCCGTCGATCACGGTCATGTCGGTATTGGGCAGCGTGCGCACGCAGTCGACGGGGGCGCCCGCGGTGCGTCCTTCGAGCATCTTGGCGAGCCTTTCCTCACCGCTCTGGCGCGGCGACGCGTCGCCGGCCGTCGCCAGCAGCGCCAAGGGAAGAAGCGACAACAGGGCAGCACGCATGGCCAGTCTCCTCAAATTCGCAGCCTCTTGCCTAGCATATCGCGCATGAACCGGACATGATTGGCGGCCGTCGACCACTTGGACGGAATCGGCGCGCAAAAGCCGTAGGCGAAAATCAGGGGAGGCAAGAGATGAGCGATACCGATCCGGGTGCGGCCCCGCCGCCTGCATGGTTTCGCATATTGGCGGTGCTCGCAGCACTGTGGGAAGCGTTCGGCTGCTTCATGTATCTGAGCCAGGTGACGGTCGATCCGGCGACGCTCCCGCTCGACCAGCGCGCCACGTGGAATGCAACGCCGGCCTGGTCGATCGGCGCCTATGCGATCGCCGTCTGGGTCGGCCTGGTGGGTGCGGTCCTGCTGATCCTCGTCCGCCGCCAGTCGGTGCCGTTGCTGTTCGTCTCGCTGCTGGCCGTAGCAGTGCAGTTCAGCGCGCTGATCGTCGTTCCCGACCTTTCGGGCAATATTTCGTCGGACATGCTGCTGCTGCCGGTCGTCATCTTCCTGGTCTGCTACGGGATTTTTCATCTCGCCCTATTGGGCAAAAAGAGGGGATGGCTTCGCTGATGCGCCTCGACCTATTCGGCATACCCAATTGCGACACGGTGAAGAAGGCGCGCCAATGGCTCGACCAGCGCGGCCATGCGGTGGCCTTCCACGACTATAAGAAGGTCGGCGTCGACGCGGCTGCGCTCGACCGCTGGATCGATCAGGTCGGCTGGGAGCGGTTGCTCAATCGCGCCGGGACGACGTTCCGCAAGCTCGATGAAGCAGATCGGCTCGACATCGACCGGGCGAAGGCACGGGCGCTGATGCTGGCCCATCCCTCGCTGATCAAGCGCCCGGTGGTCGAGGGCGCAGGCGAACTTCTGGTCGGCTTCAAACCCGCCGATTACGAAGCGTCAGGACTCTGAATCGACGGGAGGCTAATCATGACGGTGGCACGCTGGAACGGTGAAATCATCGCGGAAAGCGACGATACGGTGGTCGTTGAAGGCAACCACTATTTTCCCAGGGAGTCGGTCCGACAAGACCTGCTGCGGCCGAGCGAGACGACGACGGTATGCCCGTGGAAGGGTGTCGCCCACTATCATTCGCTGGAGGTCGGCGGGGCGACCAACCGCGACGCGGCATGGTATTATCCCGATCCCAAGCCGGCAGCCGCCGACATTCGCGACCGGATCGCCTTTTGGAAGGGCGTCGAGGTCGCCTAGCGCGGGACTGGCTGAGCCACCGCTCAGCCGCTATGAACGCGGCCATGTCTACCTTTACCATCGACAGCGCGACCAGCCGCGCGACGCCGACTCCCGTTCCCGGCAAGCGGATGACGGTCCCGTCGATCCGCGCCCGCAAGAAACTGGGGCGGACGGACGAACCGCTGGTCATGCTGACCGCCTACACGATGCGCATGGCGCAACTGCTGGACGCGCATTGCGAGATGCTGCTGGTCGGCGACAGCCTTGGCCAGGTCATTTACGGCTTGCCCTCGACGCTGCCGGTGACGCTCGACATGATGTGCAATCACGGCGCGGCGGTGGTCCGGGGGAGCTGGCATGCGCTGGTTGCCGTCGACATGCCGTTCGGCAGCTATGAAGGCAGCCCCGAACAGGCCTTCGCCAGCGCCTCGCGCATCATGCAGGAAACCGGCTGCGCGGCGGTGAAGCTGGAAGGCGGCGAAGCGATGGCGCCGACGGTCGACTTCCTCAACAAGCGCGGCATCCCGGTCATCGGCCACGTCGGGCTGACGCCGCAAGCCGTCAACGTGCTTGGCGGCTATGGCGCACGCGGCAAGACGCAGGGCGAAGCCGACAAGATCGTCGCCGATGCCAAGGCGATCGCCGATGCGGGCGCCTTCGCGGTCGTGGTCGAAGGGGTCATGGACGTGGTGGCCGACAAGGTCACCGCCGCCGTCGACATCCCCACCATCGGTATCGGCGCGTCGGCCAATTGCGACGGCCAGGTGCTGGTGACCGAAGACATGATGGGTCTGTTCGAGCGCACCCCGCGCTTCGTCAAGCGATATGCCGACCTCGCCGGGGAGATTGGCGCCGCCGCCGCAGCGTTTCGCGACGAGGTCCGCAACCGGTCGTTTCCGACCGACGAGCAAACCTACCGCCCCAAGGGCTGATGCCCCTTTGCCTTTCGCGCCCGCCGCGCTAGACGGATGCCCGCCAGCTTCTGTTCATCCGTGGTGGGAAATGAAGCGAACGGCGGCCCCCACCGGCAACGCATAGAGGATCGATTTGGCGCTTCCCCCTGATACGGCCGAAAGTTTTGTCCGCGAAGTCGACGAAAAGCTTCGCGAAGACCAGGCCAAGGAATTTTTCCAGAAGAACGGCAAGTGGATCGGCGGCCTCGTCGCCCTCATCCTGCTGGTCGCCGGCGGCTATTTCGTGTGGGAAAGCCGGCAGCAGTCGCAGGCCCGCCAGGACAGCGAAGCGATCGCCGCGGCGCTCGAACGCGTCGGCAACGGCAATCCCAAGGCCGCTTCCGACGACCTTGCCAAGCTTCAGGACAGCTCGATCGACACGACGCGCGCCAGCGCGCTGTTCACCCGCGCGGCGATCGCCCTGCAGCAGAACGACCGCAAGACCGCGGTCGACCTGTACAAGAAAATCGCCGACGACAGCGGCCTTCCCGACGCCTATCGCGATCTTGCGACCGTCCGCGCCGTGGCGACCGAATTCGACACCATCAGCCCCGACGACGTCATCGCCCGCCTCAAGCCGCTGGCCAAGCCGGGCAAGCCCTATTTCGGTACCGCCGGCGAGCTGACCGCCATGGCGCTGCTGAAGAAGGGCGACAAGGCCGGCGCCGGCCAGCTGTTCGCCCGTATTGCCGCCGACAAAGGCGTGCCCGATTCCATCCGCAGCCGCGCGGTCCAGGTCGCCGGCTCGCTGGGCATCGACGCGACCGCATCCATGCCCGGCGGCGACCCTGCCGCACTTCCTGCCCAGTAGGACAAGAGTTTCACGATGAAGCATAATCGCAACGCCATCATCATCCTCCTGTCGGCCAGCCTGCTGGCCGGTTGCGCGGGGGGCGGGCTGTTCAAGAAGAAGCCGAAGGCCACCGTCCTCGGCGAGCGCGTCGCCGTGCTGGTCAACGAGCTCGACATTTCGGTCGATCCGGCCACTGCCGCGCTGCCGATCAGCCTGCCGGCCGCTGAAGTGAACACCAGCTGGGGCCAGTCTGGCGGCAATTCGCGCAAGTCGGTCGGCCATGTCGCGCTGGGCAATTCGCTCGGCGTCGCCTGGACCGCCTCGATCGGCGCGGGCAGCGACCGCAAGGCGCGCCTCGGCGGCGGTCCGGTCGTCGCCGACGGCCGAGTCTACACGATCGACACCAAGGGTACGGTCCGCGCCTTCGACGAACGCAACGGCGGCGAAGTCTGGTCGACCCGGTTCGGCACCATCGGCGACAATGAATCGTCGGTGTTCGGTGGCGGCGTGGCGGTCGACAACGGCCGCGTTTACGCCACCAACGGCCTTGGCTACGTCGCGGCGATCGACGCGACCAACGGGTCGCTGGTCTGGACCGTCAAGCCGGGCGGCCCGCTGCGCGGCGAACCCTCGGTCCTCGGCGACACGGTCTACGTGATGAGCCAGGACAATCAGATCTTCTCGCTCAAGACCGCCGACGGCTCGACCAACTGGTCGAACGCCGCCGCGCTCGAAATCGCCGGTATCTCCGGCTCGGCCGCCCCGGCCATCGGCCAAGGCACCGTGATCGCCGGCTTCTCGTCGGGCGAGCTCAACGCCTATCGCTACGAAAACGGTCGCCAGGTGTGGCAGGACGCGCTGTCGCGCACGTCGATCACTACCAGCGTGTCGTCGCTGAGCGATATCGACGCCGATCCGGTGATCGACGGCGGCGCGGTCTATGCCGTCGGCCAGGGCGGGCGCATGGTGGCGCTCGACCTCTTCTCGGGCCAGCGCATCTGGGAACTGAATTTCGGCGGCATTGCCACGCCGTGGGTCGCGGGCGACTGGCTGTTCGCGGTCAACGACAAGGGCCAGGTCGCGGCCGTGTCGCGCGCCAACGGCAAGATCAAGTGGATCAACCAGCTGCCACGCTTCGAAAATGAAAAGTCGAAGAAGGGCCCGATCTACTACGTCGGCCCCGTGCTGGCCGGCGATCGCCTGATCCTGGCCGGGTCGAACGGTGCACTGGTCAACATCAACCCGACCGACGGCAGCTTCCAGAGCCAGGTCGACGTCAAGGACGGCATCAGCTTCCAGCCGGTGGTGGCCAACAACACGCTCTACCTGCTGACCGACAGCGGGCGGCTGATCGCCTACCGCTAAGGCCGCACGACGCACACGGATGGGCGGGCACGGACCTGGGTCCGGCCCGCCTTTTCCATTGTCTGCCATTGACCTAGCGCCGCCATGCGGGCAGGGCGTGCCCGCCATGCCCCAACCCACCGTCGCCATCGTCGGCCGCCCGAACGTCGGCAAATCGACGCTGTTCAATCGCCTTGTCGGCAAGCGCGTTGCGCTGGTCGACGACCGGCCGGGCGTGACCCGCGACCGGCGCGAGGGCGAGGGCAAGCTCTTGGACCTCAATTTCCGCGTCATGGACACGGCGGGCTTCGAGGACGAGGACCCCAACAGCCTGCCCGGCCGGATGCGCCAGCAGACCGAGGCGGCGGTGCGTGAAGCCGATGTCGCGCTGTTCCTGATCGACGGCCGCGAAGGCCTGACCCCGCTCGACGAGGAAATCGCGCGCTGGCTGCGCAGCGAATCCACGCCGGTAATCGTCGCCGCCAACAAGGCGGAAGGCCGTGCCGGCGAATCCGGCCGTCTCGAAGCCTATGCGCTGGGCTTCGGCGAGCCGTTCGCGCTGTCGGCCGAACATGGCGAAGGCTTGGTCGACCTGTTCGAAGCGCTGCGCCCCTTCATCGACCGCGAGGACGAGGAAGAGGAGGAAGAGGAAGACGTCGAGGGCGGCCCGCTCAAGATTGCCATCGTCGGCCGCCCCAATGCGGGCAAGTCGACGCTGGTCAACAAGATGCTCGGCGAAGACCGGATGATCACCGGGCCCGAGGCAGGCATCACCCGCGACAGCATCAGCATCGACTGGCAATGGACAAGTCCCGATGGAACCACCAAGCCGGTCCGCCTCGTCGACACCGCCGGGCTGCGCAAACGCGCCAAGGTCGACGACAAGCTCGAGAAACTAAGCGCCGCCGACACCCGCCGTGCAATCGATTACGCCGAGGTCGTCGTCCTCCTGCTCGACGCGACGCGTGGCCTGGAGGCGCAAGACCTCAAGATCGCGGACCAGGTGCTACAGGAAGGCCGCGCCCTCATCATCGCGCTCAACAAGTGGGACGTGGCCGAACATGCCTCCTCGCTGTTCAACGGGGTCAAGGCCGCGCTCGAAGAAGGCCTGTCGCAGGTCAAGGGCATCCCGGTCCTGACCGTGTCGGCCAAGACCGGCAAGGGCATCGACCAGCTGCTCGGCGCGGCGATGGAGATTCGCGACAGCTGGTCGCGGCGCGTGTCGACCGGCGAGCTCAACCGCTGGTTCGAACGGGCGATCGAGGCCAATCCGCCCCCCGCCCCCGGCGGCAAGCGCATCAAGCTGCGCTACATCACGCAAGTGAAGACGCGGCCGCCCAGCTTCGTCATTTTTGGCACCCGCGTCGACCAGCTGCCGACCAGCTACCAGCGCTACCTGCTCAATTCGATGCGCCGCGACCTGAAGCTGGGTCCGGTGCCGCTGCGGCTGACCATGCGCGCGCCCAAAAATCCCTACGATCGCAAGGACGGCCAATAACCCTCCCTTTACCATTGGCATCGTAAAGACAGCCGGTGGAACTGTGCCCGTGACCAGCGGGCGCCATGGAGCGGAGCCAAGTGGATAATAGCTCGGAATTGATCGACTGGGTGCATTTTGAGCGCAGCCGGGCCGAACTCGGCCCCGGCTTTATCAAGATTCTCGGCTATTTTCGGGAGGACGGGGCCAAGAGCCTCGCCGCGATCGAACAGGCCATGCACGAACATAATACCGTCGCGCTGGTCATTCCCGCGCATACGCTGAAGGGTGAGTCGCGGCAGTTCGGTGCCAACCAGATGGCCGACGTCGCCGAACATATCGAAAGCACCGCGCGTCGCTGCATCGAAACGCACCGCTTTCCGGACGAGCTCGTCCCCGACGTGGTCCAGCTGCGCAAGCTGTGGAACCAGACGGTCGATGCGTTCGACAAGGCCGTCAATCCGCTGGTCAGCCGCAACGCCCCCACCGTCGGGTTCGGCCGCAAGGTCGCCAACCAGGGCTTCGGCCGCATCTGAACCGGCTCAGGCGGTCGCGACCGCCTTCCGCATCGGCTGGAGCGATCCGCGCGACAGGCTGCGCCACACCCATTCCATCGGGCCGTAGCGATATCGTTCCAGCCACGGCTTCGACCACAGCAGCATCAGCGCCCAGACGCACGGCACAAGCAGCCACGCCTCGGCGCGACTGACGCTGCCGTAACGACCAAGCCCCCAGCCGTAGAAAACGAAGGTGGCAATGGCCGACGTGCCGAGATAATTGCTGAACGCACAGCGACCGGCGGCCGCCACGCGCTGCGCAAGCCAGCCGCGTCCCCGGGTCAGAAGGATGATGAGCGAGGCATAGCCGAGCGCCTGGAGCGTGATGAACGGCGTTGCGACGACCACGAATCCGACCATCATCGCGACGACGTAGAAATGCGTCGTGACATCGGTCCAGACCAGTCCCGCGAACGCCGCCAGCCCGAGCGGGATGAGCGCCCCGGCCAACAGGCGATAGCGCCGGTCGTCCCACTGGCCCGTCAGGAAACCCGATTTGTAACCCGCCATGCCGAACATCATCAGTCCCACGGTGTCGGGCAGGAAGACGAGGTTGCTGGTGATCATGTTCTGCCAGTCGCTCAGCTTCGCCGCCGCGATCGCCCAGAAGCCTGACAGGTAAAGAGCCTTGTCTTCCGCCAGCATCGACGCGGACGGGTAGAAGCTGCCGAGGCCTCCGTTCCATTCGTCAATGGCGCGCGCGGTGGCCCCGGCAGCATGGGCCGCCTGGTCGGCGCCGGCCTGCTGCGCAAAGAAGAAGCCGAACAGCGTCATGTGCAGGACGGTCAGGAACAGGCCCCTAGCCACCAGCGCGCGCGGCGATTTGTCGCGGGCTGCATAGGCGATCATGCCGCTCAATGCGTAGAGCACGAGGATATCGCCGAACCACAGCAGGAAATAGTGCAGGCAGCCGATCATCAGCAGCACTGCCATCCGGCGATTATGAACGGCAGCCGCGGAAAGACCCGCCTGCTCGGCCCGATCGACGACCAGAAGCATCGATGCACCGAACAGCATCGAGAACAGGGTGCGCATCTTGCCGTCGATGACCAGCATGTTGGCCGCCCAGACGAACAGGTCGATCCCGCGATGGCCGCCATAGGCCGCGGGATTGAAATAGGCCGCTTCGATCATCGCAAATGCGATGACGTTGACCGAGAAGATGCCCATCACCGCGACGCCCCGGATCGCATCCAAGCTGAATATGCGGTCGCTGGAGGAACTGGTCGTCGTCATCAGGCGATGACCCGATGATAGCCGCGCGCGGTGGCCGGATCGGATGAAAAACGACGGTTCATGATAGCCCCCACGCTTTAGGGCACCGTGGCTACAACCAGCTTGCGATCTGCTCCAGCGGTTTCTTGATGGTGGCGTGAACCGGGACGGTGGCATCGGGCGAAGGATGACCGGCGACGACCACCATCACCGGTTTTTCATGGTCCGGCCGCCCGCAGATATCGCGCAGGAAACCCATCGGCGACGGCGTGTGGGTAAGCGTCGCGAGGCCCGCCTTGTGCAGGGTGGCGAGCAACAGCCCGCAGGCGATGCCGACGCTCTCGGTGACATAATAGTTCTGCTTCATGTCGCCGGGCTCGATCCCGCCCTTTCGCTGGCCGAATACGACGATCAGCCAAGGCGCGGTTTCGAGGTAGCTCTTGTCGTCGTCGGTGCCGAGCGGTGCCAGTGCCTCGAGCCATTCCTGGCCCGCCTTGCCGGCATAGAAGGCCTGTTCCTCTTCCTCTGCGGCGGCGCGAATTTGCGCTTTGACTTCGGGCGACGAGATAACGGCGAAATGCCACGGCTGGTGGTTGGCCCCGGACGGCGCGGTGCCGGCCGCGACGATCGCCGCCTCGATGATGTCGCGCGGAACGGGCGTGTCGGCGAACATGCGGCAGGTTCGCCGCGTCGCCATGTCCCGCATGAAGCTGCGCGCCCTCTTGATACGTTCCTCGTCGCTGAGCGTGGGGAGCTGGGTGTAAGGGATCTGGGCATGGTCGCGCATGCCGACGGCGTGAATGACCATTCCGCTTGGGTCAAATGGAAAAGGGCCGCCCCTTGCGGGACGACCCTTTGAACCTTCACCGAAAGGTGGTGGCTTAGCCGAGCAATTCCTGCTCGAGCTTCTTCGCCATTTCCTCGATGTTTTCCGGCGGCCAGCCGGGGATGTCCATGCCGAGGCGCAGGCCCATCGAGGCAAGGACTTCCTTGATCTCGTTGAGGCTCTTGCGGCCGAAGTTCGGCGTGCGGAGCATCTCGGCCTCGGTCTTTTGGACCAGGTCGCCGATGTAGATGATGTTGTCGTTCTTCAGGCAGTTCGCCGAACGCACCGACAGTTCCAGTTCGTCGACCTTCTTGAGAAGGTAGCGGTTGAGCTGGTTGGTGTCGGTCGCCGGGGCGCCGTCGGTCGCGACAGCACCGCCCGCCATCGCCGGAGCGGCGGCGCGGATCTGGCTGTCGTCGAAATGGACGAACAGGCTGAGCTGGTCCTGGAGGATGCGGGCGGCATAGGCCAACGCGTCTTCCGGGGTGACGGTCGCATCGGTTTCGATGGTCAGCGTCAGCTTGTCATAGTCCAGTTCCTGGCCGACGCGGGTGTTTTCCACCTTGTAGGCGACCTGCTTGACCGGGCTGTACAGGCTGTCGACCGGGATCAGGCCGATCGGCGCGTCGAGCGGACGGTTCATCGCCGCCGGGACATAGCCCTTACCGACGTCCGCGGTCAGTTCCATGTTCAGCGTCGCGCCATCGTCGAGGTGACAGATGACGAGGTCCGGGTTGGTGACTTCGATGTCGCCGGTGGTGGCGATCTGACCGGCGGTGACTTCACCCGGGCCGGTCGCCGACAGCTGAAGCCGCTTGGGGCCTTCGCCTTCCATCTTCAGCGCGATCTGCTTCACGTTGAGGATGATGTCGGTCACGTCCTCGCGGACGCCGGCCAGGCTCGAGAACTCGTGAAGCACGCCTTCGATCTTGATCGAGGTCACCGCCGCACCCTGCAGCGAGGACAGCAGCACGCGGCGCAGCGAGTTGCCAAGCGTCATGCCGAAGCCGCGTTCCAGCGGTTCGGCGACGAACACCGCCTTGCGGCGATTGTCGGTGCCCGGCTTGCGCTCCAGCGCGTTCGGCTTCTTGAGTTCCTGCCAGTTCTTTGCGTTGACGGCCATGTTTCTTCCTTGGCAGTGGGCTTGGCGGCGTCCCGCGAAACCCGGATTTTGAACTTCTTCGACGTCGGTATTCGAAGGCCGGGATCAAGACCCCGGCCGACAGATCAGACGCGGCGGCGCTTCGACGGGCGAACGCCGTTGTGCGGGATCGGGGTCACGTCGCGGATCGACGTGATCTGGAAACCGACCGCCTGCAGCGCACGAAGCGCGCTTTCGCGGCCCGAACCCGGACCCTTCACTTCGACTTCGAGGGTGCGCACGCCGTGTTCGGCGGCCTTGCGGCCGGCGTCTTCGGCGGCGACCTGCGCCGCATACGGAGTCGACTTGCGGCTGCCCTTGAAGCCCATCATGCCGGCGCTCGACCAGGCAATCGCATTGCCCTGCGCGTCGGTGATGGTGATCATGGTGTTGTTGAAGCTGGCGTTCACATGGGCGACGCCGGCGGTGATGTTCTTGCGCTCGCGACGGCGAAGGCGCTGGGGTTCACGTGCCATGGGTGGAAATCCCTAAATCTTGTTCTGTCTAAGCGACGAAAAGGATGAGTAACGTCTCGCAACCGTCCCCCGGACGGTCGCTCGCTTGTTACTTCTTCTTCCCAGCGATCGGCTTCGCCTTGCCCTTGCGGGTGCGGGCGTTGGTGTGGGTGCGCTGGCCGCGGACCGGCAGGCCCTTGCGGTGGCGCAGACCGCGGTAGCAGGCGAGGTCCATCAAACGCTTGATGTTCATCGCCGTCTCACGACGCAGGTCGCCTTCGACGGTGTAGTCGGCGTCGATCGTTTCACGGATGTGCAGCACTTCCTGGTCCGACAGGTCCTGGACGCGGCGTTCCGAAGCGATGTTCAGCTTTTCGGTGATTTCCTTGGCTTTGGCCGGACCAATGCCGTGGATATATTGAAGCGCGATCAAAACGCGCTTGTTGGTGGGCAGGTTGACGCCCGCAATACGTGCCATGAACTATATTCTCCTAGCTCCACAGATCCGCGGGCACCCGACGAATCCATCTCGTAGCGTGTGTGTCCCATACCAACGGAAAAACGGCGCGCGCTAAGAAGCGCCGCCGGCATGCCGCGAAACGGGATGGCCGCTATCTATGATTCGGGCAGGCCAGAGTCAAGATGCCGCTCAAGGTGCTGGACAAGCGAAATCGGGGGCTTACTCCCTGTCCCGATGGACGGGGGAAGTATGTCGGCAGGCAAATGCGAAAGCTAGGCTGGGCGCTGCTGATCGCCTACGCGCTGTTCGTCGGGGCGGCGCTCTACGTCCCCGGCTGGGTCGAGCGTGGGCAGAACCGGATCGACGGCAAGCCGCTGCTGGCGGTCAGCGAGGAAGCCGAGGCCCTTCACCAGACGCTGACCATCGTCGATCTTCATGCCGATACGCTGCTGTGGAAGCGCCCGCTCAACCAAGCGGCGGAGCGCGGACAGGTCGACTTGCCGCGCCTGGAACGGGGCAATGTCGCGCTGCAGGTATTTTCCTCGGTGACGAAGTCGCCGCACGGCCTCAATTACGACCGCAACAGCGCCGATTCCGACGACGACATCACCCGTCTCGCGATCGGCCAGTTGCAGCCGGTCAGGACGTGGCAATCGCTGCTCCAGCGCACGCTATGGCATGGCCAAAAGCTGGATCGGGCCGTGGCGGCGTCGCACGGCGGGTTGCGCAAGGTCGCGTCGGTTCGCGACCTCGACACGCTGATCGCCCTGCGGGCGCGAATGCCGGGGCCGGTTGGCGCCCTGCTAAGCGTCGAAGGACTCCACGATCTTGAAGGCAAGGCGGGCAACCTCGACCGTCTTTACGATGCCGGCGTGCGCATGGCCGGCCTGACGCACTTTTTCGACAATGAGCTTGCCGGGTCGATGCATGGCGAAAAGAAAGGCGGCCTGACCCGCTTCGGCCGCCAGATCGTGCGCACGATGGAAGCCAAGGGGATGATCGTCGACATCGCCCATTGCAGCCACGCCTGCGTTGCCCAAGTGCTGGCGATGGCGCGTCGGCCCGTCGTGTCGAGCCACGGCGGGGTGCAGGCGACGTGCAAGATCAACCGCAACCTCACCGACGAGGAAATCCGCGGCGTCGCGAGGACCGGCGGCGTGATCGGCGTCGGCTATTGGGACGCAGCCATCTGCGACACGTCGCCCCGAGCGGCCGCCAAGGCGATGCGCCACGTCCGCGACCTCGTCGGCATCCAATATGTCGCGCTGGGCAGCGACTTCGACGGATCGGTCACCACCCGCTTCGATACGTCGCAGCTGGTGCAGGTGACGCAGGCGCTGATGGACGAAGGCTTTACGCCCGACGATATCCGCGCGGTGATGGGCGGCAATGCGATCCGCGTCCTTCGCGGCGGGCTGGTGCCGATGCCCGAACTGGGGCAAGGGGCGGCGCGATGAGCCGCCTGACCCTTCCCGGCCCGATTCCCGACGCCCTGCGCGGCGCGATCGTCGCGCTCGGCAATTTCGACGGCTTTCACCTCGGCCACCAGGCGGTCGTCGGCCGCGCCGTGCAGCGCGGCGCGCATGAGCGGAGGCCGGTGATCGTCGCCACCTTCGATCCGCACCCCGTCCGACATTTCCGCCCCGACGCAGCGCCCTTTCGCCTGACCACGCTCGACCAGCGCGAACGGATGTTCCTGGCTGCAGGCGCGGACGCGATGCTGGTGTTCCGGTTCGACGACGCACTGGCCTCGACCAGCGCCGAAGACTTCATCGCCGACCTGCTCGCCCGCAAGATCGGCGCGACCGGCGTCGTGACCGGTGAGGACTTCACCTTCGGCAAGGCGCGCGGCGGCAATCCGCACGTCCTGCGCGACATCGGGGCGGCGCACGGCATCGTCGCGGAGACGGTCGCGCCGGTAACGCTGGCAGGCGAGGTCGTCTCCTCCAGCCGGATCCGCGAAGCGCTTCAGTCCGGCGACCCGCACGGCGCGACGCAACTTCTGACCCGCCCCTTCGCCATCGAAGGGACCGTGATCCACGGCGACAAGCGCGGGCGCGAGCTTGGCTGGCCGACCGCCAACATGGAACTCGGCACCTATCTCCGCCCGAAATACGGCATCTACGCCGTCCGCGCGCGACTGGATGACGGCAGTGAGCATGACGGCGTCGCCAGCCTTGGCGTGCGGCCGATGTTCGACCCGCCCAAGTTATTGCTCGAAACCTACCTCTTCGATTTCGACGGCGACCTTTACGGCCGCACGGTCGAGATCGCGCTCCACCATTATCTGCGCGGCGAGGAGAAGTTCGACAGCCTCGACGCGCTGAAAGCGCAGATGGCCGCCGACGCGGCCCAGGCGAAGGAATTGCTCAGCGCATGAAATATTGGCTCAGCCGTTTGGCGTTCGTTCTGGCCGTGGCCCTGCTCCTCCTCACCTTCGTCAACGCCAGCTGGCTCGCGCCTGCGCCCGTCGGCGGGCTGAAGATGGTCGCGCATCGCGGCGTGTCGCAGCTTTACGATCATCACGACCTCGGCCGCGACGATTGCACCGCCACCCGGATCGAACAGCCGGTCCACGACTATCTCGAAAATACCCCGCGCGCGATGGAAGCGGCGGTGCGGCTAGGCGCGGACATGGTCGAGATCGACATCGCGCCGACCGCCGACGGCAAGATCGCGGTGTTCCACGACTGGACCGTCGATTGCCGCACCGAAGGCAAGGGCGAAACGCGGTCGAAGACGCTGGCCGAGCTGCAGGCGCTCGACGCCGGTTACGGCTACACCGCGGACGGCGGCAAGAGCTTCCCTTTCCGCGGCAAGGGCGAGCATATCGCCAGCCTCGACGAGGCGCTGGTCGCGCTGCGCAACACGCCGATCAGCTTCAATTTCAAGAGCAAGGACCCGCACGAAGCCGACCTGCTCGCCGCCGCGCTCAAGGCCGCGCGCCGCGATGTCGAGGAACGACGCGACGCCTTCTATGGCGCCGACGGGCCGGTGAACCGCATCCGCCAGATTTATCCCAAGAACTGGGCGTTCAGCATGGAAGGCGCCAAGGCCTGCACCAAGGCCTATGGCCTGTACGGCTGGACCGGCATCGTTCCCGAGGCCTGCCGCAACGGGACGCTGTTCGTGCCCCTGAATTACCAATGGGCGATGTGGGGTTGGCCCAACCGGCTGATCCAGCGGATCCAGAGCGTCGGCGGGCAAGTGGTCGTCATCGGCCCGCATGGAGAAGAGGCGGGGCGCGGCCTCAAGCTTCCCGAACAGCTGGGCGAGATTCCCAACACCTTCAAAGGCTATATCTGGGTCGACGATATCTGGACGGTCGGACCCGCGCTGCGCCCCGGCAAGGACTTCCGCACCGAAGCCCAGCAGAAGGCCGCAGAGGCGGGCTTGAAGCGCCGCCGCGAAGCCATGAATTGATGCACCGCGTCATGCGGGGTGTTTGCAAGGCGATGAAGGGCCGCTAAGGCCCTCCACGCATGTCCGAAAAACCCGATTATCGATCGACCGTCTTCCTGCCGAAGACCGATTTCCCGATGAAGGCCGGCCTCCCCCAGAAGGAGCCGGTGATCCTGGCGCGCTGGCAGGCGGAAAAGCTGTACGAACAGGTCCGCAAGAACCGCGAAGGCCGCGAGAAGTTCATCCTTCACGACGGCCCGCCCTACGCCAACGGCGACATCCACATCGGCCATACGCTGAACAAGACCATCAAGGACATGGTGGTGCGCACCCAGACGCTGCTGGGCAAGGACGCGCCCTATGTGCCCGGCTGGGACTGCCACGGCCTTCCGATCGAATGGAAGATCGAGGAGCAGTATCGCAAGAAGAAGCAGTCGAAGGACGAGGTGCCGGCCAAGGAATTCCGCGCCGAATGCCGCGCCTATGCCCAGCATTGGGTCGATGTGCAGTCGGCGCAGTTCCAGCGTCTCGGCATCACCGGCGACTGGGGCAAGCCCTACCTCACCATGGCGCCCAAGGCCGAAGCGACCATCGTCAGCGAATTGTTCAAGTTCGCGGAGAGCGGCCAGCTCTATCGCGGCGCCAAGCCGGTGATGTGGAGCCCGGTCGAAAAGACCGCGCTGGCCGAGGCCGAAATCGAATATGAGGACATCACCTCGACCCAGATCGACGTGGCGTTCGAGATCGTCGAAAGCCCGATCCCCGAACTGGTCGGCGCGCATGCGGTGATCTGGACGACTACGCCGTGGACGATCCCGGTCAACCAAGGCATCGCTTACGGGCCGGACGTCGAATACGTCTTATTCACTGACGAAGGCGAATTGAACGGAAACCGCTACCTTGTAGCCCGAGAGCTTGTCGCTGAGTTCGAGAAGCGGACAGGTTCAGTCTTTGTTTCAGCTGACAGAATCCTCAAGGGTTACGATCTGGCCGGAACCGTTGCCAAACATCCGATGCGGCCGTTCTATCCTGATGGCTTCTTCGCCAAGCCGCGTCCCTTCCTGCCGGGCGATTTCGTCACCACCGACAGCGGCACCGGCCTCGTCCACATGGCGCCCGACCATGGCGAGGACGATTTCGACCTGTGCAAGGCGAACGGCATCGACCCGGTCTTCGCGGTCGAAGGCGACGGCAAGTATCGCGCCGACTGGCTGTGGCTGGGCGGACAGGGGTCGGTCATCAACCCCAAGTTCAACGCCCCTGACGGCCCGATCTGCAGCGACCTGCGCGAGGCCGGCGCCCTGCTCGCCGCGTCCGCCGACTATCTGCACAGCTACCCTCACAGCTGGCGGTCGAAGGCCAAGGTCATCTACCGCTGCACCCCGCAATGGTTCGTGGCGATGGATCGCCCCCTGCCCGATGACCATTGCGAAAGCTTCGCCGAAAAGCGCTGGGACTACGAAGGCGGCGCGCTGGGCCACGGCCCGACGCTTCGCCAGCTCGCGCTGCGCGCCATCGCCGACACCCGCTTCGTGCCTGAAAAAGGCCGCAACCGCATCGGCAGCATGGTCGAGGGCCGTCCCGACTGGGTGCTGAGCCGCCAGCGCGCCTGGGGCGTGCCGATCGCGCTGTTCGTCGATCGCGAGTCCGGCCAGCTGCTGGTCGACCACGAGGTGAACCAGCGCATCGTCGCCGCCATCGCCGCCGAAGGCGTCGACGCGTGGGAGGAAACCCGCGCGGCCGAATATCTCGGCTCGGGTCGCAACCCCGACGATTATGAGATGGTCACCGACATCCTCGACGTCTGGTTCGACAGCGGCTGTACCCATGTATTCACGCTGGAAAGCGGCGACTGGCCCGAGCAGCGCTGGCCCGCAGACCTCTACCTCGAAGGCTCGGACCAGCATCGCGGCTGGTTCCAGTCGAGCCTGCTCGAGAGCTGCGGCACCCGCGGCCGCGCGCCCTATAACGCGGTGCTGACCCACGGCTTCACGATGGATTCGAAGGGCATGAAAATGTCCAAGAGCCTCGGCAACACCATCAGTCCGCTCGACCTGATGCGCGACTATGGCGCGGACATATTGCGGCTGTGGGCGCTCAGCGTCGACTTCACCGAGGACCATCGCATCGGCAAGGAAATCCTCGCCGGGGTCGCCGACCAGTATCGCAAGCTGCGCAACACCTTCCGCTACCTGCTTGGTGCGCTCGACGGGTTTGGCGAAGACGAACGGATCGCGCATGGCGAAATGCCCGAGTTGGAGCGCTACATGCTCTCGCAGTTGGCGGCGCTCGACGCGCGGATGCGCACCGCGATCGATGATTTCGACTTCAACGATTACACCCGCGCGCTGACCGACTTCTGCAACAACGATTTGTCGGCCTTCTTCTTCGATATCCGCAAGGACTGTCTCTACTGCGACAGCCCGGCCGACCCGAAGCGCCGCGCCTATCGCACCGTGCTCGACACGCTGTTCCACGCGCTGGTCCGTTACGCCGCGCCGGTGCTGGTGTTCACCGCCGAGGAAGTGTGGGGGACGCGCTATCCCGACGGCGGCAGCGTCCATTTGCTTGAACTCACCGAAGTCCCCGCCGACTGGCGCGACGAGGCGCTGGAAGCGAAGTGGGCCAAGCTGCGTGAAGCGCGCGAGGCCGTCACCGAAGCGATCGAACCGCTGCGCCGCGACAAGGTCATCGGCTCCAGCCTCGAAGCCGAAGTCACGCTGCCGCTGGACGGCGATGCCGACCTCCTCGCCGAACTGTTCATCGTATCGTCGGTGAAGCAGGGCGATACGCTGGCGGTCGCCAAGACCGACAAGCATAAATGCGGTCGCTGCTGGCGCCTCCTGCCCGAGGTCACGGAAGACGGCGACCTCTGCAACCGTTGTGAAAGCGTCGTGAATGGCTAACCGCACTACCGCCTATCTGTCGGCGCTGATCGTTTTCCTGGTCGACCAGGCCAGCAAATGGGCGGTCGCCGGACCGCTCGGCCTGACCCGCGAGGGCGACTTCATAACCCTGCTGCCGATCTTCAATTTCACCCGCGTCCATAACGAGGGCATCAGCCTTGGCATGCTGCAGGCGAACAGCGACCTTGGCCGCTGGCTGCTGGTGGCGATGACCGGCGCAATCGCGCTTGCTGTCGCCTGGTGGATTTCGCGCGAGGACAAGCGCGGGGACCAGCTGGCGCTCAGCCTGATTCTGGGCGGTGCGCTGGGAAATATCGTGGATCGGGTGCGCTTCGGCTACGTCCTCGACTTCCTCGACTTGCATTTCGGGGCGTGGAAGCCCTTTTATGTCTTTAATGTCGCCGACGCCGCGATTAGCATCGGCGTTGTCATCTTGCTGCTCCGCGCCCTCTTCGTTCGCGAAAAGGCGCCTGAAGGAACGAACGAACATGCGTAAGGCTCTCATCCTGCTCGTCCCCGCGGTCATGCTCGCGGGTTGCGGTGCGCTCCGCGGCAAGCGCGAAACGCTCGACGAGTTCGCGGTCGCGCGTAACGCGCCGCTGGTCATCCCGCCCGACTATTCGCTGACCCCGCCCGTCGCCGGCACCGTCAGCCTGACGGCGCAGGACGCGCAGACCCAGGCGATCGAAGCCCTGTTCGGCGGCCCTGCCCCGCGCAGTGCGTCGGAAGCGCAGATCCTCGACACCGCCGGTCGCGATCGCGCGGCGCTCGGCATCCGCTCGACCGTGGGCGACCCCAACACCCGCGTCGTCGACAAGGGCCAGGCAACCCAGACCATCATCGCTGCGCCGGAAGGCGACGGCCAGACGGCCTCGGCCCAGACGCCGCAGCAATAAACGGGTAACAGGGGGAAGCGCATGAGCCAGGAAACGCTGTCCGCAAGGCTGGTCGAGATCGAAGCGATGCTCGACCGCTCGCGCCGTCGTTTCGACGAAGGCTCGCGCCTGGTCGAAGAGGCGCACAAGGCGTTGGCCGAAGTGCAGCAGCTTCTGATCGGATCGCCCGTTTCGCTGTCGGCCGAGGATAGCGAGGAAGTCGCCTCGCGCCTGCTCGCGAGCCTCAAGGCCAATGGCGGCGAACTCCCCGAAACGCTGTGCGGCGGCCGCCTGGCGGTCGACCCGATCCAGCGGCTGATCCGCATCGACGGTCATCCGATCGGCATTACCGAGATGGAATATCGCGTGCTCGAACTGCTGGCCTTCGCCCGCAACAATGTCGTCACGCGCCAGATGCTGTTGAAGCACCTGTATCGCCGCGCCGACGACCAGCCGCAGCCCAAGATCATCGACGTCTTCATCTCCAAGCTGCGCAAGAAGCTGCGGTCGGCCAGCGGCGGGGCGGAATTCATCGAGACCATTCCGCAGCGTGGCTGGATCCTGCGCGACGTCGAAAGCGCCAACGCGGCCTGAGGCCGGACCGATGCGGATCGACGATTCACCGATGATTTACCGACGCCTGCGATAAGGCGTGCGTGATCCATTTCCTGCCCGATTCGCCCGCCGAGGCATTGGACCTGTCCGCAAGCCCGGAATCGGGCCCCTATGCGGAAGCCGTCGCGCGCCTCGCGTCGGTTCGCCAGGCGCTGGCCTGCGTCGAGCAGGTCGCCGGGGAAGCGGCGTCGGAATCGATGGTCGAGGCCAAGCTGGCTGCCGGCTGGCCGGTCGCGAACCCCGCCCGCCAGCGCTGCTACGACGCCCGTTCGGCGCGCGCGGCGTCGGCGGCTGCTGCTGGGCTTGAAGTGCTGGCGTCGCTGCAGGACCGGGGCATCGAGCCGCATCCCGTCGCGGTTCAGCGACTGAAGGGTCAACTGCAGGCCGATCTCGACGGCATCGACCGGTTGTTCAGCCTTTAGGCCTTGCCGGTCGCCTTGGGCGTTGCCGGGTCGGCGCCCCATTCGCTCCAGCTTCCATCGTAGAGCAGATGCCCGCGCCCGCCGAGCCGTCGCGACGCGAAGATCAGGCTGTTGGCGGTAACCCCTGACCCGCAGCTGGCAATGAAGGCCGACCCTGGATTGACCCCCGCCTGCTCGAACGCCGCCCGCAGTTCGCTGTCGGAGCGGAAGGTGCCGTCGTCACGGTAGAGATTCGAAAGAGGGACGTTGCGCGCACCCGGGATGTGGCCCGGTGCGACATTCGGCCGGGGATCGGGATCGGTGCCTTCGAACCGCGCCGCGCCGCGCGCGTCGACGATGGGGAGCGGCGCACCAGCCAGGATGGCCGCCTTGTCGATCACCTCGCCGCCCCGTTCCTGCGCATCGAACCGCGCCGTGCGCGGCTTTGCCGGTCCCTGCTCGACGGGCCGCCCTTCCGCCCGCCACTTCTGCAGGCCGCCGTCGAGGATTGCGACCCGCTCCGCCCCGAAATGACGGAACATGAACCAGCCGCGCGCCGCGGTGCGCAAGTGGCTGTTGTCGTACACGATAATGCGGTCGTCGCGGCCGACCCCAAGCGCAGTCATCGCCGCCCCGAAGTCGGCGGCCGAAGGCAGCATGTGCGGGGCGGGATGCGATGTGTCCGCAACCTTGGAAATGTCGAGGAAACGCGCTCCGGTGATGTGCGCGTCGAGGAACTCGGCCGCCGGATCGCGCCCGTCGGTCGGAAGGAATGCGCTGCTGTCGACGGCGACAACGTCCGGATCGGCCAGATGCTGAGCCAGCCAGTGGGTCGTGACCAGATCGTCCATCGAAACGCCTCCCTTTGGTGCAGGATAGCGGTCCGCGCCCGTCCCTGCTAGGAGCGCTGCCCCATGAGCCTGACCCCCAAGCATCTCGGCCAGACCAGCGCCCTCCCCGCTTCGCCCGACGAAGCCGAGCTGGACTATGTGCCCAATCCGCGCCCCGGCGAGCTGTACCTCGTCCGCTTCGCCGCGCCCGAATTCACCTCGCTCTGCCCGGTCACCGGCCAGCCCGACTTCGCGCATATCGTCATCGACTATGCACCGGGCGAGACGATCGTCGAATCGAAGAGCCTGAAGCTCTTCCTTGGCTCGTTCCGCAACCACGCGGGCTTCCACGAGGACTGCACCGTCGGCATCGGCAAGCGGCTGTTTGACGAGATGAAGCCGAAATGGCTGCGCATCGGCGGTTACTGGTATCCGCGCGGCGGCATTCCGATCGATGTGTTCTGGCAGTCGGGCGAACCCCCGGCCGGGCTGTGGCTGCCCGACCAGGGTGTACAACCCTACCGCGGTCGCGGTTAGCGAACCGCTGCGATTTCGTCGGCTCGCGTGTCGCCGTCAGGCAGCGGCACAGCGGCGCGGCCCTTCGTCCAGACGTAGAGCGCGCCCACGCCCAGCGCGAACAGAGCCATCGCCAGCGGCATCGCGAAGGATGGTGCTTCCTTGAACAGCGCGATGACGCCTGCGCTGTCTTCCTTGCCCGCGCCCGACGCCGCCGCGACCAGCGCGGCATAGGCGACGCCCATCAGGCTTTCGCCGACGATCAGGCCGGTCGCCATCAGCGTCCCCAGCCGCTCGGCGAAGGCGGGATTGGCGGACTGTCGCGCCCATCGGTCGTAATACCAACCGAGCAGCGCACCGAGCGGGATGAACAGGTCGACTTCCATCGGCAGATACATGCCCATGCCGACGGCCAGCGGCGGCAGGCTGTACTTCTTGTCCGACACCTTCTTCAGCACTTCGTCGATCGCGACGATGACGATGCCGATCAGCGCACCCTGCTTCAGCAGGCCCCAGTCGAGGCTGCCACCTAGAACACCCTGCGTGATCGACGAAATGAGCGCCGCCTGCGGCGCGTTGAGCGCATCGGGCCCGGCCCCCGGGGCACCAACGAAACCGAACGCGCTGTTCAGCAGGTCGAGAATCGGCGGGATAACCAGCGCGCCGAACACGACGCCGATGATCAGCGCGACCTGCTGCCGCCACGGCGTCGCGCCTACCAGTTGGCCGGTCTTGAGGTCCTGCAGATTGTCGTTGGCGATAGTCGCGACGCCGAAGATGACGGCGGTGACCAGCAGGGCGAAGGCGACCAGGCTCTCGGTTGCCGCCGGTCCCGCGCCCTGGAACAGGCCGAGAAGGATCAGCGAGATGCCGAGCGCGGTGAGGATGCCGACGCCGCTGACCGGGCTGTTCGACGCGCCGATGAGGCCGGCCATATAACCGGTAATCGACGCAATAATCAGGCCCGCGATCATGATGTAGCCGAGCGACAGCGCCACCAGCGGCAGGGCATGGTCGGCCACCGCCCCGCTGCGCGCGATGCCGGCGAGCAGCAGGCCGATCGGGATCATCGAGGCGAGGATGGTGCCGCCAACGACGGTGATCGGCAGGTCGCGTTCGGTCAGTTCCAGTTCCTGCCCGCCCGCACGCGCGCGGTTGGCGGCCAGTGCCTGCATGATGCCCTTGATGATCGGGCCGATGACCTTGGCAAGCGTCCATAGCGCCGCGACCAGCATCGTGCCTGCACCGATGAAGCGGACCTTGTGGACGAAGATGTCGCCGATCACGTCCTCAATGCCCGTGCCCGCGGCGATACCCGACACGGTCAGCGACGGCATCAGCCACGCCCAGCTGATGATGATGCCGACCAGCATGGCGATGCCCACCGCCATGCCGACCAGGTGGCCGACGCCGATCAGTGCCATCGACAGGCTGGCGGTCACCCCGCTCGCGCCTGCGCCGACCTTGAAGGTCTTGCCCGCCGTGTCGACGATCAAGCGCGTCTTGGTCAGCATGAAGAAGCCGCCCGACACCAGCGCCGCCCAGACGATGGCGACGAGGCCGCGCTTATTCTCTTCTTCACCGCCGACGCCTGCGCCGACTTTCAGCACCTCGGCTGCGGCGACGCCTTCGGGGTAAGGCAGGTCGCTCCCCGTCACCAGCGCGCGGCGAAGCGGCACCGAATACATGACGCCCAGGATGCCGCCGAGACCGATCACCGCGACGCTCAACCAGTAGGGAAAGTGCGTCCAGTATCCGATCATGATCAGGCCGGGCAGGACGAAGATGATCGCGCTCAGCGTCCCCGCCGCCGAAGCGATCGTCTGGACGATGTTATTTTCCTGGATGGTCGATCCGGAAAAGAATTTGAGGATGGCCATGGAGATCACCGCGGCCGGGATCGACGTCGCGAAGGTGATGCCCAGCTTGAGGCCCAGATAGACGTTGGCCGCTGTAAACAGCAGGGTGATAAGCCCGCCGAGAATAACGCCGCGTAGCGTCAGTTCTTTCAGGCTGGGTGCCGATACGCCGGCAGGTGCAGTGGCCATGGAAATTCGATCCCTCAAATGAAGAGGGCGACACAAAACACAGACGTGGCGATCCGCCTAGCCCCAATCGACCGCTGGCGCGGCCTCAGCGATCCTTGAAGCGGTCGCTGCTTTCGGCCCAATAGTCCTCGACGTCGCGCTGGGCATTGGCTTCGGCCACAGCCCGTTTGGTCCCCATGCCGGTGTCGAAGCGGATCAGCGCCGCCTTGAAAGTTTCCAGTTCGGTCGGACAGGCGGTCTTGACCGCTTCGGCGTAGGCGTCGGCCGCCATCTTGTCCGACGCGCTTTTCATTTCGAACGCCTTGAGGCAGGCGGCATAGGCCTTCCTCGGCGCGACGAGACTGTCGGGACTGGGCGCTGCCACCGCGAGCGCCACCGCAAGCATCAACATCCTGAAACCCCTCCCATGGATCGCTTCTGCGAAGGGGAGGATGACTGTTTCGTGACGAAAATCAACGGCAAATCAATCGATGCGGACCCCGGACGGCACCGGCGAGCTGTGCCGCCTGACGACCTGCCACTGCCCGGCTTCGCGGACCCACACATCGGTCAGCAGGACGCGTTCGTCGATCAGCTGGCCTAGGTAGCGCACCTTCCATTGCGCATCGACGGTGGCGACGATCGTGTTGTCCAGCGCGACGCATTCGGTGACCCGCACGTCGAGATTGGCGATGTCCATCCGCCGCAGCGCTTCGATCCACTGTTCAAGGTTGACCGCGACCGACCCGGTCGAACGAACGCCGACCAGCTTGAACAGCGGATGGATCAGCTTGCGCAGGACTGCCTCGTCCTTCGCCACGAGCGCGTCGCGCCACTGCCGTTCGAGATCGCGGACGTCGATGCAGGGCGAATCAGCGACCACGAATGAGGCCTCCGAAGATCCCGCGCAGCAGGCTGTTGCCGATCTGGCGGCCGATCGACGAAGCGGCCGAGCGCGTTGCCGACTGGACGGCCTTGTCGAACGCGCTCGGCTTCGCTGCTTCGCGCGCGCGCCGGGCCTCCTCCCGCTCATATTCGCGCTGGCGACGTTCCTCGTCCTTTTCCGCTTCACGGCGGACGCGTTCGGCCTCCTTGTCGGCGGCTGCGCGTTGACGGGCGGCTTCCTTGTCGGCGATCGCCTGCAGTCTGGCCGCTTCCGCTGCCGCCTTGGCCGCGTCCGTGTCGGCCTTGGCCTTGGCCGCCGCGGCGGACGCCTCGTCGGACTTGGCCTTCAGGATTTCCTCGGCACTCTCGCGGTCCAGCACCGTGTCATATTTGGTGCCGATGACATCGGTCTGGATGAGGATCGCGCGTTCCTGGGCCGTCAGCGGACCGACCCGCGAGCTGGGCGGCTTGATCAGGGTGCGTTCGACCGGCGCCGGCGAACCGTCCGCAAGCAGCAGCGACACCAAAGCCTCGCCGATCTTCAATTCGGTGATCGCCTCGGCGACGTTGATTTCCGGGTTGGGGCGGAAGGTATCGGCCGCCGACTTGACCGCTGCCTGGTCGCGCGGCGTGAAGGCGTTGAGCTTGTGCTGGACGCGGTTGCCGAGCTGGCCGGCGACCTTGTCGGGGATGTCGATCGGGTTTTGCGTGATGAAATAAACGCCGACCCCTTTCGACCGCATCAGCCTTACGACCTGCTCGACCTTTTCGAGCAGTGCCGGCGGCGCATCGTCGAACAGCAGATGCGCCTCGTCGAAGAAGAAACATAGCTTGGGCTTATCGGGATCGCCGACTTCGGGGAGCAGTTCGAACAGCTCGCTCAGCAGCCACAGCAGGAAGGTGGAGTAGAGCCGCGGAGACGCCATCAGCTTGTCGGCGGCCAGAACGTTGACGATGCCCTTGCCTGCTTCGTCGAGCTTGAAGAAATCTTCTAGATCGAGCGCCGGTTCGCCGAAGAAATGGTCGCCGCCCTGTCCGCGCAGCTGAAGCAGCGAGCGCTGGATGGCACCGACGCTCATCTTCGACACATTGCCATATTCGAGCGTCAGCTCGTCCGCCCGCTCGCCGATATTGACCAGCATCGCCTGCAGATCGTCGAGGTCGAGCAGCATCAGCCCTTCCTTGTCGGCGACATGGAAAGCGATGGTCAGAACGCCTTCCTGCACGTCGTTGAGGTTCATCAGCCGGGCCAGTAGCAAAGGGCCCATTTCGCTGACGGTCGTGCGGATCGGATGACCCTGCTCGCCGAACAGATCCCAGAATTGCACGGGCATCGCCTCGTACGCCCAGCCGGAATAGCCGATGTCGGCGGCGCGCGCGGCAAAGGCTTCATGCGGCTTGGCGGTGGCGGAGCCGGGCATGGCGAGGCCGGCTAGGTCGCCCTTCACGTCGGCGACAAACGTCGGGACGCCGACCGCCGACATGCCTTCGATGATGCCCTGCAGGGTCACCGTCTTGCCCGTCCCGGTCGCCCCGGCGATCAGGCCGTGCCGGTTGGCGCGCTTCAGTTCGAGTTGCTGGGCTTTCGCGCCGCCCGAAGCGGCGCCGATAAAGATACTGGTTGGCGGCTGACTGGCCATATCGTCCCATCTCTCCCTGGGCTTTTGGCGTGAAGCCTAGGCCCAAGGAGAGGTGGCAACAAGCCCGCTTGTTTAGCGGCGGGCGATCTCTACGCCGACGAAGGCTTCCGGCCCCTGACGCGGCTTGACCAGCAGCAACACGCTGCTGCGGCCGGCGCGGCGCGCGGCTTCGATCGCGGCGTTGACGTCCTGCGGGGTGTTCACCGCCTGGCGATTGACCGAGACGATGACGAAGCCGCGCTGGATGCCCTTGGTCGCGGCGTCGCTGTTGGGATCGACAGAGGTCACCACGACGCCCTTCTGACCCGCGGGCAAGCCAAGTGCCTGAATGATCTGGCCGTTGAGCGGCTGCAGCGAGAGGCCCAGCGCCGCGCCCGGCGCGACGGGCGTTTCGCTGCCCAGCGCCTGACCTTCATCGGGCTGACCGGCACCGGATTGCTTGGCCAGTTCCTCTTCGGTCGGACGCTGGCCGACCTGCACGGACAAGCGCAGCGGCTTGCCGTCGCGGATGATGTCGACCGGGACGCGGGTGCCGACCGGCGTGTTGGCGATCAGGTAGCTGACCGTTTCGTCCGGCGTCACCGCCTGGCCATTGACGCGCATGATGACGTCGCCCTGCTGGAGGCCCGCCTTGGCGGCCGCTTCGCCCGGGACGATGGTGCGGACCAGTTCGCCCCGCTCCTTTTCGATGCCCAGGCTGGCAGCGATGTCTTCGTCGATCGGCTGGAGGCCGACGCCAAGATACCCGCGCTGCGGACGTTCGCCGCGGCGCAGCGCGTCGATCACCGGCTTGGCCGCTTCGGCGGGAATGGCAAGGCCGATGCCGACGCTGGCACCGGTCGGCGAGATCAGCGCCGAGTTGATGCCGATGACGTTGCCGGCCATGTCGAACATCGGTCCGCCGCTGTTGCCCATGTTGATGCTGGCGTCGGTCTGGATGTAGCGGTCGTAGGCACCGTTATTCGAAATGCCGCCGCGGTGGAGCGCGGAGATGATGCCCGCCGTGACGGTGCCGCCGAGGCCGTAAGGATTACCGATCGCGATCACCCAGTCGCCGACGCGCGCCTTGGTGCTGTCGCCCCACTGGACGAAGGGCAAGTTGCGTCCTTCGATCTTCAGCAGCGCAAGGTCCGAAGCCGTGTCGCGCCCGACGATGCGGGCGGGATATTCCTTGCGGTCCGACAGGATGACGGTGACGCTGTCGACCGTGCCCTGCCCGTCGGCGCCCTGGATCAGGTGATTGTTGGTGACGACATAGCCGTCGGCCGAAATGATGAAGCCCGAACCCAGCGACCCGGTTTCGCGGGTTTGCGGCTGCTGGTCCTGCCCCTGGCCCTGGCCCTGCGGCACCTGCCCGCCGAAGCGGCGGAAGAATTCTTCGAACGGATCGGCCTGACGCTTCACCGCAACGCGCTGCTTGGTCGAAATGTTGACGACCGCCGGCTGCAGGCGGGCGGTTAGGTCAGCGAAACTGGCCGGCGCACCCGGTCGCGGCGCAATCGCCGTCGGTGAATTTTGCGCAACCTGCGCGCCGGCCTGGCCGGTCGCGACCGAAAAGGCGGTGCCTCCGAGCAGGAGGGCCGTGGCGACCCCGTAAACGTAGCGCAATGGTCGAAACTCCTTCGTCCGATTCATCCTTGGAAATTCCTTCGCTTGGCGTTTGCGATCCATGTTCGACGCTAGGTCAAGCGCATGAACGCGAATTGAACAGTGTCGGGCCCTACCGTCCAGAAAATTCCTTCAGATAGCTGTTGTTCGGGCTCATGATGATCGTCGTCGGCTTCTGTCCATTGGCCGCGAACGTCTTTTCATAGCTCTGCATGGCCCGGTAGAAATCGTAGAATTCCGGGTCCTTGCCGAAGCTGGCGGCGTAGATCTGCGCCGCTTCGGCATCAGCCTGGGCGCGGATGATCTGGCCGTCGCGCATGCCCTTGGCGCGGATCGACTGCGCTTCCTGGCGACGCGCAGTGCGCATCCGCTCGAACGCGGAATCGAGCGGTGCGCCATCGGGCAGGTCGGCCTTCTTGATCCGCACGTCGACGATTTCGACGCCATATTGCCGCGCCACGCCGTTAAGGCCGTCGCGAATATTCTCCATCGCCCCTTCGCGTTCGGGCGACAGCAGCGAGGCGAACGGGCGCTTGCCGAGTTCGTTGCGAAGCTGCGAACCGAGGATCGGGCGCAGCGACGCTTCGACATTATCCTCGTTGCGCGCGGCGATGTAGGCGCGCAGCGGATCGACGATGCGGAAACGGGCGAAGGCATCGACCTCCAGCCTGCGCTGGTCGGTCGACAGCACCTGCTGCTTTTCCATGTCGAGGTCGCGGACGCGCTTGTCCATCCACACGATATTTTCGGCGAACGGCAGCTGGAAGTTGATGCCCGCGCCCCACGACCCGAAGTCGGACTTGGCGTCATAGCGGTTGACGATCCGTACCGGCTTGCCGAAGCGCGTCACCACGCCCTGCTCGGTTTCCTTGACGATGCGAACTGTGTTCGGGACGGTGACGAGCAGCGCGAATGCCGCGACGCCCAGCGCGATCGGATGGCGGGTGACGAAACCGATCATCGCGCGCCCTCCTTCTGTCCCTGCTGGACTTGGTTCAGCGGCAGGTAGGGCGTCACATTATTGGTTTCGACGATCGTCTTGTCGACGTTCTTCAACACCCGCTCCATCGTTTCATAATACATGCGGCGACGGGTCACGCCCGGGGCCAGTTTATACTGCTCGTAGACCTTGTCGAACGCGGCCGACTCGCCTTCCGAAATCTGCTTCAGCTGCAGCCGGTAGGCGTTGGCATTGTTGATTTCGGTCTGCGCGTCCTGCTGCGCGGCCGTCACTTCCTTGAAGGCGTCGTTGACCTTGGCCGGCGGATCGGCCTGGCGCAGCGAAATGCCGAGGATTTGGACGCCCGATTTATAGCCGTCGAGGATGCGCTGCATTTCTTCGGCAACGCGCGCTTCGATAAGACCACGCTGGGGACCCATCGCACCTTCGAGCGAGACGTTGGCGATCACCTGACGCATCGCGCTTTCCGCAACCTGCTGGACCGTCTTTTCCGGATCCTTCAGTTCGAAGAGATAATTTTCCGGGTTCTTGATGTTCCAGCGGACCTGGTAGGCGATGTCGATCAGGTTCTGGTCGCCGGTCAGCATCAGCGTTTCACCCTGATCGCCGGTCGTCCCAACCTCGATCCGGCGGTTGTCGGTCACATCGACCTTCTGCACCCGCTCGATCGGCCAGGGCAGCGTGAAGCCGACGCCCGGATTGATCGTCCGGCTGTAACGCCCGAACTGCGTCACGACCCCGCGCTCTGCGGCAGCGATTGAATGAACGGTCGACAGCAGAAGGACCAAGGCAACGAGGCCGAGAACGGCCCAGCCGATCAGCGAGGCGCTGGGCGAGCCGAGCGGGCCGAAGCCCCCGCCATCGCCGCTGCCGCCGAAGCGCCCGCGGCTCTTTTGCAGAAATTCGTCGAGCGAGGAGATGTTGCCCGACCGGCGCGGCGGTCTTGGCTTGCCGCCCGATCCCCATGGACCCTTGGGCGGCTCGTCGCCGCCGCCGTTGCCGCCATTGCCGCTGGGCGGAGCGCCCCACGGGCCCTTGTTGTCGCTGAAGAAGCCGCGGCCCCGCGCGGCCCAACCGGAAAAGATGGTCATGAACCCATAATAGGTAGGGTTTCGCCGAAAAACAGTGCCGCCCGTCGAAAAGCCGACTAAGGGCCGCGCCATGACCGATGCCGACCTGCTTTCCGTCCTCGACACCCTGCCCGACGCCGCGCGGATCCGGACGCGGCGCCTGGTCGGAACCATGGCCACCATCGTTGCCGACGCATCCGGGTTGGACGAGCCTGCGCGCCAGGCGCTTGAGGCCCGTTTAAGGGCGGCGGTGGTTGCTATTCCGGGCGTAAGCGAGGCGCGGATCGCGCTGACCGCATCCAAACCGCACCGGCGCGTGATCGCCGTCGGGTCGGGCAAGGGCGGGGTCGGCAAGTCGACGCTGACCGCCAACCTTGCCGTGGCGCTGGCACGGGCAGGCAACAAGGTTGGGATCATCGACGCCGACATATATGGTCCGTCGCAGCCAACGCTGCTCGACGCGCACGCCAAGCCCCGCGCCGAAAAGGAAAAGCTGTTCGCCGGCGACACCCCCTACGGCGTGAAGTTGTTGTCGGTCGGGCAGCTGGTACCGGGCGGCCAGGCGCTGGCGTGGCGCGGGCCGATGGCAGCGGGCGCGCTGACCCAGCTGATCGATGGCGAGTGGGGCGACACCGACCTCATCCTCGTCGACCTGCCGCCCGGCACCGGCGACGTCCAACTGTCGTTGATCCAGAAGGCGCGGCCCGACGGCGCGGTGATCGTTTCGACCCCTCAGGACCTCGCGCTGATCGACGCGGCGCGGGCCATCGACCTGTTCGGCAAGACCAGCGTTCCGGTCCTCGGCATCGTCGAAAATATGGCGGGCTACGCCTGCCCCCATTGCGGCGAGAGCAGCGATCCCTTCGGCCAGGGTGGCGCGGAGGTATCGGCCAGGCAGCTGGGCGTGCCATTCCTCGGCCGCCTGCCGATGTCGGCCAGCCTTCGCGAAGCCTCCGACGCGGGGCGCCCGCCTGCCGCCGGCGAGGGCCCGGCCGCCGATGCCTTCGCCGCCATCGCCGCGCAAATGATGGCGTCGCTGGAGAAAGTCGGCGGCTGAAGCATTGATGGGGCAAAGGAGAAACCCGATGCCCCTCACCCGCGACGAAGACATTGCCGCCCTGCTGCAAGGCGCCCGGACCATCGCCATGGTCGGCGCCAGCGACAATCCTGGCCGCGCCAGCTTCGGCGTCATGCATTTCCTGCAGGAACAGGGCTACCGCGTCATCCCGGTCAATCCGCGCATCACCGGCGAACATGTCCACGGCGAATATGTCTGGCGCGAGCTTGCCCAGATCGGCGAACCGATCGATATCGTCGACATCTTCGTCAATTCGGAGCTGGCGGGCGCCGCGGTCGACCAGGCCATCGCCGCCAAGGCCAAGGCGGTTTGGATGCAGCTGGGCGTGATCGATGAGGCCGCCGCGGCGCGCGCCGAGGAGGCGGGCCTCAAGGTCGTGATGGACCACTGCCCCAAGATCGAGTTCGCCCGGCTCCACCTGAAGCCGGTCGGCGAGCCGACGGTCTAGGCCGACGCTACCGTCATTTCCGGAACTAGCACGGTCGGACTGTCGATTCCGCGGCGAATCCTGAGGTCAGTCGCAGGCTCGAGCGATGCGAACATCTGCTTGAGGTTCGACGCGACGGTGATTTCGGCCACCGGCGGCCCGATTTCGCCGTCGACGATAAGGAAGCCCGATGCCCCGCGCGAATAGTCGCCGGTCACGCCATTGACCCCCTGCCCGATCAACTCGGTCACAAGGACGCCGTAGCGAACCGCGCCAATCATCACCTCTCGGCTCCGCGTGCCCGGCTGCAGCGTCAGGTTGGACGGACCCGCACCCGGCGATCCCGACACGCCGCGAATGGCGTGACCAGTCGGCATAAGGCCGAGCTGCCGCGCGGCGGCGCTGTCGGCCAGCCAAGTCTTGAGCACGCCATCCTCGACAAGGTTCATCGGTGCGACGGCCAGACCTTCGCCGTCGAACGCCCGGCTGCGCAGCCCGCGCTTGCGGAACGGGTCGTCGGCGATCGTCACGCCGTCGGCGAACACCTTGCTGTCCAGCGCTTCGAGCAGGAAGCTGGATTTGCGCGCGATCGACGATCCGGCGATGGCCGCGATGAAATGGCCGAGCAGGGTCGTCGCGACGCGCGGGTCGAATAGGACCGGCATGACGCCGGGCTTCACCCGTTGCGGGTCAAGGCGGCCCACCGCGCGTTCCCCGGCGCGGCGTCCGATGTCGTCGGCGCTTTCAAGGTCGGCCTGATAGCGTGCGCTGTGCCACGCATAGTCGCGCTGCATCGACGCCCCCTCACCCGCGACGACGCTGGCCGAACAACTGTAGCCGGTGGCGCGGGTCGCGCCGGAAAATCCGTGGCTGGTGGCGATGGCGAAGGTCGAGGCCGAGGCAGATGCGCTGCCGCCATTGCTGTTGGTCACGCCTTCGACGCCCCGCGCCGCCGCTTCGGCCTCGGCCGCGCGCTCGCGCAACGACGCGGGATCAGGATCGCCGCCGTCGTCGACGTCCAGCTCGGCACGGTCGCCATGAAACAGCAGGTCAGCGGGCGCCAGGCCTGCGAACTGGTCCTCCGGTGCCTCACGCGCCATCGCCACGGCGCGGTCGACAAGTGCCTCCAGCTCTTCGGTGCTCAGATCGGACGAAGCGACGCTGGCGTTGCGCTGTCCCATGAAGAGGCGCAGGCCCATTTCCTCGCCTTCGCTGCTGTGCACGTCTTCCAGTTCGGCCATACGGACGGTTACGCCGCGCGATCGTTCGCCGACATAGACGGCGTCGGCGGCGCTGGCCCCCTTCTTGCGGGCGAGGTCGACCAGCATTTCGGCTTTGGCGCGGGCATCGGCGGGACTGAGCATGACGGGCGGCCTAGAGGGTCACCGCGCCGCCGACAAGCCGACCGTCAAAAAGGCGGCGAACAGCAACAGGCCGGTGAAGCGGTTGGAGCGAAAGAGCCGGAGCGCCAGCGCACCGTCGGCGGGGTCGGCCTTGGCCACCTGCCAGCCAAGATGCAGCGCGGCCGGCAACAGCGCGACCAGCGCCAGGGAATCGGGAATGACCGACCAGATCGCCGCCGACCAGCCGATCAGCGCTGCGGCATAAAGCAGCCCGACGCCTTGCCGCGCCTTGCCACCCAACGCCCGCGCACTGGACTTCACGCCCACCAGCGCGTCGTCCTCGATGTCCTGGATGGCGTAGAGCGTGTCGTAGCCGATGACCCAGAAAATGGTGCCGGCCCACAACAGCAGCGGCGTTAGCGCGAAGTCGCCGGTCACCGCGGGCCAGCCGACAAGCGCGCCCCAGCCAAACACCAGCCCCAGCCACGCTTGCGGCCACCAGGTGATGCGCTTCATGAACGGATAGGCCGCGACCGGCGCTAGGCTGAGCAGCGCCACGAGTTGTGCCACGGGTTTGAGCTGGAGCAGCACCACCAACCCGACCAGCGAGAGGCCAATCACCAGCACCCACGCGGCCTTCAGCGAAACCCGCCCCGACGCCAGCGGACGCAGGCGGGTGCGCTCTACCTTCTTGTCGAGGTCGCGGTCGACGATGTCGTTATAGGCGCAGCCCGCCGATCGCATCGCAAAAGCGCCAAGCGCGAGCCAGGCGAACAGCGGCCACTGCCCCCGCACCCCGGCCAGAGCGACGCCCCACGCGCATGGCCAGAACAGTAGCCACGTCCCGATCGGCCGGTCGAGCCGCATCAGCGAGGCATAGGGTCGCAGCGGTCGCGGCAGCGCGCCGATCAGGCCGGTGCGCTCGCTGTCGGGGACGATCTCCGTCTCGCTCACGCAGCCCGCCCTATGTCGTCGATCCAGTTCACCAGTGCGGCCAGCGACGGCAGTTCGCGGTAGCGCGGATGATCGGCGGGCGGGTCGCCCTGTTCATGGCTCCACTGCAGCGGCTGCGGGATGTAGGCGGCCCACGCCCCAGCCTCGAGCGCGGGCTTCACGTCGCTGCGCATCGAATCGCCGGCCATGATCGCGGCGTCGGGTGCCGAACCGTAGCGGTCGAAGATGGCGCGAAACGTGTCCGCCTTCTTGTCGCTGACGATCTCGATCCCGGCGAAATGGTCGCCGAGGCCCGATGCGGCCAATTTCGCTTCCTGGTGGAACAGGTCGCCCTTGGTCACCAGCACCAGCCGCCCGCGTTCGGCCAGTGCGTGCATCGTGTCGGCAACCCCGTCGAGCAATTCGACCGGATGATCGCACAGCGCGCGGCCGGCATGAAGGATATCGCGGATGACGGACGAAGGGATGTCGTCGCCGCCCAAGTCGAACGCCGTTTCGATCATCGAGAGGGTGAAGGACTTGGCGCCGTAGCCGTAGAGCTTGAGATTCTTGAGCTCGGTCGCCAGCAGCGCGTCGCGCGCAACACCCGCGTCGACGAACGGCTCCAGCATCGCCACCAGCGCATCCTCGGTCGCGTGGAAGTGGCGCATGTTGTGCCACAGCGTGTCGTCGGCATCGAGGCAGATAAGGTCGATGGTCATGGTCGCGCGACGGCTAGCACCGGCGCGACGCGGAAGCTATGCGGAAAGGCGATGATCGCCACCCCCGCCTGGCCGCCCAAAAGCCTGCCGCGCCTGTTCGTCGACACGCCGCTTGGTGAGGGCGCGACGGTCGCGCTCGACGGCGCGCAGGCCAATTACCTTGGCAATGTCATGCGGTTGAAGCAGGGCGAGGCGGCCCTGCTGTTCGACGGTGCGAACGGCGAATGGCTGGCGAAGGTCGCCGAGGTGGGCAAGAAGCGGATGACGCTGGCCGTCGCCGAACGCACGCGCGAGCAGGAACATGTCCCCGACCTCACGCTTGCCTTCGCGCCGGTGAAACGGGCGCAGACCGACTGGCTCGTCGAAAAAGCGACCGAGCTCGGTATTTCTAGGCTGCAACCCGTAATGACCCGACGCACCGTGGCAGAGCGGGTCAAGATCGAGCGGCTTCGAAGCATCGCGATTGAGGCGGCCGAGCAGTGCAACCGAACCAGCCTGCCCACCATTGCAGAGCCGATAGCGCTCGCCGACTTCCTCAAAATGCGCGAACCAGGGGCGACACTCTATTTCGCCGACGAAAATGGCGGCGAGCCCGCAGCAAAAGCCTTGAAGGCCGGCCCTGCGATCATCCTCACCGGCCCTGAAGGCGGCTTTACCGACGAAGAGCGCGAACTTGCTCGGTCCCAGCCGAACAGCATCGCCATTTCGCTCGGCCCGCGTATCCTCCGCGCGGAGACGGCGGCGCTGGCCGCGATCGCGACGTGGATGGCCGTCGCGGGGGACTGGCAATAGTTTCACATTGATACCATATGCGCGTTGACGCGGGACGGTCCGCGCATCAGGGGGTTTTCAATGACGACGCGTACCGACACTTCGGCGAGCCCGCTGATCGAGTCCCGCGACGACCTGCTGTCGGTCTTTTCGAAGGGCGAAAAGCCGCGCCAGAACTGGCGCATCGGGACCGAGCACGAGAAGTTCGTCTATCGCACCAGCGACTATCGCGCGCCGAGCTATGACGAGCCCGGCGGCATCCGCGACCTGTTGATGGGCATGACCGAATTCGGCTGGGAGCCCGTAATCGAGAATGGCAACGTCATTGCCCTGTCGGGCCAGGACGGCACCATCAGCCTCGAACCCGCCGGCCAGCTAGAACTGTCGGGCGCGGCGCTGCAGGATCTGCACCAGAGCTGCCGCGAAAGCGGTCGCCACCTCGAACAGGTGAAGGCGATCGGCGACCGCCTAGGTCTCGGCTTCCTTGGGCTCGGCATGTGGCCAGACAAGACCCGCGCCGAACTTCCGATCATGCCCAAGGGCCGCTACAAGATCATGCTGAACCACATGCCGCGCGTCGGCACGCTGGGCCTCGACATGATGCTGCGCACCTGCACCATCCAGACCAACCTCGACTATTCGAGCGAGGCCGACATGGTGAAGAAATTCCGCGTGTCGCTGGCGCTGCAGCCGGTGGCGACCGCCCTCTTTGCCAATTCGCCCTTCACCGAGGGCAAGCCCAACGGCTTCAAATCGTTCCGCAGCCATATTTGGGAAGACACCGATCCGCACCGGACCGGCATGCTGCCGTTCGTGTTCGAGGACGGGTTCGGTTACGAACGCTACTGCGACTATGCGCTCGACGTGCCGATGTATTTCGTCTTTCGCGACGGCCAGTATATCGACGCGGCGGGGCTTAGCTTCCGCGACTTCCTCGACGGCAAGCTGAGTGTCCTGCCGGGCGAAAAGCCGACCATCGCTGACTGGACCGACCATCTGTCGACGGCTTTCCCCGAAGTACGCTTGAAGAGCTTCCTCGAGATGCGCGGCGCGGACGGCGGGCGCTGGGGCCGCATCTGCGCGCTTCCCGCGCTGTGGGTCGGCCTGCTCTATTCCGATACGGCGCTCGATGCAGCCTGGGACCTTTGCAAGGACTGGTCGATCGAGGAGCGCGAAGCGCTGCGCCACGCGGTACCGCGCCAGGCGCTGGAAGCGTCCGTGCCAGGCGGCGGGACGGTGCGCGACCTTGCCGCGCGCGTGCTCGACATCGCCGCCGCCGGCCTTACCGACCGCGCCCAGCTCAATGCCAGCGGCGACAATGAAGGCGGATTCCTCGATCCGCTGCGGGACGTGGTGGCGACCGGAAAGACTTTCGCCGACCGTCTGCTGGAACGGTATCACGGCGATTGGAATGGCGACGTCAGCCGGGTCTACGACGAATTTTCCTTTTGACCTCAAAGCCACAGCACGCGTGAATTCTTAACGCCGCCCGCCGCCGCGCGTTGACTCATGTGTCGGCTTGGTTACAGGCGCCGAAGCATCGGAGCGGCCCGCGGGGGGGCGCTCACCCATCGCACAGATAATGAAAGCGATTCCGATGCGCCGCATCTCACATATTTCCATCCTCGCGCTGGCCACTGCCAGCCTGTTCGCCGTGCCGGCCTTTGCCCAGGACGCGGCGCAGCCCGCCCCGGCGCAGGATACTGCGACCAGCGACCAGCTCGGCGAAATCGTCGTCACCGCGCAGCGCCGCAGCGAAAACCTGCAGGACATTCCGCTGTCGGTCGCGACCGTCAACGACGACACGCTGAACGCGATCACGTCGAGCGGCAGCGACATCCGCGCGCTGGCCGGCCGCGTCCCCAGTCTCAACATCGAAAGCTCGTTCGGCCGTACCTTCCCGCGCTTCTACATTCGCGGCCTCGGCAACACCGACTTCGACCTCAACGCGTCGCAGCCGGTCAGCGTCGTTTATGACGACGTCGTGCTGGAAAGCCCGATCCTGAAGGGCTTCCCGGTATTCGACCTCGACCGCGTCGAAGTACTGCGCGGCCCGCAGGGTACGCTGTTCGGCCGCAACACGCCGGCCGGGATCGTCAAGTTCGACACGGTGAAGCCGGGCAAGGGCAAGAGCTACGTCAAGCTGACTGCCGGTACGCTGGGCACGATCAATGCCGAAGGTGCCGTCGGCGGCGAGGTCAGCGACAAGGTGGCGGTCCGCGTGTCGGGCCTGTGGCAGCACCGCGGCAACTGGGTCGACAATGTCAGCGAACCGGGCAAGCACGACCTGGAAGGCTATGACGACATCGCGCTGCGCGCGCAGGTCGAATTCCGCCCGACCGACGAGCTAAAGATTCGCCTGACCGGCCAGCTGCGCGACCTTGACGGCGATGCCCGCCTGTTCCGCGCAAACGCCTTCGAAACCGGCAGCAACAAGCTGGTCGGCCTCGACGGAGGCAAGTTCAAGCGCGACAAGGTCAGCACCAACGGCCTCAACTTCCAGAAGCTGAAGACCCAGAACCTGGCCGGCACGATCGAATATGACTTCGGTCCGGCGACCTTCTATTCGGTCACCAGCTACTGGCACGGCACGGTCAAGAGCCGCGGCGACATCGACGGCGGCACCGACACCGGCCCGGGCTTCATCCCGTTCCAGGCGCAGAGCCAGGACAATATCCCGAGCCTCGACCAGTTCACGCAGGAACTGCGCATTGCGTCGAACAACACGACGGGCCTCGGCTACCAGGCCGGCGTTTTCTACTTCAACGAAAACACCGACATCGAAAGCCTCGACTTCGGCTCGCCTACCGCGACCGACCCGTCGGCGATCGTCAACCAGCGCCAGGAAGCCCGCGCGCTCGGCATCTTCGGCTCGGTCAACTACAAGACCGACAACGGCCTGACCGTCCAGGCCGGTGCCCGCTGGAACCACGACAAGAAAAAGCTGACCGCCGAGCGTCTGTACGACGTGCGTCCGATCTTCGTCGGCGGCGGTCCGGTCCCGGAAACGACCACCCGCGTCAAGGACAGCGTGCTGACCTGGGACGTGTCGGCGATCCAGGAACTGAACCCCGACGTCAACGTCTACGCCCGCGTCGCCAAGGGCTATCGCGCCCCGGCAATCCAGGGCCGCATCCTGTTCGACCGCGACGTGTCGACGGCGGACAGCGAAAACACCATGTCGTACGAAGCCGGCATCAAGACGGTTCTCCTCGACCGCAAGCTGCGCTTCAACCTGACCGGTTACTTCTTCAAGACCAAGGATCTGCAGCTGTCGGCCGTGGGCGGCGCCAACAACGCCAATCTGCTGCTCAACGCCAAGGCGGTGAAGGGCCATGGGTTCGAAGCGGAACTGGAAGCGCGCCCGGTCCGCGGCCTGACGCTGACCGGCGGCGTCAGCCTCAACATCGCCAAGATCCACGACAAGAACCTGACGGTCGAAGTCTGCGGCGCGGCCTGCACCGTGACCGATCCGTTCGCGGTTCCCTCGGTGCCGTTCGATCCGGGCGAGGTCTACATCAACGGCAACCAGCTGCCGCAGGCGCCGAAGTGGACAATCAACTGGTCGGCCGGTTACGAACATCCGGTCGGCGATGGCTCGCTCTACGTCTTCACCGACTGGTACCACCGCTCGAAGATCAACTTCTTCCTATACCAGTCGGTCGAATTTTCTGACGACCAGCTGACCGAGGGCGGTCTTCGCGTCGGCTACAAGACTGACCGCTTCGATGTTGCCGCCTTCGGCCGCAACATCCTCAACGACAAGAGCGCGGTCAGCGGCATCGACTTCAACAACCTCACCGCGATGGTCAACGAACCGCGCATCTGGGGCGTGGAGTTCGGCTACAAGTTCTAAGACGCCAATCTTAGACATCGCCTTGGGGCGGCGGGTGCGCTACGCATCCGCCGCCTTTTTTGTGCAACGGGGAAGTTGATGAACGAGCGCCGCACCCTCTATCCGGCCATCGAACCTTACGACAGCGGCATGCTGGACGTCGGCGACGGGCACACGCTCTACTGGGAACGCTGCGGGACCAAGGGCGCCAAGCCGGTCGTCTTCCTGCACGGCGGTCCCGGATCCGGCATCAGCCCCGGCCAGCGCCGCCAGTTCGACCCGACGCGCTACGACATCCTGCTCTTCGACCAGCGCGGCTGCGGTCGTTCGACGCCGTTCGCCAGCCTGGACGACAACACGACCTGGGACTTGGTCGAAGATATCGAGCGGTTGCGCACTTCGGTCATGGGCGTCGAAAAGTGGATGGTCTTCGGCGGCAGCTGGGGCTCGACCCTAAGCCTCGCCTACGCCCAGTCGCATCCGGATCGCGTTACCGAGCTGGTGCTGCGCGGCATTTTCCTGTTCCGCCAGCGCGAGGTCGACTGGCTCTACAAATATGGCGCGTCGGAGCTCTACCCTGAAGAATGGGAGAAGTTCGTCGGCTTCATTCCCGAGCCCGAGCGCGGCGACTTGGTCGAAGCCTATCGCAAGCGGCTGACTGGCACCGACGAAGCCGTCCAGCTCGAAGCCGCCAAGCGCTGGAGCATGTGGGAAGGCGTCACCGTCACCCTGCTGCCCGACGAAGCGATGCTGGCCGATTTCACCGAGGACAGCCACGCCATCGCGATCGCGCGGATCGAGAACCATTATATGAAATATAAAGGCTGGCTCGACGAGGGGCAGTTGCTCGCCAACGCGGACCGTCTGAAGGGCATCCCCGGCGTGATCGTCCAAGGTCGCCACGACTGCTGCACCCCGCCCGCGGCGGCATGGGATCTTGAGAAGGCGTGGCCGGAGGTCGACCTTCAGATCGTGCCCGACGGCGGGCATCTCTACACCGAACCGGGGATCACGGACGGGCTGGTGCGCGCGACCGACCGCTTCGCCGGTCAATAATCGGGCAGCGCCTGCTTGGCCTCGCCCCAGCCGGCGAGCGACTTTGACGCCGCGCGTCTCAACAACAGGTCGGCATCCTTGATGGTGTAGACGTTGGCGCCGGAAATCTTGTCCAGTTCGGACCAGTTTATCGGGGCAGCTACCGGTGCATTTTCCCGCGCACGAACCGAATAGGGCATCACCGCCGTCGCCCCGCGCTGGTTGCGCAGCCAGTCGAGGAAGATGCGGCCCTTGCGCTCTTTCTTGCGAATGTTGGCGGTAAACAGGTCGGGTTCCGCCTCGGCCATGGCGCGGCTGAAGCGCTCGGCGAAATCCTTCACCTTGGGCCAGGCCGCGCCGGCGTCGAGCGGAACGACGACGTGCACGCCCTTTCCGCCCGATAGCATCGGAAAGCTGACCAGTCCGATATCCGCCAGCACCTCTCGCAATCGCTTCGCCGCTCTGCGCACGAAGTCCCAGTCGAGCCCTTCGTCGGGGTCGAGGTCGAAGACCATCCTGTCAGGCTTTTCCAGCGGCTTGATCCGGCTACCCCAGCCGTGGAATTCGATCGTGCCCATCTGCACGCAGGCCAATACGCCGCGCGGGTCGTCGAACCACAGATAATCTTCGCTGGTCCCGTCCTTCTCCTTGATCGGGACGTGATGGACATGCTCGCCCAGCCCGCCGGTGTCGTGTTTCTGGAAAAAGCATTGCTTGCCGCGGCCTTGCGGACAGCGGACCAACGTCATCGGACGCTTGGCGGCGTCGCGCAGGAAGATAGCTGAGACCTTGGCATAGTAGTCGGCAAGATCGCCCTTGGTCAGCTCGGCTTCCGGGAAGATCTGTCGGTCTTCGCTGCTGATCCTGACGCCGAAGCGGTCCGCCGCGACCTCAGTCGTGGAAAGCGGTTCGGCCTTCTCCCGCTTGACCGTCGCGGCAGGCTTGTCCTCGCGCAGGCCGATGAAACTGGGGTGGCGCAGCGTCCCGGCAGGCGTGAATTCGGTGAAGGCGATTTCCGCCACCAGCGACGGCTGCACCCATGTCGCGCCGCGCGCATCGGCGCGGGGGACATCGATGGCCGGCGCTTCGGTTTGAAGCGACGCCATCTTGTCGCGCAGTTCGTCCATCAGCGCCTGGGTGAAGCCGGTGCCGACCTTCCCGGCGTAGCGGAGCGCCTTGCCGTCGCGGGTGGCGAGGATCAGCGACTTGAAGCCGCGCTTCTTGTCGCTCGCGGTCCATCCGGCGATCAGGAATTCCTGGCGGTTGATGCACTTGATCTTCAGCCAGTTGCGGCCGCGCCGCCCGGAGTAGGCTGCGCTGGCCTTCTTCGAAATGATGCCCTCGCCGCCCTCGGCGCAGATTGCACGATACAGCTCTTCGCCCTTGGCGACGATATGGTCGGCATAATGGAGCGGGCGCGCGGCCCGCTGCATCAACGCGGCGAGGCGCGCCTTGCGTTCGATGTTGGGCAGCTTGGCGATGTCTTCGCCCTGGTCGACCAGCAGGTCGAAGGCGAAAAAGTCGAGGTCGGCCGACCCGTCATCCTTCAGGCTGGCCTGGAGCAGCGCGAAGTCCGGCTTTCCGTCCTTGTCCAGCGCGACGGCCTCTCCATCGATCAGGCAGCCCGGCGGTAGCTGCGCGGCGGCAGCGGCGACGATGCTGGCAAACCGTTCCGACCAGTCCTTGCCGTTGCGGGTAAAGGCGGTTGCCGCTCCGTCGCCGGTGGCAAGCAGCAGCCGGTAACCGTCATATTTATATTCGTGGATCCAGTCGCTTCCGGACGGCACGGCATCGACTAGGGTCGCCAACTGCACCGGCCGGAAGGCAGACGACTTCACCGACGTTTTCCTGCCGATAACTTTTTTGCGGCCCACATTTTTGCCGGAAGAGATTTCTTCCATCGTCCGACCGGTGTCGACGCTGGTCAGGCAGCGTTCGACCAGTTCTTCGCCCGGGCCGGCGAAATCGTCGTCGACCTTCTTCAGCATCCACGGCTCTTGCCGTTCGCCCGGTCGTCCCTTCAGGCGGAACATCACCCAGTCGCCCTTCATTCGCTCGCCATCAAGACGGAAATGGAGATGCCCTTCCTCGATCGTTTTCGACGGATCCTTGCCCGGTTCCGGCGTCCAGGTGCCCCGGTCCCACAGCATCACGGTCCCGCCGCCATATTCATCGTCGGGGATCGTGCCTTCGAACCCGGCATAATCGAGCGGATGATCCTCGGTGCGCACCGCCAGCCGCTTGTCGTCGGGATTAAGGCTTGGACCTTTCGGCACCGCCCAGCTTTTCAGCACGCCGTCCAGTTCCAGCCGAAAATCCCAATGCAGCCGCGACGCTTCATGCTTCTGTACCACAAAGCTGTTGCCCTTGCCCTTTAGCTTGCGACCCTTGGGCTCGGTGGTCTTCGTGAAGTCGCGCTTGGCGTTGTAGGTATCGATATCGAGCTTGCGCGCCACTTGCGTCACGCCCGCTTGCGCGACGGCGCCGCTTTCTTGGCCGCGGCCTTCTTGGCGGCCGGCTTCGCGGTGGGCTTGCCGCTTTCGATGCTCTTTTTGAGCGCCGCCATCAGGTCCACGACATTGCTGCCCTTCGCCGGCGCATCCGGACTATTGTCCTGGATGATGCGCTTGCCTTTCTTCTTCTGCTTCTCGGCGATGAGTGCCTTGAGCGCATCGACATAGCGGTTGTGGAATTCGGAGGCGTCGAAGTCGCTCGCCTTCTTCTCGATCAGCGTTTCGGCCAGTTCGAGCAGGTCCGCGTCGGGCTTTGCATCGCCAATGTCGCGAAAATAGCTCGACGCCTTGTTGACCTCGTCGGCGTAGCGCAGCGTTTCGAGCACCATGCCGCGTCCGCAGGCTTTCAGGCTGATGACATATTCCTGCCCGCGCATCGCCAACTGGCCGATGCCCACTTTCTTGGTCTTCTTCAGCGCCTCGCGAAGCACCACGAACGCTTCTTCGGCAAGATCGTCCGCAGGCACGACGAAGTAGGGCTTGTCGTAATAGATGGGATCGATCTCGGCGAGGTCGACGAACTGCGTCAGCTCCAGCGTCTTGCGGCTCTCCAGCTTGACCTTTTCGATCTCCTCGGGGTCGAGAAGGACATATTCGCCCTTTTCGACCTCATAGCCTTTGAGGATCTCGTCGCGGTCGACCGGACCGATGCCGGGCACCACCTTCTCATAGCGAACGCGCTGGCCCGACGGTTCATGGACCTGGTGGAAGGCGATCGATCGTCCAGCCTTGGTTGCCGGATAGATTTCCACCGGGATCGATACCAGCGCCAGCTTGATCTGCCCGCGCCAACTCGGCCGCGCCGCCATGACATGTCTCCATTTCGATTCGCATCCGATTCAATCGTTCAGGCCGTGAGTCGTTCCCGGTTGACGGCTTGGCGAAAGCAATGGCAAAGGCGCCGGACGCTCGAACGAGCGCGAGCGGGTGTAGCTCAATGGTAGAGCAGAAGCCTTCCAAGCTTACGACGAGGGTTCGATTCCCTTCACCCGCTCCAAAATCCTGACTGACGGGGGCAGTCTTGATTTTGGAGCGCCAGAGCGCAGCGAAGGGCGACCTGCGCAAATGTCCGCGGGACTTTTCGATTTTGGAGCGCGCTAGGCCAAGGCCTAGCGGCGACTTTGGCTCCCGACTAAAAACTTGGTCGACTATTCAGCATTTCCCGAACCCGCCGGTTGACAGTCCGCGTCGCGCCCGCCAAGGAGCGCGCCACCAGCCGTGCCGGCCGCCATCTGCGGTCATGGACATGGCCCATCTGGACAGGTGGCCGAGTGGTTAAAGGCAGCAGACTGTAAATCTGCCCGGGTTTCCCGTACGCTGGTTCGAATCCAGCCCTGTCCACCACTCTTCCAAAATCATTCGAAATCGATCGATCCCGCTTCTTCGCGGATAAAACCCGGTTTACCCTACGTTATCCGAGTTTATTTGGTGCCGTTCTCGCTTTCGGATAAAAAGCACCGTAAATGAGCATCGCCGCGTAGGGGCGTGTTTGTAGCAAAGAGTGAGTAAAAGCAGGTGATGCAGGTGCCTACAGACGGTTTTTCTGGGGTCCGGCCTTTTGATGGCGGTGAGGACGCGGCTCGTGTGGGCCGCCTGTCCCAGGGACAGATCGACTGTCTTCTGCTGGTCGACCAGCATCTCAGCAGCAAGGAAATCTCCCTCAAGCTCGGCATCAGCCCGCACACCGTGGACCAGCGTATCCGCGGCGCCCTGGAAAAACTGGGCGTCGAGCGGCGCGGCGAGGCGGCGCGCATGGTCGCCGCCGTTCTAGATCCAGCGAAGGACGCATATCAGCGGTTGATACATCAATCGCCGCACATCGACCCCGACCCGGCAAACGGACACCAAGCCGGGGCGGTCAGCAATCAGATTCGGCACGCTGATCGTGTGGGGGAGGCTGGACCTCCCGGTGTCAAAACCGAGCAGAGATCGGGAATGTCCCGGCCTCCCCTGCAAATGCCGTTCGCAACAAGAAGCCATCCCAGCAATGAGATGGGCGTTGGCCAGAGGCTCCTCTGGATCTTCCTGATCGCGATCGGATCGGCCTTTTCCGTCGGCATGTATCTGGCCGGACTGGAAAGCCTTTCGCGACTCCTTCAGGGTTAGGCGCCTTCCGCTCGCTGGGACAGCCAGCACGCCGTCGGGGCGGCGTCGACCGGAAGGAGACTGACATGCGCAAACAATTGATCGAAAACGCAGCCTTCGAAGTCGCGACCCAGGTGCGCGAAGTGGAAGACGCCATCGAACATGCGCTCGCCGAAATCGCCGAACTGCAGGGCCGGATGATTCGCGCACGGGCCGTGGCCGGCGTTGCGACGTCGACCGGTCACGAAGCGATGGAGCAGCTGGCATCGGCGACGATGGCTCTGGTCACCGCGCGCGGCGGCATGGCAAGCTGCCACGGCATCCTGAAACAGACCACGCAGCTTGTCCCGGGCCTTCGCACGACCGGTCTTGGCGAAGGCGCCGAATGCCCGCCGGCCACCGGCCAGGCCGGCCTGCGGATCGTAGCGTAACAAGGGATTTCGGGGGGGCGGCATGAAGATGATGCATGAGGAATCGTTGGATGCTTAGCCCCCTCGCCTATTGGATTTTGCTCCTGGCGGTTTCGGCCTTCGCCCTGAGCCGCGGTTCGCGCGATGAACGATTGGTCATGTCGATCATCGTCGCCGCGTCCGTCCTTACGGTCCTGGTCTATTCCCCCCCGACCGAACGGTTCGAGGGGATGGAAACCGGCCTGTTCATGGTCGACGTCGCTGCCCTCGCCGGTTTCGTCGGCGTCGCCCTTATGTCGTCGCGCTTCTGGCCGCTGTGGGTGGCCGGGTTCCAGCTGACGTCGGTCATGTCGCACGCGATGAAGGCGATCCACTGGGACCTCATCCCGCGGGTCTATGCGGCCGCGGAGCGTTTCTGGATTTACCCGATGTTGCTGGCGCTGATCGTCGGCACCTGGCGCGCCCATCGCCGCAACAGCGCCGCCGAGCTGACGCCGGCGACCTGACGTTCAGTGGCTGGTCGGCGGCGACGTCCGCCCCTATGACGGCCCCATGTCGCGACAGACGCCATTCCTTGCTGCCCTGCTCGACGCGTTGGGCGAGCCGGCCCTGATCATCGACCATGGTACGGTCGATGCCGCCAACCTTGCCGCCCGCTCCCTCCTCGGCGACGCCATCATCGGGCGCGACGTCCGCATCGCCATCCGTCATCCCCAGGCGCTGGACTTCATCCTTGCGGGGCGCGAGGCATCGATCGACCTGGTCGGAATCGGATCGGCCGACCGCCCATGGCAGATGAAGATCAACAATATAGGCCGCCGCCTATTGCTAGTCCGCCTGTCCGACCGCAGCGGCATCGTCGCGTCGGAGCGCATGCGGACCGACTTCGTCGCCAACGCCAGCCATGAACTGCGCACGCCGCTCGCCACGCTGATCGGTTACGGCGAAACGCTGGCCGAGCCCGGCCCGCTGGACGAGGCACTCCGGGTGCGATTCGGCGAGACCATCAACCGCGAGGCGCGGCGGATGCAGCGCATCGTCGACGACCTGATGAGCCTGTCGCGGATCGAGGCCGAGCGCTACCGCATGCCGTCGGACCGGGTCGAAATGGACGATATCGCCAAGGCATCGATTCAGCACATGGCCGAACTTGCCGATCAGAAGAATGCGACGATCGGCCTCGATGCCGATGGCGGTCCGCACGTCGTCATCGGCGATGCGGGGCAATTGGGGCAGGTGGTCGACAATCTGATCGGGAATGCGCTGCGTTACGGCTGCAACGAACGGTCGACCAGAATCGATGTGCAGGTCACTCGCCTCGGTCAGCGGGTGCGGGTGTCGGTCCGCGACTATGGCGACGGGATCGCGCCCGAGCATCTGCCGCGCCTTACCGAACGCTTCTATCGCGTCGACCCGGGGCGGAGTCGCGATTCGGGCGGCACGGGGCTGGGCCTGGCGATCGTCAAACATATCGTCGAACGTCATCGCGGCCTGATGAGCATCCGCTCGAAACCCGGGGCGGGGACTGCCGTGCAGGTCGATTTGCCAGCTGCCGAACCGGACGCTGTCACGAAACCGTAACCTTGCCGTCACAGGGAGCCAGCATTGGCAGTCCAGCGAGCTAGCCAATCGGCCTGAAGGATGGCCATGAGGGAGCTTTTTACGATGAAGAAACTGATGGTTGCGCTGCCGCTGGTGGCGCTGGTTGCGGCTTGCGGCGGCAACGACTCGAATGCGGCTGGCGGCGACATCAAGATTGTCGGCTCGTCGACCGTTTACCCGTTCACCACTGCCATCGCCGAAGCGTTCATGAAGGACAATGCCGGCACGCGCGTGGTCGTCGAATCGACCGGCACGGGCGCGGGCGCCAAGCTGTTCTGCGCGGGCATCGGCGACAAGTTCCCGGACATGCTCAATGCCTCGCGCCAGCTTAAGGCCAGCGAGTATGAAACCTGCGCCGCCAATGGCGCGAAGACCATCATCGAAGTGCCGATCGGCATCGACGGCCTGACCTTCATCGAAGGCAAGGACGGCCCCGGCCTCAATCTGACCGTCGACGACATTTACAAGGCGCTGGCCGCCAATCCGTTCGGCAAGGGTCCGAACAAAGCGAAGACATGGAAGGACGTCAATCCGGCGCTTCCTGCCATTGCGATCAAGGTCATGGGCCCGCCGACCACCAGCGGCACCCGCGACAGCTTGGCCGACCTCATCCTCACCAAGGGTTGCGAAAGCGACACCGCGATGAAGGATCTCAAGAAGTCGGATGAAAAGAAGCAGAAGGAAATCTGCACCGGCATCCGCACCGACGGCGCCTATGTCGAAGCCGGCGAAAACGACAATCTGCTGGTGCAGAAGGTCAGCCAGGAACCGGGCACGCTCGGCGTGCTGGGTTACAGCTTCCTCGAGGAAAATGCCGACAAGGTGAAGCCGGTCGCCCTCAAGGGCGTGCTCCCGACCGAAGCGACCATTGCCGACCTCAGCTACCCGGGCAGCCGCAAGCTTTACGTCTACTTGAAGGGCGAGCATCTGGCCGCGAAGCCGGCGATGAAGAAGTTCATCGAAGCCTATTCGAAGGCTTGGGGCACGGGCGGTCCGCTCGAAAAGAAGGGCCTCGTTCCCTTCGCCGGTGCCGACGCCGGCGCAGCGACCGCGCAAGCGACCGCGCTGAAGCCGCTCGACCCCTCGACGCTCAAGTAAGCGAAGAGAGAGCCGCGAGACCTTATGACGCTGATCGCGATCCTCGCGGTTCTGGCCATCGCATTGGCCGCAGGCGCCGTCGTCCGGAAACGGGCGGCGGGCCTGCGTGCCGGCGGCGGCAAGCTGAACAGCCTTCCCATCTACCACGCCGTCCACGTCCTGTTGTGGTCGGCCTTCCCCGCGCTTGTGTTCGTCGCCGCCTGGGCGCCGATCAGCAAGTCGATCGTCAATCAGGCCGTGCTGTCGTCGCCTGCGGGTCAGGCGCTTCCCGCCTTCGACATGCAGCGCAACGCGATCCTGGCCGAAGCGAACGATATCGCCCGCGGCGCCAAGACCGTGGGCATCTATCCTGAAGCCAACGCGCTGGCCCCGATCATCGAAAGCCAGTCGGCCAAGGTCGGTTGGGCCGGCACATTGGTCGCCGCGTTGCTCGCGGCTGCCGGCGCCTTTCTGGCCGCACGTCGCAGCGGCGTCGAATTCCGCGCCCGGACCGCGGTCGAACGCTGGGTGATGACGCTGCTGGTCGCCGCCTCGATGGTGGCGGTGTTGACCACGCTGGGCATCATCCTGTCGCTGCTGTTCGAAAGCCTGCTGTTCTTCAAGGAAGTCAGCATCTTCCAGTTCCTCACCGGATCGGTGTGGAGTCCGGCCGGACACCCGGGCAGCTTCGGGTCGATCGGCCTGTTCTGGGGTACGGCCTTCATTGGCGCGATCATCGCCATGATCGTCGCGGTGCCGCTCGGCCTGATGAGCGCCATTTATCTGACCCAGTACGCCCCCTCCACCGCGCGCCGCTGGATCAAGCCGACGCTCGAAATACTCGCCGGCGTCCCGACCGTGGTCTACGGCTATTTCGCCGCGCTGACCGTCGGCCCGGCCATTCGCGACCTGGCCGTCGGCATCGGCATCACCAGCGCCTCAAGCGAAAGCGCGCTGGCCGCGGGTCTCGTCATGGGCATCATGATCATCCCGCTGATCAGTTCGATGTCCGACGACAGCATCACCGCGGTCCCGCAATCGATGCGCGACGGCAGCCTGGCGCTTGGCGCCACGCGGTCGGAAACGATCAAGAAGGTGCTGCTGCCTGCCGCCCTGCCTGGCGTCGTCGGCGGCATTCTCCTCGCTGTCAGCCGCGCGATCGGCGAAACGATGATCGTGGTGATGGCCGCGGGGCTCGCCTCCAATCTTACCGCCAATCCGTTCGCGAGCGTCACGACCGTCACCGTGCAGATCGTACAGCTGCTGACCGGCGACCAGGAATTCGACAGCGCCAAGACGCTTGCCGCCTTTGCGCTGGGCCTCATCCTGTTCATAGTTACGCTGATCCTCAACCTCGTCGCGCTGCGGGTCGTGCGCAAATATCGGGAAGCGTATGACTAGCATCGAACAGACGCAGCGCTGGACCGGTGCCGCGATGCAAAAGCGCATCGCCCGCCGCTACGCCGCTGAACGCAATTTCAAGCTGCTCGGCCTGCTTGCCGTCGCCATCAGCATCGGCTTCCTCGCCTTCCTGCTGGTCACGATGCTCAGCAAGGGGGCGCATGGCCTGTCGCTCGACTTCCTGATGAATTCGGATTCGACCGAGGCCGAAATGGCCGGTGTCTGGGGGGCGCTGAAGGGCAGCTTCCTGACCATCATCGTGACGATGGGCATCGCCTTCCCGATCGGCGTGCTGTCGGCGCTCTACCTCGAAGAATTCGCGCCGCGGAACCGCTGGACCGACGTGGTCGAAGTGACCATCAACAACCTTGCCGCTGTGCCTTCGATTATCTTCGGTCTGCTCGGACTCGCGCTGTTCCTCAATACCCTCGACATGCCGCGTTCGTCGCCGCTGGTCGGTGGCATGACGCTGGCGCTGATGACCTTCCCGGTGATCGTCATCGCCGGCCGCAACGCGATCAAGTCGGTGCCGCCGTCGATCCGCGACGCGGCGCTCGGCGTCGGCGCGTCGAAAATGCAGGTCGTCTTCCACCATGTCCTGCCGCTGGCGCTGCCCGGTATCCTGACCGGCACCATAATCGGCATGGCCCGCGCGCTGGGCGAAACCGCGCCGCTGTTGATGATCGGCATGCGCGCATTCATCGCCACGCCGCCGCAAGGCGTCACCGACCCAGCGACCGTCCTGCCGATGCAGATTTTCCTGTGGTCGGACGAAGTCAGCCGGTCGTTCGTGGAACGCACCAGCGCCGCGATCATCGTGCTGCTGGTGTTCGTCCTGCTGATGAACGGGCTGGCCATTTATCTCCGCAACAAATTCGAACGCCGCTGGTAGGCAGGAATGGACATGATCGACACCATCGCCCCAACCCCGACCGAGACCGCCGAACCGGCCCTCGACAATCGTGCGCCAAAGATGACCGCACGCGACGTGCGCGTTTTCTATGGCGACAAGGAAGCCATCAAGGGCGTCGACATCGACATCCATGACGACAAGGTCACCGCCTTCATCGGCCCGTCGGGCTGCGGCAAGTCGACCTTCCTGCGCACCCTCAATCGCATGAACGACACCATCGTCGGCGCGCGGGTGACCGGCGAGATCGCGCTCGACGGCGAAGATATCTACGCCCCGTCGATGGACGTGGTGCAGCTGCGCGCGCGGGTCGGGATGGTGTTTCAGAAACCCAACCCCTTCCCCAAGTCGATCTACGACAATGTCGCCTACGGCCCGAAGATCCACGGCATCGCCGCGGGTAAATCGGAACTGGACGAAATTGTCGAAAAGTCGCTGAAGCGCGCCGGTTTGTGGGACGAGGTCAAGGATCGCCTCGACGACAGCGGAACCGCCTTGTCGGGCGGCCAGCAGCAGCGGCTGTGCATCGCACGCGCCATCGCGGTCGACCCCGAGGTGATCCTGATGGACGAGCCCTGCTCGGCGCTCGACCCCATCGCAACCGCCAAGATCGAGGAGCTGATCCACGAACTGCGCGGCCGCTACGCGATCGCGATCGTCACGCACAACATGCAACAGGCCGCGCGCGTGTCGCAGCGGACCGCCTTCTTCCACCTCGGTGAGCTGGTCGAATACGGCAAGACCAAAGAGATTTTCACCAACCCGCGCCAGCAGCGGACCCAGGACTATATCACCGGCCGCTACGGCTGATCGGAGCGAGTAACATGGCGACCACCAGCGGACATACCCTCAAGGCGTTCGACGACGATCTCGACCGGCTGCGCGCGCTCATCAGCCAGATGGGCGGGCTGGCCGAACATGCCATTCGTGAATCGATGCGCTGCCTTCAGCAGCGCGACCTCGACGGCGCCGAACGCATCGTGATCGAGGACAAAAAGCTCGACGCCTTGGAAATCGAAACCGAGCGGCGCTCGGTCGAACTGATCGCGCTGCGCGCGCCGATGGCCGGCGACCTTCGCGACGTCGTCGCCGCGATGAAGATTTCGGGCGTCGTCGAACGTATCGGCGATTACGCCAAGAACATCGCCAAGCGCATTCCGCTGATCGACAGCGTCGGCAATATCGAGCCGCTGTCGCTGATGCCGGAAATGGCGCGCATCGCGACGGAGATGGTGCACGATGTGCTCAACGCATTCGTCAACCGCGATGCCGAAGCGGCGGTGAAGGTGATTGAGCGCGATCAGGCGGTCGACGATTTCTACAACAGCATCTTCCGGACGCTGCTGACCTACATGATGGAGAACCCGAACAACATCGGGCAGTCGACCCATCTCATGTTCATCGCCAAGAATGTCGAGCGCGTCGGCGACCATGCGACCAACATCGCGGAAATGGTCTATTACGCGGCGACCGGCCAACATTATGTGGACCGGCCCAAGGGTGCCGATCCGCTGGACCAGAAAGCGGAGTAAGACCGGTGGGTGTCAAGCGACTGCTTCTTGTTGAGGATGACCGGTCGCTCGCTGAGCTGGTCACCTTCCATTTCGACCGCGCCGGCTATGCCGTCACCCGCACGGGCGACGGCGAGGAAGCGCTTATCCTGGCCGAGGAAACCCGGCCCGACCTCATCCTGCTCGACTGGATGATCGAAGGGATCAGCGGGATCGAGGTGTGCCGCCGCCTGCGCCGTCGCGAGACGACCGCCAACGTGCCGATCATCATGCTGACGGCACGCGGTGAAGAGGACGACCGGATTCGCGGGCTCGAAACCGGCGCCGACGATTACCTGACCAAGCCGTTCAGCCCGAAGGAGCTGATCGCCCGTGCCTCGGCCGTGCTCCGCCGCGTGCGCCCGGCGCTGGCCGCCAGTGCGCTGGCCTATGCCGGGATCGAGATGGACCTCACCGCCCACCGCGTGAAGCGCGACGGCGTGACGCTGCAGCTCGGGCCGACGGAATATCGCCTGCTGCGCCACTTCCTCGAAAATCCGGGCCGGGTGTTCAGCCGCCAGCAGCTTCTCGACACCGTCTGGCCGCACAGTGAGGAGATCGAGCTGCGAACCGTCGACGTCCATATCCGCCGCCTGCGGCTGGCGATGGGCGAGCCCGACCTTATCCGCACGGTGCGGTCGGCCGGCTATTCGCTGGACGCCGCCAACTAGGCTGCCGCTTCCCTTGCGCCGTGGTCGGAGCTAGGGGGCAGTCATGGCTCGCAAGAACAAGCACAAGGGCGGCGGCAACCCCAACCGGCCGCGTTTCTGGGGCAAGCACGCCGTCGCGGCGGCGCTCGACAATCCTGACCGCCGCGTCCTGAAAGCGTGGACGACGCGCGAGGCAGCGAACTTCATGCAGTTCCCGCCCGACGTCATGGTCACCATGGCGGAGGTGACCGACCTCGCCCGCCTCGTGCCCCACGACGCGCCGCACCAAGGCGTGGTGATAGAGGTCGAGCCGCTGGAAGACTTGTGGCTCGGCGACGTCCTTGCCGACGCGCCGGAAAAGGCGACGTTGCTGGTGCTCGACCAGGTCACCGACCCGCACAATGTGGGCGCGATCCTTCGCTCGGCCGCCGCTTTCGGTGCGATCGGGATCGTCACGCAGGACCGTCATTCCCCGCCTGAAGGCGGTGCACTGGCGAAGGCTGCCTCGGGTGCGCTCGAACGCGTGCCGTGGGTCCGCGTCGTCAACCTCGCCCGTGCACTGGAGGAAATCGCCGAGGCTGGATTTTGGCGCATCGGCCTCGCCGGTGAGGCCGACACCGACCTCAAGGACGCGCTCGGCCCGCAGCGGGTCGCGCTGGTGCTTGGCGCCGAAGGTCCGGGCATGCGCAGCAACACGCGCGAACATTGCGACGCGCTGGCGAAACTGCCGATCAGTGACGCCGTCGAAAGCCTCAACGTGTCCAATGCCGCCGCCATTTCGCTCTACGCGGCCAGCGTCGCCTGATGGTCCGCACGCGCGAAAGCCTGCACGCCAGCTGCGATGCGCTTGCCGGCTTTCATGACGGCTTTGCGCGGGTGCTCGAAATTCATGGCCATCCCGAACCGCGGATGAGCGATCCGGGCGTGGAAACGCTGCTGCGCACCATCGTCGGCCAGCAGGTCAGCGTCGCCGCCGCCCGTTCGATGTGGAACAAGCTGATCGCAAAGTTCGGCCAGCCGGTCGACCTGGCCGCGCTAAATGCCGCCAGCGACGAGGAACTGCGCGAAGCCGGCCTGTCGCGCCAGAAAGCGGGCTATGCGCGCAGCCTCGCCGGGCTGGTCCTGTCGGGCGAACTCGATCTCGCCCACCTGCCCGAAGACGATGAAGAAGCAATTGCCCAGCTGACGAAGATCAAGGGCATCGGCCGCTGGTCCGCGGAAATCTACCTGCTGTTCGCCGAGGGTCGGCCCGATGCCTTTCCGGCGGGCGACCTTGCGGTGCAGATCGAGATCGGCAAGCTGATGGGCCTCGACGAGCGGCCATCGGAAAAGCAGCTGCGCGAATGGGCCGAAGCGTGGCGTCCGCATCGCGGCGCTGCCGCCGTGCTCGCCTGGCACAGCTACAACAATGTGGGAACCGCGGTTTAGGCGGCGGCGCTGAGGCCGCTGCTGTGCGGCCGGGCCGCGAGGCCGCGGAAAATGCGCGGTCCGAGGTCGAGCCGGAATGGCGCAAGCTTGGCATCGCCTTCCTTGCCGCGTCCGACCAGGAAGCTGGCCGACACCTGCTGGTCACTCGCCCCGTAGACCACGTTGAACGCGACCAGCGGCACGAACAATTTGCGGCCGCCCGCCTCGAAGCTCTTTACCTCGTCGAGCGGCAGCTTGACCGCGCTCTTCAGGGTCAGGCTGTCCATCGGCGCAATACCAGGGATGCGGTCGCCCAGCGTATTCGGGCGGCGGAAATATTCCGCGATTTCCTGGTCCTGCGTCGGGCTGGCACAGACCATCAGCGCTTCGACCAGGATGTTGCGCGCGGGCGCGGATCCGACGTTCGCGACGATGACGTCGAACTGGACGATGGCGTCGCGGCCATCGATCACGACCCGGTCGGGGACGAAGCGCAGCTCGATCGCCGGCTTCAGGGCGCTCGACGTGATGAGGCCGTCCGACTTGGGCTTGGGCGCCGGCGCGGGTGCTGGGACCGGCGGCGCGACGGGGGCCGCGACCGGCGGCTGAGCAGGCGCCTTTGGCGCCGGCGTCGGCGGGGTTGGGATGGCGCGCGGGGACGGCATCGTCGCGACATCGGCACCGGCGGCGGCGAACGCCATTCGACCCGGGTCGGCGTAACGTCGATCGCGATTGCGGCGGAACCACCAGAACGCCCCGGCACCCAGCGCCGCAAGCAGCGCGACGAGCCACGGCCACGGCGATAGTCCCGAAGCGGTGACGCTTGTCGGTTCCGCGGTCACCGGCGCCGGCGCGGCCGCTTCGGGCGGCGCGACATCGACGCTGTCCGTGGCGGCGGCAGTCGGCGCTTCGACGTCAGGCGTTGCCGTGGCCCGGTTGGTCGACGGCGTCGGCGGCGACTGCGGCGCGGCCTGGCGCGTTTCCGGGCTCGCAACCGCCCGACCGGCCGTCGGTCGCTCGGGCCTGCTGCTTGCCGGCGGGTTGTCGGCCGGCGGCGCTTGCGTGGCGCTTGACGGGGCCGGCACCGGCTGGGCCGGCTGCGGCACAGGGCGGCTGACCTGCCCGCCGATGCTGAAGTCGCGCAGCTGCGAAGGCCCGACCGTCCCGGACGAGGGCGGCGGCGCGGCGGTGACGTCGACCGGCTGTTCGCTATTCTGCGCCGTCGCGGGCACGGCCAGCAGGGCGCCGACGGCCAGCGCCGCGCCACGTGCCTTCATCCTGATCCGGCGAATAGCCGTCATGTCCCCGCCTCACCCGTTGTTGGGATCGACATCGCCCGGCTCCGCCCCCTGGCGCCCGCGCGATGACGAGCCGCTATTGGCGCGAACATCGCGGCAGGGCAAGGGGTTAGGCGCCTATCGTGCGTCGACCAGCACCAATTCCGCGTCGGCTTCCGCTTCGATCCGGATGCTGCCTTCGCCAGTGATGGCGATTCCGTCGCGGGCCTTGGCAGCGACTCCGTTCACGGTCACGGCCGCCGACGGGACGAGGTAGAGGTGCCGCGCGGGATTCGCCGTATAGTCGAGGCTGGTTCCGGCCTTGAGCGTCGCACCGAGGATCTTGGCGTCGGCGTTGATTGTCAGCGCGTCGTCGTCGGCATTACCGCTGGCGAGGAGCTGGAAACTCCCCTCGCGCGCTTCCTTGGGGAAGGGCATCTGCCCCCAGCCGGGCTCGACCCCCGGCCGGTCGGTTTCGATCCAGATCTGGAACAGCGTCGTGGCTTCGTCCTCAAGGTTATATTCGGCGTGCTGGACGCCGCGACCGGCGCTCATCACCTGTACGTCGCCGGCGCCGGTACGGCCCTTGTTGCCCATCGAATCCTGATGGGTGATCGCGCCGGTGCGGACGTAGGTGACAATTTCCATGTCGCGGTGCGGATGCGGCGGGAAGCCGCTCTTGGCCGCGATCGTATCGTCGTTCCACACGCGGATCGCGCCCCAGCCCATACGGGCCGGTTCGTAATAGCTTGCGAAGCTGAAGTGGTGACGGGCATCGAGCCAGCCGTGGTTGGCGTGGCCGAGCGTTTCGAAGGGTCTGATGTCGATCATGATCGGGAAGATGGCGCGTCGCCCGCCCCCCTTTCAAGTGTCAGCCGTGTAACCGCAATTCGGCGGCATAGGCGGCTGCCTTTTCACAGTAGTGCAGCGCCGACAGCCGCAGCATTGCGACCTGCTCGTCGGTCAACGTCCGCACCGCCCGCGCGGGCGAACCGACGATCAGGCTGCGCGGCTCGAAGGTCTTGCCTTCGGTCACCAGCGCACCCGCCCCGACGATGCACTGCTCGCCGATCACCGCCCCATTGAGGATGCGCGATCCCATGCCGATCAGCGCTTCGTCATGAACCGTGCAGCCGTGGAGGATCGCATGATGCCCGACCGTAACGCGCGCGCCGATGGTCAGCGGGAAGCCCGGGTCGCTATGCCCCATCGCCCCGTCCTGGAAATTGGTCCCGTCGCCGAGGACAATCGGCGTGTTGTCGGCGCGAATGACCGCGCCGAACCAGACGCTGGCACCCGCACCTAATCGAACATCGCCGATCAGGTCGGCCGACGGCGCCACCCAGGCGCCCTCGCCAAGGGTCGGGGCCGTATCGCGGAAGGAATAGAGCGGCATATCGGTAACGCTAGGCCAATTCTGCCGTGTCTGTCACGCGTCCCCTTCCGGGCGGCCACAGAAGGCGTATAGTCGTCGCGCTCGGCCTAGATGGGGGATGTGAGTGGACGACAATCAACGGGATCGTAAGTCGGATCGTCACGAATTGAAGGCGGATATCGACATTCGTCGGCCCGGGGATCACCGCTACCGCGCCCCGATCCTCGATTTCTCGCCCGAAGGATGCCGCGTCGAAGTCCCTGTCCATGTCCAGGCTGGCGATGCCATCTTCCTGTCGCTGCCCGGCCTTGAGACGATCGAGGGCAAGGTGCGCTGGGTGAAAGAGTGGATTGCGGGGGTCGAATTCAACCGCCCGCTCTACCCGTCGGTGTTCGAAATGATGAAGGACCGGATGCGCCGGGGCTGACCGGATGGCCGACCGCATCCTTGTCATCGACGAAGGGACCACGTCGACCCGCGCCATCGTCTACGACATCGATGGCACGCCGGTCGCCACCGTGCAGGCCCAGCTGACCCAATATTATCCGGAGCCCGGCTGGGTCGAACAGGATGCGTCCGAAATCTGGGACCGCACGCTGGCGGTGGCACGCGAGGCGATCGCCTCGGTCGGCGGCGCGGACTGCATTGCGGCCATCGGCATCACCAACCAGCGCGAAACCGTCGTCGCCTGGGACCGGAGCACCGGCGAACCACTGACCCGCGCCATCGTCTGGCAGGACCGCCGTACCGCCGCCCGCTGCGCCGAATTGCGCGAGGCGGGGCACGAGGCCGACATCCAGCGCAAGACCGGCCTGTTGCTCGACCCCTATTTCAGCGCGTCGAAAATGGAATGGCTGCTGGAAAACGAGCCCGCCGTCGCCGCCTGCGACCAACTCGCCTTCGGCACCATCGACAGCTTTCTCGCCTGGAAACTGACCGGCGGGCGGACCCACGCCACCGACGCCAGCAACGCCAGCCGCACCATGTTGATGGGCCTGACCGGCGGGTGGGACGCGGAGCTGTGCGCGCTGTTCGGCGTAGACGCCGCCACCCTGCCAACCATCGTCGACAGCCTCGGCATCATCGGCCAGACCGACCCATCTCTGTTCGGCCGCGCCATCCCCATCGCTGCCATGATCGGCGACCAGCAGTCGGCGACCGTTGGCCAGGGTTGCCTCGCCGTCGGGGCGACCAAGGCCACCTTCGGCACCGGCGCCTTCATCCTGACCAATGCCGGCGATACACCGCCGGCGTCGGCCCACCGCCTGCTCGGCACCGTCCTGCTTCAGCAGCACGGACGACGCTCCTATGCGCTTGAGGGCAGCATTTTCGTCGCCGGCAGCCTGATGCAATGGCTGCGCGATTCGCTCGGCCTCATCGTCACCGCGCCCGAAAGCGAGGCGCTGGCGGCTTCCGTGCCCGACAATGGCGGCGTTTGCTTCGTCCCTGCCCTGTCCGGGCTCGGCGCACCGCACTGGCGGGCCGATGTTCGGGCGCTGGTCACCGGCATGACCTTCGCTACGACCAAGGCGCATATCGTCCGCGCCGCGCTTGAGGCGCAGTCGCACCAGATCCACGACCTGATGATGGCATACCGCCAAGACGGCATCGTCTGGGACAGCATCCGCGTCGACGGCGGCATGATCGCCAACAATTGGCTGGCGCAGGACCTGGCCGACATCACCGGCTTGCCGGTCGAGCGCCCCGCCAACGTCGAAACCACCGCGCTCGGTGCGGCGATGCTGGCGGCGGTAGGCTGCGGCCTATATCCCGACCTCGCCTGCGCGACGTCGGCGATGCGCGGAAAGCTCGAGCGATTCGAACCGCGGATGGATGGCGCCACCCGGGACGCGCGGCTGAGCCAATGGCGCGACGCGATTTCAAAGGTTTGAATTGGGGGTCATGAAATGATCATCATGCTCGGATTGCCCCCGGCAATCCTGTGCGTGATGATGGTGCCCAGGAGAGGACTCGAACCTCCACGCCGTTTCCAGCGCCGCCACCTGAAGACGGTGCGTCTACCAATTCCGCCACCTGGGCACAGGAGCATCGCTCGGTAGGCGGCGGCCTCTAGGGGGCGGCGCGGGGGTCTGTCAACAGGCCGCATCGCCCCTTGCGAAGAAAAGCCGCTTGGCCCAAGGACGCAGCGCATTTTCCGTTCGTTTTTCAAGAGGACTCGCGTTCGCCATGGCCAACCCCGGAATCCCACCGCTCGTCACCGTTTTCGGCGGCAGCGGCTTTGTCGGCCGCTATGTCTGCGAAGCGCTGCTGAAGGCCGGTGCCCGTATCCGCGTTGCCGAACGCGATCCGCGCAAGGCCTGGTTCCTGCAGCCGCTGGGCGGGGTCGGCATGGTCCAGACCATCGCTGCCGACGTCACCAAGCCGGCCACGGTCGCCCTGGCGGTCGAAGGAGCCGATGCGGTCGTCAACCTGGTCGGGGTATTCAAGGGCGACCTTGAGGCGATCCATGTCGGCGGCCCGCGCACCATCGCGGAGGCCGCCAAGGCCAACGGCGCGGCCTTCGTCCATGTCAGCGCCATCGGCGCCGATGCCGCCAGCGAATCCGGCTACGGGAAAACCAAGGGCATGGGCGAAGAAGCGGTCCGTGCAGCCTATTCCAAGGCGACGATCATCCGCCCCAGCGTGGTGTTCGGGCCGGAAGACCAGTTCACCAATCGCTTCGCCGGCCTCGCCAGATTCCCGGTGCTGCCGGTGGTCGCGCCGAATAGCCGGTTCCAGCCGATCTTTGCCGCCGACCTTGGCAAGGCGATCGCCGCCGCGGCGCTCGATCCCAAGACGCATGGCGGCAAGACCTACGAACTGGGCGGACCCGACGTCATGACCATGCGTGCATTGGTCGGCGCCATCGCCGACCTGTCGGGCCAGTCGCCGCAGATCGTCGACCTGCCCGACTTTGCCGGTTCGGCCATGGCCAGCCTCGGCTTCCTGCCCGGCGCGCCGCTGACCCGCGACCAGTGGATCATGCTGCAGAAGGACAATGTCGTCGCCAAGGGCGGCACCGACCTCAAGGCCTTCGGCATCGCGCCGACGGCGCTTGGATCGGTTGCGGGCGAATGGCTCGGCCGCTTCCGCACCGGCGGCCGCTTCGCTCCGCGCGCGACCGCGTAAGCCATGCCCATCCTCTGGCTCGTCATCATCCTCGGCATCGTCGAGGGCGTCACCGAATATCTGCCCGTCAGCTCGACCGGGCACCTGATCCTCGCGACCGAGCTGATGGGGTTCGATGCCGACAAATGGGCGCTGTTCAACGTCGCGATCCAGCCTGGTGCGATCCTGGCCATCGTCGTGCTCTACTGGCGCACCTTCCTCGACGTGTTGAAGGGCATGTTCAAGGCGGAGCCCAGTGCATGGCGCTTCGTGCGCAACCTCATCGTCGCCTTCATCCCGGCCGTGGTGCTGGGGCTGGCGTTCGGCGACTATCTTGAAACGCTGCTCGGCAGCGCGACCATCGTCGCCTGGGCCTTGATCATCGGCGGCGTCGCCATCCTGATCGTCGAGAAGCTGGCCAAGCCGACCGACAAGGGCGGGGTCGCCAATGTCACCCTCAAGCATTCGATCGGCATCGGCCTGGTCCAATGCCTTGCCATGATCCCGGGCGTCAGCCGATCAGGCGCGACCATCCTCGGCGCGATGGGCATGGGCGTCGACCGCAAGACCGCGGCGGAGTTCAGCTTCTTCCTTGCCGTCCCGACGCTTACGGGCGCGACGACGCTGCAGCTGTACAAGCATGGCCACGACATGCCGCCGGGCATGGGCCAATTGATCCTGCTCGGCGCGCTGGTCAGCTTCGTGGTCGCGGTGGTGGTCGTCAAAGCCTTCGTCGCGATCATCCAGCGTTACGGCTTCTCGCCCTTTGCCTGGTATCGCATCATCGCCGGCGCGGCCGCGCTGGTATGGCTGGGCATGCGCTAGGCCGTTCAGCCTGCCGCAAGCGTACCGATCGCTATAAGCTGCTGACCTGCCACGCGATTCGCGGGAGTTTCGTCATGCGCGCTGCTGTTGTTGCCCTACCCCTCGCCCTCATCGCCCTGCCTGCCACCGCCGCCCCGGCGCCGGAGTTGCCGCGCGAGCTGAGCGACCCTGCCATGGCCGACAAGCTGGGCAAGGTGGCCGGCGCGCTGACCAAGGCGTTGATGGACATGCCGGTGGGCGAGGTTGAGGCCGCCGTCGAGGGGCGCGAGCCGACTGCCGCCGACCGCGATCGCCGCGTTCGCGACGCCATCGGCGGCCCCGACGCCGAACGGCAGGTCGAGGCAAAGGCTACGCAATCGGGCCGTATGATGCAGGCCGGCGCTCAGGCGATGATCAAGGCCCTGCCCGGCATCATGAAGGCGCTGGACGGCGTCGAGGCCGAGATCGACCGGGCGGTGTCGAACATCCCCGACCCAACTTATCCCAAACGCTGAAATATTTGCCGCGCGGGCGGTGGACGTAAGCTTCGTGGTCGCTAAAGCTGGCGACCAACATGTGGCAGCTGTTCCAATTCCCGCTTTGTCCTTTCTCCCGCAAAGTCCGCCTCGTCCTTGGCGAGAAGGGCGTGGCGCATGAACTGGTGCGCGAAAACCCGTGGGAGCGCCGCGACGAGTTCATCGACCTCAACCCCGCGGGCGAAACCCCGGTGCTGGTCGACACCAGCGCGGGCATCACGCTGATCGGATCGCAGCCGATCGTCGAATATTTCGAAGAGACGGTCGACAAGGTGCCGATGATCCACGGCAATGCTCCCGCCCGCGCCGAAATCCGCCGCCTTACCCAATGGTTCGACGAAAAGCTGTTCCGCGAAGTGGTCGAGCCGCTGATGTACGAGCGGATGAGGAAGCGCCTGGTTAGCCGCGAAAGCCCCGACACACGCGTGCTGCGCGAGGCGATGCGGATCGCCAACGGCCACCTCGACTATCTCGACTATCTCCTCGACCACCGCCGCTGGATCGCGGGGCCGTCCTTAAGCCTCGCCGACTTCACCGCGGCGGCGCATTTGAGCGTGGTCGATTATCTCGGCGCGCTCGACTGGCGCGGGCACAAGCAGACCAAGGACTGGTACGCGGTGATGAAGAGCCGTCCCTGCTTCCGCCCCTTGCTGGGCGAGCGGATGGAAGTCATCGTCCCCCCGCAGCATTACGACAAGGTCGACTTCTAAGCCGCTATCGACTGGCGGTAGACACTAGGGCTTGGGCGCGACCGGTGGGAGACTGACGCCTTCGGTCAGGCGTTCGACGATCGGCTTGTAACGCGGATTGCTGCGTAGCGGCGCGAGGTCGGGGTCGGAATTGATCGCGTAAAGGATCCACGAAGTCGGGTTCTTGACCGTTTCGAGCATGTCGAGCGCGCCTTCGACATCCTTCAGGTCCGCAAGGCAGCACGCGAGGTTGTAGCGCAGGATGTCGTTATCCGGGCACATCACCTGCGCGCGGGCGATCCATTCGCGGGCGCGGTCGTGCTGGCCCAGCGCGGCGAGGCCGGCGACGCCACTGATGATCGCCGCGCCGTTGGTCGGATCCTGCTGCAGCGCGCGCTCGGATTCGCTTACCGACATTTTCGCGGCGTGCTGGCGCTTTTCCTCCATGCCGACCGCCGGATAGAGGCCGACCAACATTCCCCAGGTGTAGAAATCCTTGGGGTCTATTTCGACCGCGCGGTCAAAGTGGAGGGCCGCGGTCGGATTGTCGCCCTTGTGATAGGCGAGCCGCGCGGCTTCCTTGTGCACCGCCCAGCTGTCAGGATCGAGCGCCAAGGCGCGGGTAATCGCTTCCTCGGCACCAGCGACGTCGCCTTCTTCGAACTTGCGGCGGGCGACGACGCAATGCGCCTCGGCCAGCGTCGGATCCAGCGCCAAGGCCCGCTCGGCCGCGGCAAAACCGTCGTCGGCGCTATGGTCGAAGGCATTGTGCAGGATGTTTTGGACAATCGCCATCAGGCCCAGCGGTCGAGCATAGCGGGCGTCCAAATCGGCCGAGCGCTGGCACAGTTTCACCACCAACTCGAGCTGGCGGATGTCGCCCCAATTCCCCTGGATCCAATATTGATGGGCCATCAGGTAGAGGTTGTAAGCCTCCACATTGTTGGTGCCGCGCTGGGTGATCGCGGACTTTTCCTTGGGCAGCAGCTTAAGCTTCAGGGCCGCCACGATCGCCTGGCTGATTTCGTCCTGGATGGCGAAGATGTCATCGAGGTCGCGGTCGTAGCGGTCGGCCCACAAATGGTCGCCGGCCTTGCCGTCGATCAGCTGGGCGGTAATGCGGACTCGGCCGCCGGCCTTGCGAACGCTTCCTTCAAGCACGTGGCTGACATTCAGCTGCCGGGCGACGTCTTTCACATCGAGCGACTCGCCCTTGAAGGTGAAGGCGGTGTTGCGAGCCACGACCGACAGGGCGGACACCTTCGACAGGTCGGTGATGATGTCTTCGGAAATGCCGTCGGAAAAATATTCCTGTTCGGGGTCGCCGCTCATGTTGAGAAAGGGCAGGACGCAGATCGCGATCCGGCTCCGCTCGGCGGCCTTGGGCGCGGCGGCGGGCGGCTTGTGCTTCGACAGGCGGACGATGGCGTCGGCAAGGTCCGATGGCAGCGCGCTGCCCGCCGTCCAGCCGGTGACGTCGATGGTCTGGAACTGGCGGAAGCCGAGCGGCGGCTTGCAATTGCGGAGCGTGACCGGGACCAGCTTGCCCGCATCGCGCCCTTCGGCAGCTTCATCGAGTACCCAGGTCGAGGCGATCGCGGCAGGCGACCAAAGGACGACAACCGCCTCGCTTTCGGTGAGGGCGCGGTCGATTTCCTCGCTAAAGCTGGTTCCGGCGTTGATCTGGCGATCCCACCACACGTCGTGGCCCGCGGCGGCGATCGCCGCTGCTAGCCCTTCGGCCGCGTCGCGGTCTTCACGTGCATAGCTCAGGAAGATGTTCGCCAGCCCCAATACTCCCACCACAGCCCGACGTCGGCAGCGTCGTGGCTGGCCGGACCATCGCCCATCCCGGCCAATTGCGCAACCGGGCGTTCCTGCCGCAGCCATTGAGCCGGGTCGCCTCGCCGAAATTCTTCGTCAACTCAACAAATCCAGCGATTTGCGGTGGTCGGACAACCGTTGAAGTCGCCGCGCGAAGAGCAGAAAATGTCGATGGGCCGGCGTTCTACTGGGGCGTTACCAGATGATGTTTAGCGTTTCAGCCGATCCGGAATATCGATCTCCGAACGCTCATTTCTGTCCCGCCCTATCTATTTCGGGCCCGATGGACTATATAAGTCGCGCTACCAGTCGCAATTGATGGTCTTCGGCGCTTTGCGGCTCCACTTCCTTCCCTAGCCTCTCTTAGCTGAGGGGAGCCGACGTCCGGTTCCCTATCGAAGGAACCGAACATGACCACAGGCACTGTTAAATTTTTCAACGAAACCAAGGGTTTTGGTTTTATCACGCCCGATGAAGGCGGCCAGGACGCGTTCGTGCATATCACTGCGGTCGAAAAGGCCGGGATGCGCACGCTGCGGGAAGGCAACCGCATCGCCTACGATCTCGAAGAAGATCGCCGTGGCAAGATGAGCGCGTGCAACCTCAAGGCCGCCGAAACCGCGGCCGAGTAAGGCAGCGGTTGGCCAACACCACCCTCCAATTCTATCGCGACCGCGCGGCTGACGCGCGGCGCGATGGAGAGGCTGCAACGCTCGAGCATGTGCGCGAGCGTTGCCGCCGTTCCGAAGAGGCGTGGACGGTCCTTGGCGACCGTCTCGCCGCAACCGAAGCCAAACGATTGGCAAGAGAAAGTGAAAAGGCGGCCCAGCCGCAGGAAGAATGATGAAGACGATTTTCAAGAAGGCGGAACGAACCGCCCGCAAGTTTACCCCCGTGCGCGCCCCGTCGCGCACCGTCCCCATGATCCGCAACCGGGTGGCCTATGCCGCCGCGATGGAAGTGCTGGGATAACATCATGATGATCGGCGCTGTCCCCAGCGCCGATCACCAAAGCGGTGTTCGCGGACGGAACTTGTCCCTCGAAACTGCCCCCTTGATCAATTTCGATTTGAGCTTGGACCGCAGCGCGTCCGCGCCGCTCATGCTCATGCACACCAGGCGCGTGCCGCCGGCCGGCAGGCTTTCCATGGTCGAGATGCCGACGGCTTCCGTCTTGCAGCGGGCGATGATCTCGCTTTCATCCATCGCCAAGAACAGCACCCGGCTCATGAGCGACGCTCACTGGCCGGATCGATCCGGCGCGCATCGTCATCGAAGAAGCGTGAAACGGCCGCCAGGGCCGTCGCGCCACTGGCGGTCCGGGCCCGGCTGGCGAGTTCGCGGAAGGACTGGGCCTGGTCGCGCGATTCCTCGGCGGCTTCGCGGCGCGTGATCCAGCGGGTCATGGGCGGCACGTCCGCGTGCCATGGATTTTCGCCCGCGCGATGAGGCGGGCATAGCCTGCCGCCAGCTCATGATGAGCAAGTCGCGACGGCGCGCAGACCGCCTGCTCCGCATTGCGCAGCGACACGGCGTGGCGTTCGTAGATGTAGTTGAGGTCCATTGGGGCTCCGGGCGTGTAAGCGGGAGCGCAAGTCGGTCTCTCAGTCGCGCAATGCCTACTGGATAAGGGCGCGATACGACCTTGTAGCACGGGCAAGGGCAAATGACCTAATGCGCGCGCATAGCTCGGTACTTAACTTCACTATCGGCTCACGAAAACGGCCATTTTGGGCAGTTTGCGTGAACTTAAGGCCTCGCGCAGCCTGTCCGGGGGACTGGCGAGCATGGACACCGCGACTTTTCACACTTTTCACGGTCATGACGACGTCCGCCGCGACAGTGGGAGATTATGCAACGGGATTAAAGAGCCGAAGCAGACGCTCGCACAAATGGGCGGATGTAGGACAGCGAAAAGCAGTCATTGACAGTTTGATCAGCGTCGGAGCGCCAAGGGCGGCCTGCGAGACAGGCTAATCGTGTTGCCGCAAGGCCGATCGCGCCGCGATGGTCATGGCCAAGTTCTGCCGTTCGGTCTGGATGATATCGAAGCTGTTGGTGAAGGTGCCGATGATTTCGCCGAGGGTCGCGGCGGAGGGTCGCGGCAAATCGCCATGTGCTGCGACATTATCGCGATAATGCGACAGCGCCTCCGCCTTGTCGTCTGTTCCCGCCCGCATCGCCGCGAGGTCCAGTATTGCAGGCCAAATCTCTTGATGATCGGCCTTCAGATTTTCGAGCGAGGCGATTTCGGCGCGCATCTTCACCACCTGATCGTCTGCATAATCGAGCAATGCATTCCAGGCCTCTCCGTCCGATGGAGAGGTTTTTCCTGTCGATTCCGCAAGCAACATGCCGTCACCCAGCATGGCGAAATAAGACATCAGCGAGAGCTGTACGGGAAGGTTTTCCCGGAAAGCGGCCATCGTCTGATCGAAGACCGGGCTTTCGTTGTTGGTCGTGCGATAAAGCTGGGTGATGTTTGCGTAGACCCGGGTGATAGTTTCAGCGCCCTTTATCCCAACGTCTAACAGCGGCCGGGCCCCGAGCCTCGCCTGATGCGCCTTCACCTTCGACAGCAAGGACGCCAGCGTTGCGACGTTGTCGGCGATTGCGGACAATTCATCACGGTGACGGTCGACCTGAGACTTCTTCCGTCCAAACATTATGCCCCCCTTTGGCCCCTAGCTAAGTCGACGGGCCGCAATCAGATAATTCAGCCGCGTGTCCTCGCTCAAATGCAGGCCCTTCATCGGGCTCACTGCGATGCCTTCGACGTCGATCACTTCGAGCCCCGCGTTGGCTAGAAGGCCGCGCATTTGGTCGGGGTCGATGAATTTTTCGAAGTCGTGGGTGCCTTTCGGAATCCGCCCGAAACCTTCCGCCAGGGTGATCGTCAGCAGCTTCGACCAGGCGGTGCGGTTGGGGGTGGAGAGGATGAGGAGGCCGCCGGGCGCCAGCCGCGCGGCGAGGCTGGTGACGAATGCCTGCGGGTCGGCGACATGTTCGATCACCTCCATCGAGGTGACGAGGTCGTACTGGCCGCCGAGGTCTTCGACGCCCATCGCCCGATAGTCGATGCTGAGCCCCGCGCCCTCCGCATGGGCCCTGGCGGCGGCGATGAGTTCGGGGGCGGCGTCGATGGCGGTGACTGTCGCGCCCAGCCGCGCGAGCGGTTCCGCCAGCAGCCCCGCGCCGCAACCGACGTCGAGTGCGCTCTTGCCTTCCAGCGGGCGGAAGCCGCATTCGTCGCCGCTCCAATGCTGGTCGACCATGTCGCGGACGTAAGACAGGCGCACCGGGTTGAGCTTGTGCAGCATCGCCGAGGCGCCGTTGGGGTCCCACCAATCGCCCGCCATGCTGCCGAAATGGGCGGCTTCGTGATCGACAATGCTTGTCTTGCTCATGCCCTCTCCCTAACAGGCGTGGCGCAACGAGGTCACGAGGAAAACGTCCAGCCCATGCCCCGCATCGTCATGAAATTCGGCGGAACGTCGATGGCCGGGATCGAGCGCATCCGGTCGGTCGCGGCGCGGGTGAAGCGCGAGGCCGATGCCGGCAACGAAGTGCTGGTGGTGGTATCGGCGATGGCGGGCGAGACCGACCGGCTGGTCCAATTCTGCAAGGAAGCCGCCGCCATCCATGACCCCAAGGAATATGACGTGGTCGTCGCCAGCGGCGAGCAGGTCACCAGCGGGCTGCTGGCCATGACGCTGCAGAATATGGGCGTGAAGGCGCGCAGCTTCATGGGCTGGCAGCTGGTTCGCGCCAGCGGCGTCCATGGCAACGCGCGGATCGAGGATGTTGAGGGCGGCGCGCTGGACGAGGCGCTGAAAGGCGGCATGGTCTGCGTCATCCCCGGCTTCCAGGGCGTCAGCGAGGACGGACGCGTGGCGACGCTGGGCCGCGGCGGGTCGGATACCAGCGCGGTGGCGATCGCGGCCGGGGTCAAGGCCGACCGCTGCGACATCTACACCGACGTCGACGGGGTCTACACCACCGACCCGCGCATCGTGCCACGGGCGAGGAAGCTGGACCGCATCACCTTTGAAGAAATGCTGGAGCTGGCCGGGGTCGGGGCCAAGGTGCTGCAGGTGCGCAGCGTGGGGCTGGCGATGCGCGAGCGGATGCCGCTGCGCGTGCTTACCGCCTTCGACGATTTGCCGGGGACCGAGATCGTCCCCGAACTGGGAGCAGAGGATATGGAGCGCAACGCCATCGCGGGGATCGCCGCGGACCGCAACGAGGCGCGCATCACGCTGACCCGCATCGCCGACAGGCCGGGGACGGTCGCGGCGGTGATGGGACCGCTGGCCGATGCGGGTATCCAGGTCGACATGATCGTCCACGCCGCGACCGAGGGTGCGGGGTCGAGCGACCTTACCTTTACCGTGCCGCGCGCGAGCCTTGCGCAGGCGGTGAGCGTGCTGAAGAGCGCGGGGATCGAGGGCGACATATTGACCGACGATGCGGTGGCGAAAGTGTCGATCGTCGGGGTCGGCATAAGGTCCAATCCGGAACTGGCGGCGCGGATGTTCGCGACGCTGGCCGAGCGGAACATCAACCTGCTGGCGGTGAGCGCGAGCGAGATCAAGGTGAGCGCATTGGTCGCCGAGGACGAGATGGAGCTGGCCGTGCGCGTGCTCCACACCGCCTTCGGCCTCGACGCGCCGCGGGGAGAATAAGGATGAGCGGTGAAGGCCTGATCGCGGAAGCGCGCGTCATGCATGGCGATGCGGGGATGCTGCGCCTGAAGGAACTGATGGCGCGCGGGTGCGAATTCCTTGGCACCGAATGGGCGATCCTCGGCGGGGCGATGAGCTGGATTTCCGAGCGCAACCTGGTCAGCGCGATTTCGAACGCCGGCGGGTTCGGCGTCATTGCCTGCGGCGCGATGCCGCCCGAACTGCTCGACAAGGAAATCGCGGCAACCAAGGCGATGACCGACAAGCCATTCGGCGTGAACCTCATCACCATGCACCCGCAGCTGAACGAGCTGATCGATATCTGCGCCAAGCATCAGGTCGGCCATGTCGTGCTGGCGGGCGGGCTGCCGCCGGCGGGGTCGATCGAGCGGATCAAGGCGAGCGGCGCCAAGCTGATCGCCTTTGCGCCCGCGCTGGCGCTGGCCAAGAAGCTCATTCGCTCGGGCGTCGATGCGCTGGTAATCGAAGGGATGGAGGCTGGCGGCCATATCGGTCCGGTGTCGACCAGCGTGCTGGCGCAGGAGATTTTGCCGGAAGTCGCAGAGCAGGTGCCGGTGTTCGTCGCCGGTGGGATCGGCCGCGGCGAGGCGATGGCGGCATACCTTGAGATGGGTGCGGTCGGCGTCCAGCTCGGCACTCGCTTCGTCTGCGCGACCGAGTGCATTGCGCACCCCAATTTCAAGAAGGCGTTCCTGCGCGCCTCGGCCCGCGACGCGATCCCGTCGGTGCAGATCGACCCGCGCCTGCCGGTGATCCCGGTGCGCGCGCTGAAGAATCGCGAGATGGAAAATTTCTCGGCCAAGCAACGCGAAGTCGCGGCCAAGCTCGACAGCGGCGAGATCGAGATGGGCGAGGCCCAGCTGCAGATCGAACATTATTGGGCGGGAGCGCTGCGCCGAGCGGTGATCGACGGCGACGTCGAGAGCGGCAGCGTCATGGCCGGCCAGTCGGTGGGCATGGTCAAGCGCGAGGAACCCGTGGCCGACATCGTCAGGGAACTGGTCGACGAGGCGGCGCACGCGCTGGGGGCGCGCTAGGCCGCGTCCTGGTGCATGCGGGCGGCGACGACCCGCTGCGCGAGCGGATAAAGCTCTTCATTTTCGCGGTGAATGCGGGTTGCGAGGGCGGCGAACACCGCCATCGCTTCGGCCCTGAATTCCGCGAGCGCTGCGAAAATCGCCGCCGAGCAGGTCCAGCGAGCGGCGAAGCGTTCAAGCTGTTCGGCCAATCCGCCCATTTCGGTGGCGAATGCCTGAGCGGTTGCCGCGGCGTCGGCATCGCCCGAACGGATCATCGCCGGGTAAAGCCCCTGGTCTTCCTGCGCGAGGTGGATGCGCAGCAAGCCGAGCAATTTGGCCAGCGCCAGCGAGATCCGATAGGCGTCGTTGCAGCTTTCGCACCGGTCCATCAGGTCGATGATCTGCGAGGCAAGGGTCATGGCGGCGTCATGCTGGCGGCGCAGGTTGGCGGTACTGGGCATCGCTTTACTCCCGGACTGGTCGCCGGGCACCGTGGGGCCAGCGACTTACCGGCCTGTTTCGCATCAAACCGAAACGGATGCGTTCGTCAGCGCTTGGAAAAACGGCCCCTTCCCTGCTAGCCCTGTCGGCGATGCCAACTGCCGCCACCGCCGCCCGGGAGATTCTGACCGGCCTTCACGACGTGATGGCCAAGCGCGGGTCGGCGCAGGGCAAGCTTGACCATGTCGTCGACCTTATCGCCGAGGCGATGCGCAGCGAGGTCTGTTCGATCTACCTGTTGCGCGACCAGGGCCTTGAACTGTTCGCGACGCACGGCCTGCGCAAGGAAGCGGTGCATGTCACCCGGCTGGCGCTGGGCGAAGGGCTGGTCGGGACGATCGCCGAGGAAGGGCGCATCCTCAATTTGGCCGAAGCCGCCGACCATCCCAGCTTCGCCTATCGCCCCGAAACCGGCGAAGAACGGTTTCACAGTTTTGCCGGGGTGCCGATCATCCGCCGCGAAAGCGCGATCGGGGTGCTGGCGGTCCAGCATGCCGATCCGCGCCGGTATGAAGAGGTCGAGATCGAGGCGCTGCAGACGGTCGCCATGGTGCTGAGCGAATTGATGGCCAGCGCCCGGCTGGTCGACGGCAGTCGGACCGGCGATCGCGGTGCCGGCATGCAGCGCGAAACCGGGCTGAAGCTGGTCACCGGCATGGCCAAGGGCGTCGCCGTCTTCCACCAGCCCAAGGTGGTCATCGAGCATACCGTCGCCGAGGATACGGAGGCCGAGCGCGCGCGAGTCTACGCCGCCTTCCGCCGGATGCGCGAACAGATCGACAATATGACCCGCGAGGCCGAATTCGGCACGACCGGCGAGCACAACGAGATCCTCGAGACCTACAAGATGTTCGCCTACGACGAAGGCTGGTCGCGGCGGATCAACGAGGCGATTGACAGCGGCCTGACCGCCGAAGCTGCGATCGAGCGGGTCCAGCAACGCACCCGCGCAAGGATGCGCGAAATCGACGACCCGCTGCTGAAGGAGCGGATGCACGACCTCGAGGATCTGTCGAACCGGCTGCTGCGCATCGTCAGCGGGCGGATGGGCACCGCCGCACAGACCGGTCTGGCCCGAGACACCATCCTGATCGCGCGCAACCTGGGGCCGGCCGAACTGCTGGAATATGACCGGCGGCGGTTGAAGGGCGTGGTGCTGGAAGAAGGCAGCCTGACCGCGCACGTTACCATCGTCGCCCGCGCCATGGGCGTGCCGGTGGTCGGCCGTGTGACCGACATCCGCCATATCGCCAACGAAGGCGATCCGATCCTGGTCGACGGCGATACCGCCACCATCATCGTCCGCCCGACCCGTCCGATCACCAACAGCTTCGACCAGCGCATGGCGATGAGCCAGAAGCGCCGCGCCGAATATGCCGCGCTGAAAACCAAGCCGTCGGAAACCAAGGACGGCAAGCATGTCGGGCTGATGGTCAATGCGGGGCTGGCCGAGGATGTCGCGCTGCTCGAAAGTTCGGGTGCGGAAGGGATCGGCCTGTTCCGTACCGAATTCCAGTTCCTGGTTGCCGCCACTTTGCCCGGCCGCGAAAGCCAGTACCGGCTGTACAAGTCGGTCCTCGACGTTGCCGGCGACCGGCCGGTGGTGTTCCGCACGGTCGACATCGGCGGCGACAAGGCGCTGCCCTACCTCAGCGACGACCGCGACGAGGCGGAAAACCCGGCGATGGGCTGGCGCGCGCTCCGCCTCAGCCTGGAGCGGCAGGCGCTGATGAAGGCGCAGGCGCGCGCGCTGCTGGAAGCCGCCGACGGCAAGATATTGCGCGTCATGTTTCCGATGGTCAGCGAACCGTGGGAATATGAAGAAGCGCGAAAGCTGTTCGAGGAACAGGTCGAATGGCTGCACAAGTCTAAGCGGCCCCTTCCCTCGCGCATCCTGTACGGCGCGATGCTGGAGGTGCCGAGCCTTGCCGAGATGCTCGACCAGCTGCTGCCGCGGGTCGACTTCATTTCGATCGGCACCAACGACCTGACCCAATTCCTGTTCGCCGCCGACCGTGCCGACCCGCGCCTTGCCGAGCGCTACGACTGGCTGAGCCCGGCAATCCTGCGCTTCCTTTCGCGCGTGGTGAAGCAGTGCAAGGACGCCGACGTCACCGTCCGCGTCTGCGGCGAAATGGGCGGCCGGCCGTTGGAAGCGATGGCGCTGATCGGGATCGGGGTCGACAGCCTGTCGATCACCCCCGCGGCGGTCGGACCGATCAAGGCGATGGTCCGCTCGCTCGACGCCGGGGCGGTCGCCCAGAAGCTGAAAGGCCTGCTGGCCAAACCGCCCCCCAACATGCGCAAGTCGTTGGCCGACTGGGCAAAAAGACAAGGCGTTGACCTGGGCTGACCGGCGGCGCGGGCGGCCATTGACAGCGCCTCCGACGGCCCCGACAACAGACGCGAAATCAGGCTGATAGGCCCGGGGGATGGGAATGGACGAGACGGTGGAAGTGACGGCGTTGACGGTCGGCCAGAGGCTGCGCGAGGCGCGCGAGGCCAGGAAACTTTCGGTCGAGGAAATTGCGGCGTCGACCCGGATCCCGACGCGCCACCTGCTGGCGCTGGAAAACAGCGAATGGGACAAGCTGCCGGCCGCCACCTACAGCATCGGTTTCGCCAAGAATTACGCCGGCGCGGTCGGGCTCGACCGGACCGAGATCGGCGATGCGCTGCGCGAAGAGATGGGCGGCAGCCGCCCGATCTACGGCCAGCCCGAAGTCTATGAAGCCGCCGATCCGGCGCGCTCGATGCCCAAGGGACTGGTGATCGGTGCGCTGATCCTGCTTGCCCTGGTCGTGGCGGGCCTGATGTGGGCGCGGACGCGGTCGCTCGAAGCCGATCCGGCGCCGGTGGCGGCAAGCGAAGACCCGCTGGCCAACGCCGCAATCGCTGCGCCGACCCCGGTTGCTGCCCCGCTCGTCAGCATCACCGCGAAGGACCGCGTGTGGATCGACATCCGCGACGGGCAGGCGATCCTGAAACAGGGCGAACTGGCCGCGGGCGAACGTTATGACGTGCCGGCCGAGGCGATTGCCCCGACGCTGACCACCAGCCGCCCCGAAGCGCTGCAGATCATGGTCGGCGATCAGGCGGTGCCCACCGTCGGCCCGGCCGGACAGCGCGCGTCCGACGTCAGCCTGAAGGGTGAGGACCTGCTGAAAGCGCCAGCCGCCGCGACGACACCCGCGCCGCCGCCCTCGGCCGCGACCGCGCCGGCCGCCGACGCTCCGAAGCGGCCGGCAAGCCGGCCCGCGGCGCCCAAGGCGCAACCGTCCGTCCAGCCTTCACCAGAACCGGCGGCCACGACCGCGAGCGGCGGCAACAGCAGCGAACAGGCCAACATCACCGAATGATATTCACCCGCGCGACAGCCGCCGTCTGGCATCCAAGTCGCGCCTGTTTCGAAGACCCTGAAGGACCCCGGACGATGCGTTTCAAGATTCTGATTCCCCTGATGGCGATGACCGCACTGACCGGCCCCGCGCTGGCCAAGGCACCGCCGACGCCGGAGCAGCGTATCGATCGCCTGGAAAAGCAGGTCCGCCAAGTGCAGAAGCAGGTCTTCCCCAAGGGCCAGCCGGCCGACACTGCCGGGTTCAGCGACGACCCCGCCGCGACCCAGGACAGCGTCAACGGCCTGATGACCCGCCTCGACGCGATCGAGCGGCAAATGGCCGACATCGTCCGCACGTCGGAAGAAAATGCCAATCGCGTGTCGACGCTGGAAACCGAACTGTTCCGGATGCGCGCCGACTACGACAAAAGGTTGCGCGGGGTCGAAAATGGCGGCGACGCCAACCCGGCGGGCGACGATTCCGCCGAGCCGGTCCAGGAAACGACGAACGACGGTCCGCCGCCGCCGTCGCGTCCCAAGGTCGAAAACAACAAGCGCGATCCCAAGCCCGCCGCCGTCACGCCGGTGTCGCCGGCGTCGAGCGATTTCGACGCCGCCGGCGAAGCGGCCTATGATGCCGGCTTCCAGCTGTGGCAGCAGGGCAAGTACGACCAGGCGATCACCGCGCTCAATGCGATGGCCAAGAAATATCCGGGCCACCGCCGCGAAAGCTGGGCCTACAATTTGGCCGGCCGGGCGATGCTCGACAAGGGCCAGCCGCGCGCGGCGGCCGAAGCGCTGCTGGCCAATTACCGCCGCGACCCCAAGGGCGAGCGGGCGCAGGACAGCGTCTTCTACCTCGGCAAGTCGCTGATGAAGCTTGGCCAGGCCGGGCAGGCGTGCAAGGCCTACGCCGAGCTGGAAGAAGTCTATCGCGGCCAGATCCGTCCGCAGCTAGCCGCCGAGCTTCCGGCGGCCAAGGCCGAGGCCCGGTGCCGCTGACACGCAGCGTGCCGCTGGGTCGATGACGCCCGACCCGCAGGCGGTGCGCCGCTTCGGGCACGATCTCGACGCCCTAATCGCGCCCGGTACGCGGATCGGGCTGGCCGTATCGGGCGGGCCCGACAGCCTTGCGCTGTTGCTGCTGTCCGCAGCGGCGCGACCGGGGCTGGTGGAAGCCTCGACGGTCGACCACGGATTGCGCGAAGCCGCGGCGGACGAAGCGGCGATGGTCGCCGCGCTGTGCAGCCGCCTGAACGTCCCGCACCGCGCCCTCGAAGCGCAATGGGATGAGGTGCCGACCGCCAATGTCCAGGCCCGCGCACGCGCTGAACGATATCGGCTGCTGGCCGCGTGGGCGGACGAGCGGGCCTTGCCGGCGGTGGCGACGGCGCACCATGCCGACGACCAGGCGGAGACGCTGTTGATGCGGCTGGGCCGCGGTGCGGGGCTATCGGGGCTGGCGGGGGTCAGGGCCGACATGCGGCGCGACGACGGGCTACGGCTGGTGCGGCCGCTGCTGGGCTGGCGCAAGCGGGAACTGGTCGCACTCTGCGAGGCGGCCGGGGTCGAGCCGGTCGACGATCCGAGCAATTGCGATCCGCGCCACGACCGAGCGCGGGTTCGCCAATGGATGACAGGTGCAGATCTCGACGTCGACCGGCTGGCGACCAGCGCCGAAGCCCTGTCCGATGCCGAACAGGCGCTGCAATGGGCAATGGAAAAGCTAATCGCGGAGCGGATGGTGATCGATGGCGATGCGGTCACGATCGACCCTGCGGGCCTGCCACGCGACATGGTACGTCGCCTGCTGGTGGCGGCGTTTCGGCGACTTGGCGCCAGCGAACCGCGCGGGGCCGAGCTGATGCGGGCGATCGCCGCACTCGACGAGGGCCGCAACGCCAGCCTGTCGGGCCTGCTGGTCAGGGCCGGGACGCCATGGCGCGTGTCGAGCGAACCGCCCCGCCGCGCCTGATCGGCGGTCCATTGTCATTGAGGCGGCAGCGCCTATCTTAGGGCGGATAAGGAGACTCACGTCCGTGGACGAGAAGAATCAAGACAAGAAGCCGGGCAATCCCTGGACCAAGTCGCTGCTGATCTGGATGGCGATCATCTTCGGGCTGATCCTGTTCGTACGCGCTTTCGACAGTGGCAGCACCGCAGCGCCGGGCGACAGCATCACCTATTCGCAGTTCATCAAGGCCGCCGACGAAGGCGATGTGCAGTCGATCACCATCGCCACATCGACCACCGGCAGCGCCGCGATCAGCGGCAAGATGCAGGACGGCAAGACCTTCCACACCATTTCGCCCCCGGGCGCGAACTTCACCGACCGTCTGATCGCCAAGGGCGTCGCGGTTCAGGTGAAGGCCGAGGAAGGGTCGAGCCTGTGGCTCCTCCTCCTCTACAATTCGCTGCCCTTCCTGCTGATCCTGGGCATCAGCTTCTTCATCATGCGCCAGATGCAGAAAAATGCGGGCGGCGGGGCGATGGGCTTCGGCAAGAGCCGCGCGCGGATGCTGACGCAGAAGGAAGGCCGCGTGACCTTCGCCGACGTCGCGGGCATCGACGAAGCGCGCGAAGAGCTGCAGGAAATCGTCGAATATCTGAAGGACCCGGGCAAGTTTGCGCGGCTGGGCGGCAAGATCCCCAAGGGTGCGCTGCTGGTCGGCAGCCCCGGCACCGGCAAGACGCTGCTGGCCCGCGCCATCGCGGGTGAAGCGGGCGTGCCCTTCTTCACCATTTCGGGTTCGGACTTCGTCGAGATGTTCGTCGGCGTCGGCGCATCCCGTGTCCGCGACATGTTCGAGCAGGCCAAGCGGTCGGCGCCGTGCATCGTCTTCATCGACGAAATCGACGCAGTCGGTCGCCATCGCGGCGCCGGCCTCGGCAACGGCAACGACGAGCGCGAACAGACGCTGAACCAGCTGCTGGTCGAAATGGACGGCTTCGAAGCCAACGAAGGCATCATCATCATCGCCGCGACCAACCGGCCCGACGTGCTCGACCCCGCGTTGCTGCGCCCGGGCCGTTTCGACCGCCAGGTCGTCGTGCCGCGTCCCGACATCGACGGGCGCGAGCAGATCCTTGGCGTGCATATGAAGAAGGTGCCGCTGGCGCCCGACGTCGATGCTCGCACCATCGCCCGCGGAACCCCGGGCTTTTCGGGGGCGGACCTCGCCAACCTCGTCAACGAAGCCGCGCTACTGGCGGCCCGCCGCGGCAAGCGGCTGGTCGCGGCGCAGGAATTCGACGATGCGCGCGACAAGGTGATGATGGGCGCGGAGCGCCGGTCGATGGCAATGACCGACGACGAAAAGAAGATGACCGCCTATCACGAAGCCGGTCATGCCCTCGTCTTCGCGCATGAGCCGACGGCCGACCCGATCCACAAGGCGACCATCATCCCGCGCGGCTTCGCGCTGGGCATGGTGCAGCCGCTGCCGGAACGCGACAGCTACAGCTACCACCGTGACAAGATGCATGCCGATATCGCCGTCGCCTTCGGTGGGCGCGCGGCGGAAGAAATCATCTTCGGCCACGACAAGGTGTCGTCGGGCGCATCGAGCGACATCCAGCAGGCGACCCGGCTGGCCCGTGCGATGGTCACCAAATGGGGCATGTCGGACAAGCTCGGCCCGCTCGACTTCTCCGAAGGCGACGAGACCCCGACGGGTTATTTCGCGCCCCAACAGAAGCGGATGTCGGGCGAAACGATCAAGCTGATCGATTCGGAGGTGAAGCGCTTCGTCGAGCAGGGCCTTGAACGGGCGCGGCATATCCTGACCACCAACATCGACCAGCTGCACCTGATCGCCCAGGCGCTGCTGGAGTTCGAGACGCTGACCGGCGAGGAGATCAAGACGCTGATCGGTGGCGGCAAGATCGACCGCAGCGGGCCGACCAAGCCCAACCTGCCGACCGCCGGATCGTCGATCCCGAAAGCCAAGCGGCCAAAGACCGGCCTTGGCGGAGCGGCCCCGGCCGGCGCCTGAGCCGCGGTTAAACCTGCGTTCATCCCCTCCCTGCCTTGGTCGCCAGCGGTAAGAGGCAGGGAGGGTTTTTTCATGCGTGCATATGTTGCGGTGGTGTTGGCGTTGGTGAGTGTTGCGGGCACGGCGCAGGCCCAGTCGATGAATGCGGAAGAGTTTCACCGCCGCGCTACCGCGCTAAAGGCAAAGGGTGCGATGGCGCTATTCTCAGGTGGCGAGATCAAGGCGCTGATGCACGAGGGCCAGGCGTCGGGCGAGGCGGCTCGACAGCAGCGTCTGGCAGCAGAAAAAGCTGGCCAGCCCCGCCGTTATTGCCCGCCGCCGGGACCGCAGAAGATGACGTCCGACGAATTCATGCAGCGGCTGGGCGCGATCCCCGCGGCCGATCGGGCGAAGATCAACATGACCGAGGCGACCAACCGCATTCTGGCGGTCAAATTCCCCTGCGGAAAATGATCATTCGAACAGGCCTAGCGCGGCCAGCAGGATGATGAAGCCAACCAGGACGGCGAAGCCGACTACCACGAGCACGGCGGTGCGCCAAAGCGCGCCGAACCGGCCGAGGCCGTAGGCGCCCTTCAGCTGTCGATAGATGTGGACGGGCGGGACCAGCACCATGAGCCCCGCCACCGGCCCAAGCCCGACCGCGCCGAAGATCGCGGCGACGCATGCCAGCAAGGTCATGAAACACAGCGAATAGGTCACGAACACAGTGTGATCGTAAAGGCGGAAGCGGCGGCTGAAGGGGAACAGCAGCCACATGAACGGAATCGACAGCGGGATCAGTGCCCAGCTCCATTTGTAGGCGCTGGACTTCAGCTTGTAGAGGAACAGGTCGGGGTTGGCGTTGGCCTTGCGAATGGCCTCCCCGATCGGGCCGGGGATATCGGTGCTGACCTTGTTGACCGTGCCCTGGACGACGCCGCGCTTGACCATTTCGCGCTCGACCTTGAGGTCTTCTTCGACCTTGGCCATGCGATCGTCGATCGCGGCGGTCGATTTTCCTGCCGCCTTGGCTGCCGCGCGGTCGGCCTGGAGCGCCTTCAGCTTCGCTTCGTCCTTGGCCACGTCGGCCTGGATCTGGCTCCGCACTTCGGGCGCTTCGGCGAAATGGACGATGTTGGTGAAGCCGATGACGGCGAACATCAGGAACACGCTGAACAGGAACAGGCCCATCGGCGAAACGAACTTGGCGCGTTCGCCGTCGATGTAGCGGCGGGTGAGCTCGCCCGGACGCCAGGCCAGCAGCGGCAGGGTGCGCCAGGTCTTGCCCTCGAAATGCAGCACACCGTGCAGGATGTCGTGGAAGAAGGCGCTCAAGGTGCGATGGACATGGCCGTGCTGGCCGCAGGCGTGGCAGAATTCGCCCTGCAGCGCGGTGCCGCAATTGAGGCATTCGGTTTCGTGGGTGTGACCGTCGGCACCGACTTCGCCGGCGCGCGGCTCGACCGCCCGGCCCAGCATGCCGCCGCTCACCACATCACCGATCGCTTCGAATTCGCCCATCATGTCCCCCTTGAGCCGCCCTCTTAAGCCGGGGCAGTGGCGCGCGCCAAGGGGGGATGCTAGCCAGACACGCGAATGACCAAGCGCATCGGCCTACTGGGGGGGAGCTTCAACCCCGCGCACCGCGGCCACCGGCGGATGAGCCTGGCGGCGATGGCGGCGCTGGGGCTGGATGAAGTGTGGTGGCTGGTCAGCCCGGGCAATCCGCTGAAGCCCGCCAAGGGCATGGCACCCTATGACGCCCGGCTGGCATCGGCGCGGGTCATGGCGCGGCGCAGCCGGATCAAAGTGAGCGATTTCGAGCGCGAGGCGGGCACCCGCTACACCGTCGACACGGTCGCGGCGCTGCTGAAACGCTGGCCGATGCACCGCTTCATCTGGCTGATGGGCGAGGATACGATCCCCGATCTGCATCGCTGGAAGGACTGGCGACGCCTGGTGCGGAGCGTGCCGATTGCGGTGCTGAGCCGTCCAAGCTATGATGACGATGCCCGCGCGGCGCGCGCGATGGGCTGGTTGAGGAAATTCGTCCGACCCTCGGCCATGGCAAGGCAGTGGACGGACTGGAGTGCACCGGCGATTATCTTCCTTCGCCTGCCGCCCGACCGGACCTCTGCCACACGCCTGCGCGCGCTCGACCCGAACTGGCACCGCCGTTTCGCCAATCCCGGCGCACCGCGCGTGCATCCAAAGGAGTGACCTTGGCCGATCCCGTAACTGCGCCCCCTGCACCCGCGGCGAATGATGCCGATGTGGAGGCGCTGCACCAGCTCGTCCTCAAGAGCCTCGACGACGACCAGGCGGTGGAGATGGTGACCATCCCGCTGGCCGGCAAATCGTCGATCGCGGACCATATGGTGATCGCATCGGGCCGCTCGTCGCGCCAGGTCGCGTCGATGGCGACCAAGCTCGCCGAAAAGATCAAGCAGCAGTTCGGCCGCATCGTGCGGATCGAAGGCCTGCCGGTCGCCGACTGGGTGCTGATCGATGCCGACGACGTCATCGTCCACCTGTTCCGCCCCGAAGTGCGCACCTTCTACAATCTTGAGCGGATGTGGGCGTTCGGCGACGACGCCCCGGCCAAGACGGCCACGCCCGGCGCCTGACGAACAGGCCCTGAGCTAGCGATGCTGCTCCACATCATCGCGCGCGGAAAGATCGGTCGGTCGCCGGAGGCGGAACTGACCGATCGCTACCTGAAACGGATAAGCTGGCCGACAAAGGTCAGCGAGCTGCCCGACCGCGGCGGGACGCTGCCCGAGGCCGCGTCCAATGCGGTAACGGTGGTGCTCGACGAGCGCGGCAAGCCGCTGTCGTCGATGGACTTCGCGAAAAAGCTGGAAGGCTGGCGCGATACCGGCCGGCGCGAGGCACGTTTCCTGATCGGCGCCGCCGATGGGCATGACGAGGCGCTGAAGGCGGACGCCGACCTGCTGCTGAGCTTCGGGCCCGCGACCTGGCCGCACATGATGGCGCGCGCGATGCTGGCCGAACAGTTGTTCCGCGCGACCAGCATCCTCGCCAACCACCCCTATCATCGGGAAGGCTGATGCGGGCGGCGGCCCTTCTCCCGGCGCTGGCGTGCATGGCCATTGCCGCCAGCGGGCCCGTGACCTCGTCGATCCCGACGAGCGATGCGCTGGTTGCGGCGGCGCGCAAGGACGCCAGGGCCGCCGCCGACCGCCTGGCGAAGCTGGAGGGCGATGCCGCCAGGGCCGGCGACGAGGCGTCGCGCCTTCGCCGCGAACAGGCGGCCGCGGGCGCCGCCATCGACGAGGCCGAAGCGCGGATCAGCCAGTCCGAGGCCGAAGTCCGGGCTGCCAACGCAGCACGGGCGCTATCCGAGCGGCGGTTGGCCGAGCGCCGCGCCCCGCTGGCATCGCTGCTGGCGGGCCTGGTCACGATGGGCCGCCAGCCGCCGCTGCTGGTGCTGGCCGACGGCGGCGGTGTGGAGGAGCTGGTGCGGGTAAAGGCGCTGGTCGATGCGACCCGGCCGGTGATCGAACGGCGCAGCGCCGCGCTGCGTGCCGACCTCGACCGGCGGACGGCGCTGGCACGGCAGGCCGCGGACGCACGCACGGCGCTGGCCGAGAACCGGCGACTGCTGGAATCGCGCCGCGTCCGCTTCGCCGACCTGGAGCGGCAAGCGATCGCCCGGCAACAAGCGCTGGCCGGCCAGTCGCTGGTCGCGGGCGATGCCGTGCTGGCGAGCAGCGAGACGCTGTCCGGCGCCGAAGAGAGCGCGGCCCTGCGGCGCAATGCGCTGGCAATGGCCGCCGAACTGGTGCCGATGGGCCTGTCACCGCCCCGACCGGCGGGGCCGGAGGGCGAGCCTTATCGTGCGCCCCTGCCCTACATGCTTCCAGTCGACGCGCCGGTGAGCGACGGGCTGGGTTCGGTCAGCCCGAGCGGGATCGTCGCACGCGGGGTCACCTTCGCCACCGACCGCGGCGCCGCCGTGCGCGCGCCGGCGGACGGTACCATCCTCTTCGCGGCGCCCTATCGCGGTTACGACGGGGTGATGATCATCGACCATGGCGGTGGCCGGTCGACCATGCTGCTGGGCCTGTCGTCTGACCTCAAGGCCGGAAGCCGTGTGAGGGCGGGCGAGCAGATCGGACGCGCGCTGGGACCGCTGTCTGTCGAATTTCGGGACAAGGGCGTGCCAAAATCGCCTGCCTTCATCGCAGCTTCATCTGTACCGCTGTCCAATGCCGGGAAAGCCCGCTAGGCTGGGCGGCAAGGAGCCTTAAAGGGAATCATGACCAAGTCACGCCTGTCGAACCTGCTTCCGCCGCTGGCCCTGGTCGGCGCGCTGTCGTTGGTGCCGATCGCGACCACCGCGATGGCCGCATCCGAAAGCAACACCCAGAAAGAGCTGGAAACATTTTTCAGCGTCTTCGAACGGGTCCGCGAAAATTATGTCGACAAGGTCGACGACCATACGCTGATCAAGGGCGCGATCGACGGCATGCTGTCGGCGCTGGACCCGCATTCGAGCTATGCCGAGGCCGCGGATTTCGCCCAGCTGCGAACCACCACCGAAGGCAATTACGGCGGGCTGGGCCTGACCGTGTCGACCGAAGACGGCGCGGTGAAGGTGATCGCCCCGACCGAAGACAGCCCGGCCGACCGCGCCGGGGTCAAGGCCGGCGACTATATCACCCATATCGATGGCGAATTCCTCTACGGCTATTCGCTCGACGAGGCGGTCGACAAGATGCGCGGCAAGCCGGGCACGACGGTCAAGCTGACCATCGTCCGCCCCGGCCGCGACGCGCCGTTCGACGTCAAGGTCACCCGCGAGAAGATCGAGCTGAAGCCGGTCAAGTGGGAGGTCAAGGACAATGTCGGCGTCATCAACATCAATGGCTTTTCGGCCAACACCGGCGCGCTGACGCGTGAAGCGCTGATCAGCATCGACCAGGCGACGGGCGGCAAGGCCACCGGCTATATCATCGACCTGCGCAACAATCCGGGCGGGCTGCTCGACCAGGCGGTCGAGGTCAGCGACGCCTTCCTCGAGCAGGGCGAGGTCGTGTCCGAACGCGGCCGCGACCCGAGCGATATCGAGCGCTTCTATGCCAAGCCGGGCGACCTGTCGCATGGCAAGCCGATCATCATTCTGGTCGACGCCGGCACCGCCTCGGCGGCCGAAATCGTCGCCGGCGCGCTGCAGGATCATCGCCGCGCGATCGTCATGGGCGAGCGCAGCTTCGGCAAGGGTTCGGTCCAGTCGGTGGTGCAGATGGGGCCGCAGGCCGCGCTGCGCCTGACCACCGCGCGCTATTATACGCCGTCGGGCCGGTCGGTGCAGGCGGGCGGGATCGATCCCGACATTGCCGTGCCGCAGCTGAGCGACCCCGATTTCGCCAAGAAGCGGCCGCGGCTTCGCGAAGCGGACCTTCGCCGCCACCTGCTGAGCCAGGCGAACATCAAGGACGACGTGCTGGAAGAAGATACGACGTCCGATCCGCGCTTCACCGCCACGGCGGAAGAGCTTGAGAAGAAGGGCGTCAAGGACTTCCAGCTCGACTACGCCCTGAAGACGCTGAAGCGGCTGGCGCCGCCCGCGGCCGCGCCGGCGAAGGTGGCGACGCGCTGATGCTGGCCCCGCCGCGCGACGCCTCGACGGTGCGCCTGAAGCAGGCGCGATTGCTGGCGCTGCTGGTGCCGGCGGCGCTGATCGGCGGCGCTTACCTATTCCAATATGTCGGCGGCCTGCCGCCGTGCGAGATGTGCTGGTGGCAGCGTTATCCGCATTTCGCCGCCATCCTGATCGCACTGGCGTCCTTCGCCGTGGGCCCGGCAAAGGCGCGTCCGCTGGTCCTGCTGGCGGCGCTGGCAATCGCAATCTCGGGCGGGATCGGCGTCTTCCACGCCGGGGTCGAGCAGAAATGGTGGGAGGGCCTCACCACTTGCACGGCGGGCGGTGCGATGACGCTGGACGAGCTGATGAACCAGCCGCTGATCCGCTGCGACCAAATTCCCTGGTCGCTGTTCGGTATTTCGATCGCCGGCTGGAACGCGATCGTCTCGCTTACCTCGGCAGCGGTTATCGCTGTTTTGGCCTTGCGGAAAAGCGCATGAGCCGCTGGCAGCCCGGCCAGAAAAAGCCCGCCACTGAATCGATGCTGCGCGTCGACCAGGCCGGCGAATATGGCGCGACCCGCATCTATGCCGGCCAGCTGGCGGTCCTCGGCCGCGGCAGCCCCGCAGCGCATCAGATCGCGCGCATGGCGGCGCAGGAAGAGCGTCATCTGAAGCGGTTCAACCACCTTTTGGCCGAACGCCGCGTGCGCCCGACCGCGCTGCAGCCGATCTGGAACGTCGCGGGGTTCGCGCTCGGCGCCGCGACCGCGCTGATCAGCGAAAAGGCGGCAATGGCCTGCACCGACGCGGTAGAGACCGAGATCGACCGCCATTACGCTGAACAACTGGCCGAACTGGGCGACAGCGATCCGGAACTGGCGGCGGACATCGCCGATTTCCAGGCCGAGGAGCTGGAGCATCGCGAAACTGCCCGCGAACATGGCGCGCAGCAGGCCATCGCTTATCCGGTGCTGACTGCCGCAATCCGCGCGGGATGCCGGGTCGCCATCGCCCTGTCGAAGAGGATATGACGGAACCGGCCGCGGGCTTCATGCGCTGGAACCAGAGCAAAGGACGAGTGAAATGAGCAAATTGTCCCTCACCCTGACCGCCGCCGTGCTGGCGATTCCCGCTTTGGCTCCGGTCGCGCCCGCGCAGGCCCAGAGCGGCGCCAAGATCAGCGAAATCATCGTCTACGGCACCGATCCGTGCCCGCGATCGACCGATGACGAAGTGGTCGTCTGCGCCCGCAAGCCCGAGGCCGAACGCTACCGCATTCCCGAAAAGCTGCGCACGACCGGCTCGCTGCAATCGCGCCAGAGCTGGGCCAATCGCGCCATCGCGCTCGAAACCTACGGCAAGAACGGCATCAACAGCTGCTCCCCGGTCGGCCCGGGCGGCTTTACCGGCTGCAACCAGCAGATCATTGCCCAAGCGTTCAACGAACGCGGCGAGCAAAACCAAGCCGACACTGCGCCCGAGGAGTGATTGGGATAGGCCTTAACGCCTACCCCTTCGCCTTTTCCGCCGCGATCCAGTCGTTGATCTGCGTGTCCAGCGCGTCGAGCGGCAAGGCACCCTGCCCCAGCACGGCATCGTGGAACCGGCGCAGGTCGAACTTGGCCCCGAGTTCCTTTTCTGCCCGCGCGCGCAGTTCGCGGATTTTGAGTTCGCCCAGCTTGTACGCCAGCGCCTGGCCGGGATTGCTGATGTAGCGGTTCACTTCGGCATCGATGTTGGCATCGGTCAGCGCGCTGTTGTCCTTCATGAAGGCTACCGCCTGCTCCTTTGTCCAGCCCTTGGCATGGATCCCGGTGTCGACGACCAGGCGGCAGGCGCGCCACATTTCGTAGCTTAGCCGGCCCATGTTCTTTTGCGGCGTGTCGTAGATGCCCATTTCGATGCCGAGCCGTTCGGAGTAGAGGCCCCAGCCCTCGACAAAGGCGGTGTAAAATGCCGTCGCCTTGCGCCACGCCGGCGTGTCGAGTTCCTGCTGTGTCGCGATCTGCATGTGGTGGCCGGGCACTGCTTCATGGACGGTCAGCGCCGGAAGCTCCCACAACGGGCGCTGATCGAGCTTCGAGGTGTTGACGAAATAGAAGCCGGCAAGGCCCGCGTCGGGGCTGCCCGGATTGTAATAGGCCGTGGTCGTGCCGGCGGCGATTTCGGCAGGGATCTCCTTCACGCCGTAGGGCAGCCGCGGCAGGCGGGTGAACAGGCTGGGCATCTTGCCGTCGATGATCTTGGCCATGCGCGAGGCGGCGGCCATCAGCTCTTCGGGCGTCTTGGCATAATATTTGGGATTGGTCCGCATATCGGCGATCATCGCCTCGCGGCTGGCGAAGCCGGCCTTTTTCGCGACTTCGACCATCTCGGCGCGGATGCGCGCGACCTCGCGCAATCCGATGTCGTGGATCTGGTCGGGCGTGAGGTTGGTCGTCGTCTGCTGGCGGACCTGGAAGGCGTAATAGTCCTTGCCCTGCGGCATCGACGAGATCGATGCATTGGTGCGGCAACGGCCCTTGATGTCGCGGTCGTAGGTCGCGGCGAAGGCCTGGTAGCTGGGGTTTATCTTGCCTGCGATCAGCGCCTTGGCCCGCGCCTGCAGGTCGGCCCATTGTGCGTCGGTGACGCTGGCAGGCTTGTCGGTCGCGAAGGGTGCGTAGAAGCGCGACTTGGCGGGATCGGCAGCGATGACGCCGGTGATGGTCTGGTCGAAACCGACCATCGCGACGCACGGCTGAGTATAACCTTCCCTGGCCGCCTTGACGCTCATCGCCGAATAGTCGGCCATGACCTGCGGCACGTGGGCGATGCGCGCGAGGTAGTTGTCATAGTCGGCATAGGTGCGGAACGGCTGGCCCTCGCCCATCCCGGCAAGGCCGCTGTGAACGCTGCCGAGGATCGAATAGTTGACCTGCCGCTGGCCGAACCCGTTGGCCGTGATCTGGCTTTGCAGATTGTCCCTGAGGATGGCGTAATTGGCCTTTTCCGACGGCGGCAGCGACGACAGCGGGATCGCGTCGAGGCGGGTCAGGAACGCCTTTGCCTCCGCCGCCTGGCGGTCCATTTCGGCCAGCGTAAACGTCCCCAGTTCGCGGTCGTAGGTGCTGACCCCGACGGAGGTCGCGGTCGCCGGATTGTCCTTCAGATAGGCGGCCCAATAATCGTCCTGCAGCCGCTTGAAATCGTCGACCGGCGCGGCGAGCGCGGGCGTAGCGGCGAGCATGGTTGCGGCGAGCAGCACGGTACGAATGGTCATGATGAGCCTCCCTGTTGGGCGGGAGACTAGGCGCGCGGACCGCGTAGGCAAAGCCTGTTCGACTAACGGTGGAATCGGGGCTTGGACCGTAACATGACCGTGGTAGCATGGCAGCGGAGGCGGCCTGTCGGTCAATTCCGAAACGGGGGGAAATATCATGGCCACTGCCGCCAATTCGCCGATCCGGCATTCGCCGCTGGCTGTCACGCCATTCGATCGGCTGCTCGCCGCCGGCGCGGTGGCGATGGCGGTGGTGCTGGCCCTTGCTGTCGCGCGCGGGCATGACGACTGGGCGCGAATCCCGGCTGTCATCTGGTTCCACCTTGCAACGATCGCGGTGGCGATGGTGCTGACGCCGGTCATGCTGCTGCGGCGGCGCGGCGACCGGCTGCACCGGCGGCTGGGATGGGTCTGGGCGGGCGCCATGTTCCTGACCGCCATCGACACCTTGTTCATCCGCGGCATCAATCGCGGCGGCTTTTCGATCATCCACCTGCTGTCGATCTGGACCATCATCCAGGTGCCGGTGATCATCCTGGCCGCACGCCGGCACGATGCCGCGCGCCACAAGTCTGCGGTGCGCGGCATGGTCCTGGGCGCCCTGCTGGTGGCCGGGTTCTTCACCCTCCCGTTCGGGCGGTTGCTGGGCGACTGGCTATTCGGCTGAAGCCTGCGTCAGGCTGCGCCCGGCGACGATGAACCAGCTTCCCTGCAGGAAGGCGAGGATCAGCATGGCATGGACATGCGGTGCGAACAGGCCGCTGGCGAGCCAGGCAAGCGGCAGCGCACCCGCCACCCAGCTGAGGATTCGAAATCCAATGCGACGGCGATCGATCGCGAAGCCGTAGAGCAGCATGGCGACCGCGCTGTAGCAGACATAGCCGCGGTCCATCGCCTGATTGAGCAGTGCCGAGAGATGCCCCGCTTCCTCGCTGAGTTCGAAACCGGCCATGGTCACCCACCCCGAAATCAGCGGCGCAATGGCCATCAGTGCCACCGCGAGAAGGTTGAAGGTCAGTGCCAGGCGCACGACCGGACGGTCAAGGCCCAGCGATTCGGCAAAGGCGTAGCTTCCGAACGCGATCAGTGGCACGAACATCAGGGCGAAGCCATGGGTCAGCACATTGGCATCGAACGCGCCCACCATATGGTCGCCGCCGCGCACCGGATGGACGATGAAGGTAATGATGGTGGCGATGGCGATGGCGATCAGCGCCCGCCCGCCCCAGATCCAATTGGTCATGATTGTTCCCCGTTGTTGAGGCCCAAGGACTAGCTTGCGCGGACCGCGGCGATCAGCCCATGATGCCGGACGAAAGGGGGCCCGCTGTCCATGAACGGCCAGATCGATCGGCGCGCGCGCGAAACGCGGATGCGGCTTGGCGAGGCGCTGCTGCGGCTCGGCGGGTTGCGCGCGATCGACGATATTCGCGTCGGCGACCTTGCGCGCGAGGCGGGGATCGCCCGATCGACCTTCTACGCCCATTATCAGGGCCTCGACGATTATCTGGCGCGCAGCTTCGCCGACATGCTGGAGCATTTCGCGCGCGGCGACGGGGAGCGGAGCGAGGCGATCCTTCCCGTCGGATCGATCCTCGACCATGTCGCCGCCGCCGGTGCCGGTGCCGACCGGCTGGCCACCAACCGCAACTTCCCGGCCATGTCGCTGGCCGGAGAAAAGGCGCTGCGCCGCGTCGCCGAGCAGCGACTGGAAGCGCGGCGGCCCGCACTGGATACGACCGACCGGCGGACGATCGCATCGCTGCTGGCGGCTGGGTTCCTGTCGTTGCTGCGTGACTGGATCGACCAGGGGCGGCGGGTACCCGCAAGCGAGATTGCCCGGCGCTACGCCGCGGCGGAAACGCTCATCCTGCGCTGAGTTGCGCGCTTGTGTCGGCTAGCGGTCTCGACTTTTCGAAGCGGGAACGTAAAGTGAACGCATGGCCCAGCTCGACACGCGCCAGAAGCTCGCGATTCTCGCCGATGCGGCGAAATATGACGCGTCCTGCGCCTCGTCGGGCACGAGCAAACGCGACAGCCGCAGCGGTGGCATCGGCTCGACCGAAGGCATGGGCATCTGCCACGCCTATGCGCCGGACGGGCGCTGCATTTCGCTGCTGAAGATCCTGCTGACCAACAGCTGCATCTTCGACTGCCATTATTGCATCAATCGCAAGAGCTCGAACGTCCGCCGCGCGCGCTTCACGGTCGAAGAAATCGTCCAGCTCACCCTCGCCTTCTACAAGCGCAACTATATCGAGGGCCTGTTCCTGTCGTCGGGCATCATCCGCTCGTCCAACTATACGATGGAGCAGATCGTCGAGGTCGCGCGGCAGTTGCGCGAGGTTCATGACTTCCGCGGTTATATCCACCTCAAAACCATTCCCGACGCCGACTCGGAACTGGTGCGGCAGGCGGGCCTGTTCGCCGACCGCGTGTCGATCAACGTCGAGCTGCCGACCGAGCGCGGCCTCATCGACCTCGCGCCCGAAAAGAGCGTGCCCCAGATCGAAGGCGCGATGAAGAACATGAAGGGCGCGATCGAAGAGGGGAAAGACAATCGCAAGCGCTTCAAGCACGCGCCGAAATTCGCGCCGGCGGGCCAATCGACCCAGATGATCGTCGGCGCCGATGCCGCCGACGACGGCGCGATCGTGATGCGGGCGAGCCAGCTTTACGACCGCTTCCGCCTGCGCAGGGTCTATTACAGCGCCTTTTCACCGATCCCCTCGCCGAGCGCGGTGCTGCCGCTGAAGCGTCCGCCTTTGATGCGCGAACATCGGCTCTATCAGTCGGACTGGCTGATGCGCTTTTACGGGTTCAAGCCGAAGGAAGTGGTCGCGGCGACCGATGGCGGGATGCTGCCGCTCGACATCGATCCCAAGCTCGCCTGGGCGTTGAAGTTTCGCGAAAGCTTTCCGGTCGACGTCAATCGCGCGACCAAGGAGCAGTTGCTGCGCGTTCCGGGCCTCGGGACCAAGGCGGTCGGCCGGATCCTCAAAAGCCGTCGCTGGCGATCGATCACGCTCGACGATGTCGCGCGGCTGACGGTCAGCATCGCCAAGGTCCGTCCCTTCATCGTGACCTCCGACTGGCGCCCGACATTGCTGACCGATCGCGCCGACCTGCGCCTGCTGGTGGCGCCCAAGGCCAAGCAATTGGACCTGTTCGCCGCCTGACGCGTTGAGCGGGGCGAAGGAGACTTTCTATGGCGACCGATATTTTCGAACGGCTGAAGGCCGATCACGACAAGCACCGCGACCTCATCGCGAAGATCGAGGAAACGACCGGCGATAGCGACGACCGCCAGGCCCTGTTCGCCGAATTCAAGACCGACGCGACCGCCCATGCGGCGACCGAAGAGCTGACGCTGTACCACGACCTGATGGGCGAGAGTAAGATGCGCGCCTATGCCCAGCATGCGGCGAAGGACCATCACGAGATCGAGAATCTGTTCAAGGAGCTCGACGAGATGGACATGGCCTCGTCCGGCTGGCTCAACAAGTTCGCGACGCTGAAGAAGGAATATCTCAACCACCTGAAGGAAGAGGAAGAGACGATCTTCACCGACGCGCTGAAGGACATTGGCGAAGAGCGGGCGGTCGAGCTGACCGCCGAATTCGAGGCGCAGAAGCCGCAGGAAATCGAACGCGCCGAAGCTGGCTGCGACGAGAAGATCAACGAAAAGATCGGTTGATGGGATTGGCGGACGCGACCCGGCAGCGGTTCCACGTCCGCCTTTCCACTCCTGACGATTTCGACGGCTGGCGCGACGCCGCGCGCGGGCTGGCCGAAGCGGGCGTTTCCCCCGATGCGATCAGCTGGCAGGTCGACGGTGAGGACGGCGAATTGTTCGCCATCGGCGCTGCGCCGCCCGAAGCCGGTGCCAGCTTTGCCGTCCCCCGCGATTTTGTCGCCTTGGCCAAGGCCGCCATCTGCCATTCCGATCCCGAGCGGTTCGCGCTGCTGTATCGCCTGCTGATGAAGATCCGCGGCAATCGGCGGGCGATGGAGGATCGCGCGGATCCGCTCGTCGATCGGCTGGAAAAGTTGGCGAAGGAAGTGCGGCGCGACGCGCACAAGATGCATGCCTTCGTTCGTTTCCGCGAGGTAGAGGGCGATCACGGCAAGCCGCGCTTCGTCGCATTTTTCGAACCCGACCATCACATCGTCCGGCGCGAAGCGGGCTTTTTTGTCCGCCGCTTCGCCGGGATGCACTGGTCGATCCTGACACCCGAACTGTCGATCCACTGGGACGGCGAGCGGGTCAGCGAAGGCCCCGGGGCGACGCGCGCCGACGCGCCCGACGGCGATCCGACCGAGGAGGCGTGGAAGACCTATTATGCCAACATCTTCAACCCGGCGCGGGTCAAGGTGAAGGCGATGCTGAAGGAAATGCCCAAGAAATATTGGGCCAACATGCCGGAGACCGCGCTGGTCGGCGAATTGCTGGCGGGTGCGCAGGCGCGCGAAGCGGCGATGATCGAGCGCAGCGCGGCGATGCCCGCACCCCCGCCGAGCAACGCCGACGCAGCGTGGGCCGCGCTGCGCGCCGACGCGATGCGCTGCACCCGCTGCGACCTCCACCGCTGCGCGACGCAAACGGTGTTCGGCGAAGGACCGCTGGACGCGCGGATCATGTTCGTCGGCGAACAGCCGGGGGACCAGGAGGATCTGGCCGGTCGCCCGTTCGTCGGCCCGGCGGGTGAGCTGTTCGATCAAGCGCTTGTGACGGCAGGGATCGACCGGCGACAAACCTATGTCACCAACGCGGTCAAGCATTTCAAATATATCCAGCGCGGGCCGCGGCGGCTTCACCAAAGCCCCAACGCCGGCGAAATCCAGCATTGCCGCTGGTGGCTGGAGCGGGAGCGCGAGATCGTCCGCCCGCCGCTGACCGTCGCGCTGGGCGCAACCGCAGCGCGCAGCCTGTTCGGCAAGGTGATGGCCGTCGGCGCCAATCGCGGCCAGCCGCTAAGCCTCTCCGACGGCAGCGAAGCGTGGATCACCGTCCACCCCAGCTACCTACTGCGCCTGCCCGACGAAAGCGCACGCACGCTGGAGCATGCGCGCTTCATCGACGACCTCAAACGCGTCCGCGACCGTGCAGAGGCGCTAGTGGCCTAGAAGCTGAAGCGGACCGTGCCGCGCAGCGTGCGCGGTGCGCCGGGGGTCAGATTATTGTCGGTATGGGTGAGGCCGATATAATCCTTGCCCAGCAAATTTTCGACATTGAGCTGGAGCTCGGCATAGTCGGTCAGTCCGATGTAGGCCGCCGCATCGATGCGGGTATAGCCCGGGACCTTCACCGCGTTGGACGACGAGGCGTAGAATTTCGACTGGTGATAGACGCCTGCGCCGACGCCGAACCGCTGGTCGAAATCGTAGCGGCCCCAGACCGAGGTGGTGAAGTGCGGCACGCTGGCGACGTCGTTGCCCGCCGCCCCGGCGGTGCTGGTGGTACGGTAACGGGCGCGCTGCAGCGCAGCCGATGCGGCGATCGACAGTCGGTCGTTGACCTTGCCCGACAGGCTGGCCTCGATCCCCTTCGAACGCTGCTCGCCGCTCAGCACCGTATTGCCGCTGTTGTCGATCGCGCGGGTGTTGCTGCGGTCGAGGACATAGGCGGCAAGCGTGAGGTCGAGCCGCGGCGCGAGCGCCCATTTCACCCCGACTTCGCGGTTGCGGAATTCCTCCGGCTCGAACGCCGCGGTGGTCGCAGCGAGCGAAGAGAATTGGTCGCCCGATTGCGGCAAGAAGCTCTTCGACCAGCTGCCGTAAACCGAGACGTTCTCGTTTGGCTTCAGCACCAGGCCGAGGCGCGGCGACCACAGCGCATCGTCGCGCGAAAGCTTCTGGCCGTTCACATTGTTTCGATAATCGAGGCTGAACCAGTCGCGGCGCAGGCCCGCGACCAGCTCGACATGCTCGCCGATCTTGGCCTGGTCCTGGACATAGACGCCCCAGGCAACCGCGTCGGTGCTGCCGTCGGTGGCGGCGGTGGCGCCGTCGCGGAAAGTAATCGTCGGCAGGTCGTCGGCGCTGGCGATCGGCACGAACAGGCGACGACGCGAATTGACGGCGGTTGGCGAGGCATCGAAATAGCCCTGCTGGCGCGTCGCACGGCTGTCCTGGTTGGCATAGTCGACGCCGAACAGCAGCGTGTGACGGACCGGGCCGGTCGCGAAGTCGGCGATGAAGTCGTTCTGGATCAGCAGCGACTGGCGCTTGTTGGTCGAACGATAGGCTTCCATCCCCACGGTGCCGTCGGCCTGAACCGGGGTCGCCGCCAGCGCATTGGCATAGGCCTTGTCATAATCGCCATAGCGCGCCTTGCCCGACCAGCGGATGCTGTCGCTGAAGCGGTGCGAGACCGAAAGATCGACGACATGCGCGTCGAGTCGGCTCTTGTTGACGTCCGGGTCGCCGAAGAAATCGTCCTGTGCACCTTTTAGCGGTCGACCGTTCAGCGACGGAATGCCGCGATCGACGGTGCGGCGGTCGTGGTTATATTCGTACGACAGGTCGATGCGGGTCTCGTCGCCAAGGTCCCAACCCAGCGTCGGGTTGATCGCGAAACGGTGACCGTCGACATGATCGCGGAAGCTGCTGAAATCTTCATAGGTGGCATTGAGGCGGGCGCCGAGGCCGTCGGCCAGTCGCACGTTGCCATCGCCGCCGACGAACCAGCCGCCATGGCTGTCGAGGCCCGTCGCGCCGCGCACGAAATTGCGGTCGCTTGCCTTTTTGGTGACGCGGTTGACGATGCCGCCGCCGCCGCCGCGGCCGAAAATCATGGCGTTAGGGCCCTTCAGCACCTCGACCCGTTCAAGGTTGTAGAGGCCGCGATAATATTGGACGTCGTCGCGGATGCCGTCGACGAAGAAGTCGGCGGTGCTGTTCTGGCCGCGCAGGAGGATTTGGTCGCGATGCCCTTCGCCCGAAGCGACCGTCGCGCCAGGCACGGTGCGCAGCACGTCGGTGACCGAGCGCAGCCCCTGATCGGCAATCTGTTCGGCGGTGACCACGCTGACCGCCTGCGGCACGTCCTTCAGCGGGGTGTCGGTCTTGGTTGCGGTCGACGTGGAGTGCTGGTCATAGCCGTCGCGCCTTCCGGTCACGACCACCGTATCGACCATCGCCAGCTTCAGTTCTTCTTCGTTCGACGCAGCTTGGGCCGGCGCGGGTGCGCCGTGCATGGTGGTTGCGGCGAGCATGGCGAACAACGACGGACGAAACACGAAAACTTCCCCTACCCGGACACTTTGGCAGGGCTCTATTATCGTTACTGATAGTCATTCGCAATAGCGAATATGATCAGTTTTCGCCTCTCCCGCTGACCGCAGTCTGGTGGCGGGCGCGCATCGCTTCGTCATAGACCCGAATAAGATCGTCGAAGGTGGTACGGAACCTTTCCGCTTCATGCCGGAAGGGGACAGTGCTGCGGTCGGTGCGCGAGTCATCCAGAAGCCAATCGAGATGGGCGTCAAGCGCGCCCCTGCGATCGCCGTCGCGGCTGCGCCGTTCGAGGTCGAGCATGGCATGCTGTACGTCGCGAAAACGGTCGCTCCAGATCCGCACCCAGGCCGCGCCCTGCTCGCCATATCGACGCAACCACACGATCTGTGGGTCGTCGGGATCGATTTCCTCGTCACTGGCGAGGATGACCTTGGCCCGTTCGTACATCAGCGCCTGGAAGGCGAGGCCCCTATCCTCCTTCCATCGCGCCGCCCACTCCGGATCAAGGCTGGTCCGGTCGCCGTTGGGGAACAGGAATCGATCCGCGAAGATCACATGGTCGAAAGCGATGGGCCGCAGATCGGGCAACTCGCAATAGATGGCCAGTTCGGTGAAGCTGCTCGCCTCGCGCTCGTTGCGGAAATTCATCGCTTCGAAGGTCGGGGCATTGGCATCGCGGACATAGGGCATCGTCGCGGCGTGGAAGATTTCATGCAGGTAGCGCAGGTCGCGGATGACCGGGTTGTCGTAGTCGCAGAGCAGGATTCCGCCCCACCAAGGCGAAAAGTGGGTCCATTCGATCGCCTGCTCCGATGGCGCAAAGAAGAAGCGCGGCATGCGGGCGAAGCGGTCGATGACCCGGTGAACCAGTCCGCCCTCGGCATGGCTGCGGCGGATCGGACTGTCGCTCCACAGGCTCATCACATAATCGTGGATGTCCGCGCGGTCGGTCAGGCGAACGATCGAATCCAGTTTCATGCCATGCCTTTCCAGCGGGCGAGCAAATCGGGCGCGGTCGATGGCGCAAGCGCGGGATCGATCAGGCTGGCCATCGCCGCCGTCACGCACAGCCGCACGACCTTTTCGCTGCCGCTGCCGCGGCCGACGCTGGCTAGCGGCTGGCCGAGCCCCTCGCACCACGGCGCGGTCGCCAGCAGGTTGACGTCGGCCGCTTGCAACTCGATCCCCAGCGCCGCGCCTACGCGGCCGGCCGCCTCCTCCTGGACCGGCCGATACTTTCGCGGAAGATCATACACGTCGTGGCGACGCATCATTTCGCTGCCCCAGGCCAGCGACAAGAGGTTCTTGAACCAGCGGTTGCCCAACAGGCTGGGTCGCTCTTCCTTGGCGAAGACGCCGCCAACGCGATGGTAATAGCCACCGAACGGCTTGCTGTGGCTCATCACGAAGGCGCGGATGTTGGGCGCAGCGAGCGGTATGCGATAGTCCCGCGCAACGCTGCCGACATAGGTAAGATCAGGAACCAGTTCGGCCGTAGGCTGCGACGCCGCGAGCGCCGCAGCAAAGGCGTCGAAATGCGGCCAGACGATCCCGTCGATCGCACTCGGCTGGCTGATCCAGAATTGGGCGCCAGCGGGAACGGCTGCGGCGGCGACCCGTTGCCATTCCTCCCGCGGGTGCCGCACCACCGCGATGCCGAGCGAAGCGGCAAAGGCCGGGAAACCTTCATAGTCGCCATCGAAGATATGGACCTGCGGCACCCGTCCTGCGGCGCGGCAATCGCCCAGATATTCGGCCATCAGCTTGACGATGCCTTCGCTCGCCCCGGCGGTGGGATAGCGGAACGGAAAGGCGTCCGGCGACCAGTCGAGCGCGGGTCGCGACCAGCCGACCCACAGGTCGAAATAGTCGCGGTGCATTGCGTCCTGCTTCTGCGTCCACGCTTCGCGGTACAGGTCGAGCAAGCCGCCGCGGTCGCGGTCGAGCACCGCTTCGAACGCCGCCTCGCTTTCGGGCATGACTAGCGAATAGATGGTGCCCGATGCGCCCGCGGCGAGCAGCGCGGCCTTGACCTCGGCATCGGTATAACTGGGAAGCGCCTCGTTCATTCGGCGGCCAGCAATTCCTCCGCCCCGCCGAGGTCGACCGAGACCAGCCGGCTGACGCCGCGCTCGATCATGGTGACGCCGTACAGGCGGTCCATCCGGCTCATCGTCACCGCATTATGGGTGACGATGAGGTAGCGGGTGTCGGTCTCGCCGCTCATCCGCTGGAGGAGGTCGCAAAATCGTTCGACATTGGCATCGTCGAGCGGCGCGTCGACTTCGTCGAGCACGCAGATCGGCGCTGGGTTGGTCAGGAACAGGCCGAAGATCAGCGCCACCGCGGTCAGCGCCTGCTCGCCGCCCGACAACAGGGTCAGTGACTGCAGCTTCTTACCCGGCGGCTGGGCCATGATTTCGAGCCCGGCCTCGAGCGGATCGTCGCTTTCGACCAGTTCCAGATGCGCTTCGCCACCGCCGAACAACGTACTGAACAGGCTGCGGAAATGGGCGTCGACCTTCTCGAAGGCGTCGAGCAGGCGGATGCGGCCTTCGCGGTTGAGGCTGCCGATCGACCCGCGCAGCCGAGCGATGGCCTGCGCCAGCTCCTCTTTCTCTGCAACATTGGCTTCGCGGCTGGTGTCGAGTTCGGCCAGCTCCTGTTCGGCGACGAGGTTGACCGGCCCGATCCGTTCGCGCTCGGCGGTGAGGCGCTCGAGCGTCTCCTTCTCGGCGTCGGGATCGCCGAGGTCGTCGCCGTCGAAGCCGATTCGTTCGGGCAACAGCGGCGGCGGGCATTCGAACAGTTCGCCGCAGCGCTGCGCATATTCCTGGCGGCGGGCAACTTGGGCGTCGGCGCGGGCCGAGGCCCCGGCGCGGGACTCGCGGGCTAGGGCAAATGCTTCCCCCGCTTGGGCCAGCGCGCGCTGGGCGATACCGACGGCTTCCTGCGCGTCGCGCTCGGCATCGGCGGCCTTGGCGACTTCGGCTTCACTGGCGGCGCTGTCCTTTTCCAGCCGCTCGATTTCGGCGGCGTGGCGTTCGGGCTCGCCCGTCAGCTCTTCCTGCTCTTCCTCCAGCGCCATGGCACGACCGGCGGTTTCGGCGAGGCGTTGCTCGGCCTGCAGCGAACGCGCGCGCCATTCGCCCTTTTCGCGACCGGCGGCGGCGTGGCGCTCGCGGTCTGCGGCGGTTTCGCGGGCGCGGGTGGCGGATCGGGCGCGGCAATCGGCAACCGCCTCGCCAGCCGCCGAGGCCTTGGCGCGGGCGTCGTCGACCTCGTGCCGCATGGCGTCGGGGTCGGGCAGCGCGGCGAGCGAACGGGCTGCCGCCGCGACCGCTTCCTCGGCCGCCTCGATCAAGGGTCGGAGGTCTGCCTGTCGCTCTTCGAGACCAGCGCGCTGACCGTCGAGCCGTTCGAGCGCGGTGGCGGCGCTGTCCCCTGCCCGCGCCGCGTCGCGCTGGGCGCGTTCGGCCTGGGCTGCTGCTTGCCGGGCCTGTTCGGCTTCGCGGCGGTGGGTTTCGACCGCTACGGCGGCGGCGTCGCGGGCACCCTGCTCCTCGGCAACCGCGCCTTCTAGCCCCGGCAATTGCTTGTCGATTTCGGCAAGGCGGTTGGCGCGCATCAGCCGTTCGGCCGCCGCCGCGCCGCCACCGACGCTGACGAAGCCGTCCCAGCGCCGCATCACGCCGTCGCGGGTGACGATGCGCTGGCCGACGGCGAGCGGCTGGCCGCTGTCGCTGTCCGCCACGCCGACCTGCGAGAGGCGGCGGCGCAATGCGGCGGGCGCTTCGACATGGTCGATCAGCCTGTCGAGGCCGGACGCAAGCGGGGGATCGCCTGCCTGCGCCTCGCTGCCTTCCCAGCGGCGCGGGCCGTCCTTGCCCAGCACCGCTTCGATATCTTCGCCCAGCGCCGCCGCTAGCGCGCGTTCATAGCCCGGCTTGGCTTTCAATTCGCTCAGCGCCGCTCCGCCGCCATGGGCGAGAGCACGGGCCAGCGCGTCACGTTCGGCCTTGGCCGCCGACAAAGCAGCCCGGGCTGCGGCGAGCGCGCTTTCCGCTTCGTCGCGTGCGCTGGCGGCCTCGGCGCGCGCTGTTTCCGCCGTCGCCATCGCGGCTTCGGCTTCGGCCAATTCTTTCGCGGCCCTTTCGCCGGCCTTTTGCGCCTCTTCGATGGCCGCACGTTCGCTCTGGCCGTCGCCAAGGCCCGCGAGCTGCGCCGCTAGCCGGTCGCGATCGGCAGCGATACGCGCGGACTGGCTGCGCGCCGAATCGACCGCCGCGTCGGCGACCCGCCGTTCGGCGCGCATTGCCGCTTCCTTGGCGAGAAGCGCAGCCAGCGCGGCCTCCGCCTCGCGCGATGCAGCTTCGGCGGCGGTCAGTTCCTGCGCGATACGGACGGCGACGGTTTCGGCATCGGCAAGCCGGGTTTCGATTTCGTCGCGCTCCCGGTCGAGCGCGTCCATCGCCTTGGCTGCATCGGCCTTCAACGCCTGCTCGCGCGCCGTCTCGGCCGCCAGCGATTGCGCCAGCCGTTCCAGCTCGGCGAGGCGGCGGACGACCGTGTCGCGCTTGGCCCGGGCGGTGGCGAGCTGGTGGGCGAGGTTGCGCCCCGCCTCGCGCGCCGCAACCGATGCGTCGCGCCGCTGGGCAAGCACACTCGCCGCTTCTTCCTGCAAGCGCTGGGCGACGGCCATCGCTTCGCCGAGGCGCGTGACTTCGCCCTCAGCCGCCTTGGCTTCCTCCGCCGCCTTCACCGCCGCGCGGTCTGCGTCGGCCCAGCGGGCGTAGAGCAATTTGGCTTCGGCGAGCCGGATTTTCTCGGTCAGCGCGCGATAGCGTTCGGCCGCCCGCGCCTGCCGCCGCAGCGACGCGGCGCGCGCTTCCTGGTCGGACAGCATTTCGTCGAGCCGGGTGAGATTGGCTTCTGCCGCGCGCAATTTCTGCTCGGCATCTTTGCGGCGGGCGTGGAGGCCGGAAATCCCCGCCGCTTCTTCCAGCATCTGCCGCCGTTCGACCGGTTTGGCGGCGATGACCGCGCCGATGCGGCCCTGGCTGACCAGCGCTGGCGAATGGGCCCCGGTCGCCGCGTCCGCGAACAGCAGCGACACGTCCTTGGCGCGGACATCCTTGCCGTCTAGCCGGTAGGCGCTGCCCGCCCCGCGCTCGATCCGGCGGGTGACCTCGCTTTCGCTATAATTGCCGTCCTCGCCCTCGCGCTCGATCAGCAGGGACACTTCGGCGAAGTCGCGTTGGGCGCGGCTGGCGGTCCCGGCGAAGATGACGTCTTCCATCCCCCCGCCGCGCAAGCTCTTGGGGCTGGCCTCGCCCATCACCCAGCGGATGGCTTCGAGGAGGTTGGACTTGCCGCAGCCGTTGGGGCCGACGACGCCCGTCAGCCCCGGCTGGATCCGGAGCTCGGCGGGCTCGACGAAGCTTTTGAACCCGCTGAGTTTCAGCCGGCGAAAGCGCAAATCCTGTTACCCCCCTTGGACCATCTTAGCTGGCGATCGCTTCCTTGAGCTTGGGCTCCAGCGCTTCCCAGGTCGCGGCCTTGTCGACCACCGAACCGTTGATGAGGAAGGTAGGAGTGCCCGGGATGCTGTACTGCGAGACGGCATCGGCATTGACCTGCACCAGCTTGTCGAGTTCGCCCTGGTTGGCGAGGCACTGGTCGAGCTTGGCGCGCGGGACGCCGCGCTGCGCCGCCCAGGTCTTGAAACCGGCCATGTCGGCGATCGTGCTGGTCCGCTGCAGCGCGGACATGGTTTCAAGCGACTTGGCCTGCGCTTCGGGCGCGGCCTGCAGCTTTTCCATCCAGTTCCGCTGGTCGGCATACATGCCGCGGGTCAGCGCGAAGAAGGTCGATTCGCCGTTGCAGCGCGCGACGACCGACGCGGTGATGTCGACCGCGTCGCGCACGAAGTTGCGGAATTCGTACGAAACCCAGCCCTTCTTTACATAATTGTCGATCAGCGGACCGGCGCCCTTTTCTTCGAATTCGGCGCAGTGCGGGCAGGTCATCGACCCATATTCGACCAGCTTCACCTTGGCGTTGGGGTTGCCCATGACGAAGCCGCCTTCGGGCGTCGCCTTGACCACCGTCGACCAGTCGCCGTTGGCCGGCGGCGGCACCGGGGCGGCGGTTACGTCCGGTCCCTTTTCGCCGACGGGTGCTTCCTTGTCCTTGTTGCAGGCGGCAAGCGCCAGAACGGCGGCAGCGATGATCAGCTTGTTGGTCGTCATGGGATGAATCAACTCCGGGATGTCAGGGTGATGGTCTTGATCGTGACCGGTTCGACGGTCGGGGTGCCGGTCGATCCGGCAAGCTTTGACGCCAGCGATTCGAGGCAGGCGCGAAGTTCGGGGTCGGCGATCTGGCGCAGGCCCTCGCCCAATTCCTTGGGGACGGCGGCCCCTTCAGGCCTTACCGGTTTCGGCGCGGCGGCGGCGGCGACGCGGCCCTGGCGGAAGGCGACCTTGGCGATCGCTTCATAACCGAAGAAACGGTTGACCCGTTCCATCACCAGCGGCGCCATATGCTGCATCAGCGGGGCGTGCGCGCCCTCGACGACGAGGTTGAGCGTGCCGTCGGACTTCTTGCCGGCCGGAAAGCGGATCGATTCGGGGGTCGAAACCTTGGCATAGCGTTCGCCGACGATTTCGGCCCAGCGGCTGACCACCGAGGCCTGGATGAAGCCGAACTTTCTGAAGCTGGTCCCGGCGATGTCGCCCAGCAGGTCGCCGCACGCGCGGGCATGGCCGCGGCGGGGCGTTTCGGTCGCTGAATCGGCACGGGGGGATTTCGCCATAGCGGGCGACCATGCCATAGGGTTTTCATGCTCGCCAGTGCTGCCACGCAGCTTCTCGAACATTATGACGCCCATGCCCGCGTCCTGCCGTGGCGCAGCCCGCCGGGAATGCCGCCGCCCGAGCACTATCGCGTGTGGCTGAGCGAGGTGATGTTGCAGCAGACCACGGTGGCGACGGTAAAGCCGCGCTTTCGCCGCTTTATCGAACGCTGGCCGACGGTCGAGGCGCTGGCCGAAGCGCCAGAGGAGGCCGTGCTGCAGGAATGGGCGGGGCTCGGCTATTACGCCCGCGCCCGCAACCTCATCGCCTGCGCCCGCGTCGTCGCGGCGCGCGGCGGCTTTCCGACCAGCGAAGCGGAACTGCGCAAGCTGCCCGGTCTCGGCGCCTACACCGCAGCGGCGGTGGCGGCGATCGCGTTCGGGGAGCAGGTCGCGGTGGTCGACACCAATGTCGAGCGGGTCATCGCGCGGCTTTACGGCATCGACCGGCCGGTCGCCGAAGCACGGCCCGAAATTCGGCAACTGGCCGAGGCAATGACCCCGGCCGATCGCCCGGGCGATTTCGCGCAGGCGATGATGGACCTGGGTGCGACCGTCTGCCGGCCGAAAAAGCCGGCTTGCCTAGCCTGCCCGCTGAGCAATGATTGCGCCGCCTTCGCCAGCGGCGATCCGGAACGCTTTCCCGCCCCCAAGGCGAAGAAGGCGCGGCCGCATCGCCATGGCATCGCCTGGTGGACGACACGCGACGGCGCGGTGTGGCTGGTTCGGCGGCCCGCCAAGGGGCTGCTCGGCGGGATGGCGGGCCTGCCCGGCGACGATTGGCATCACGACGGCGTGCCAACACGAACCTTCGCCACCGTGTCGCACGGCTTCACCCATTTCACGCTCGACCTGCACTTGGTCGAACGGCCCGAACCGGCCGGCGACGGCTGGTGGCAGCCGCTGGACTTGATCGGCGAGGCCGGCCTTCCCACCCTTTATGCCCGCGCGGTCGAGGCCGCCTTGTCACGAAAGCATGAACTTGCCGACTGATCCTTTTTTCGCCGGACCGGGTCTCGACCGGGCCGATCCCCTTCGCGCGCGGCCTGGCGAGATCGAGGCGCTGAAGTCGCACCCTGCCGCCCGGGCGCTGGCCTGGGACAATGGCGCGCCCAAGCTGGAACCGGACGGACGGCTGACATGGTTGCCGCTCGCGGGCGACGAGCCGCTGTTCCTCGGTTTCGACCAGGGCGAGCCGCGTTTTTCCACGCTTCCCGACGGCACGGTTCCGATCACGGCATCGGCCCATTTTGCGCTGCTCGGCCAGTTGCGGGCCGACGAAGCCCCGATCTTCGCCGCTGCCCTCAGCCTCGCCAACTGGCACCGGCGCCATGGCCATTGTTCGGTTTGCGGAGCGCTGACCCAGCCCAATCGCGGCGGCTGGTCGCGGCAGTGCCCGTCGTGCGGCGCCGAACATTATCCGCGCAGCGACCCGGTCGTCATCATGCTGGCCGAACATGGCGGCCGCCTGCTGCTCGGCCGCCAGCCGCAATATCCGCCCGGGCGGTACTCGGCGCTGGCCGGATTCGTCGAGCCGGGCGAGACGATCGAGGCGGCCGTGGCGCGCGAGCTGAAGGAAGAGGCGGGGATCGACGTGATCAACGTCCGCTACATCGCCAGCCAGCCGTGGCCCTTTCCATCGTCGCTGATGATCGGCGCCATCGCCGACGCCGACGGCGCCCAGCTGGTCATCGACCGTGAAGAGCTGGACGATGCCCGCTGGTTCACCCGCGACGAGGTGGTCGCCGCGCTGTCCGGCGGCGGAAACCCCGCCTTCCTGCCGCCCCCCCGCGCCGCCATCGCCCGCACGTTACTGGAGCGATGGGCAGACGGCTTGAAGTGAGGGGAACTCGCCCTTAAAGGGCGTGTCCAATTCAACCTTTTTTCCGGCAAAGCCGCAGGGGATTCATGCAGGACCGCAACAACACCATCGCAGGCTGGGTACTGGCCGCCGGCATCGTCGCGCTCGGCGCTTCGCTGGTCACCGGCGAGATGTTCCGCAACCACGCACCGCACGAAGGCGGGCTGGAAGTCGCCGGCGGCGAAGAATCCGAGGGCGGCGCGGCGGAAGCCGAAAAGCCGATCGCCTTCTACCTGGCCTCGGCCGACGTCGCGAAGGGCGAAGCGGTATTCAAGAAGTGCACCGCCTGCCACAACGCCGACAAGGGCGGCGCGAACGCGCTCGGTCCGAACCTGTGGGGCGTTTTGGGCGAGGAAGTGGGCAAGGGCGCCAACGGCTTCGCCTTCTCCGAAGCGCTGGCCGGCAAGGGCGGCACTTGGAACTGGGACAACCTCAACGAATGGCTGGCCAGCCCGAAGAAGTTCGCGCCCGGCACCAAGATGACCTTCGCCGGTCTGTCGGACCCGCAGGACCGCGCCAACGTCATCGCCTTCCTCAATTCCAAGAGCGATTCGCCGCTGCCGCTGCCCGCCGCGCCGGCCGAAGCCGCTGCCCCGGCTGCCGACGGCGATGAAGCTGCCGCACCGGCCGACGCCAACGCCGCTGCGCCGGCGGACGAAAATGCCGCCGCGCCGGCGGAACCGGCCAAGAAATAAGCCGCACGTAAGCGGACAAGCAAAAAGGGCGGTCCCATCAGGGGCCGCCCTTTTCGTTTGCGCTTAGGTCCGCTCGCTCAGCAGACTTCGTAATGCTGGCAGACTGCGTCCCATGCCTCTTCGGCGGTTTCGACCCAGGTGATGAGGTCGAGGTCGTGCGGGCTGATGACGCCTTCTTCGGCCAGCGCTTCGAAATCCACCACGCGGGTCCAGAATTCGCGGCCGAACAGCAGGATCGGCAACGGACGAACCTTGCCGGTCTGGATCAGCGTCAGCAGCTCGAACATTTCGTCGAAGGTGCCGAAGCCGCCCGGGAATACCGCCACCGCTCGCGCGCGGATCAGGAAGTGCATCTTGCGCAGCGCGAAATAGTGGAACTGGAAGCTGAGGTCCGGCGTGACGTAGGGATTGGGCAGCTGTTCGTGCGGCAGCACGATGTTGAGCCCGATCGATTCCTGGCCCGCTTCCTGTGCGCCGCGGTTGGCGGCTTCCATGAACGAGGGCCCGCCGCCCGAGCAGACGACGAAATGGCGCTTGCCCTCTTCGTCGACCGGGAAGCGACTGGCGCGCGCGGCGAGCTTCATCGCCTCGTCGTAATAATGGGCCTTGGCGACCAGCCGTTCGGCGACCTTCTTGTCCCAGTCGGTCTTGGCGTGATCGAGCAGCGCCTTCGCCTTGGCCGGTTCGGGCACGCGGGCGGAGCCGTAGAAGACGAAGGTCGAAGCGATGTTGGCCTCTTCGAGCAGCAGCTCGGGCTTCATCAGTTCAAGCTGGAAACGGACCGGGCGAAGATCTTCGCGCAGCAGGAAATCGGTGTCCTGGAAGGCCAGCTTGTAGGCCTGGCTTTCGGTCTGGGGCGATGACGGCACATGCTTGGCCGCCTGCGCATCGACCTTCGAGGTCGGGAAAATGCGCTTGGGGGGTTTAGGATCAGTCATAAGCGGGGAGCGGCTTAGCGACTGCCGCCCCCCGCTGCCAGTGTTTTACGCGTGGGCCGCCGCTTCACCGCCGCTCCAGTCGATGCGGCGGGTGGCGTACATCACCCCCGCCAGGGTGACGAACAACAGCACCGACCCGATCAGCAGGCTCAGCGCTTCGAGGCCCAGCAGGATATAGAGCACGGCGTACAGGCCGCCGAGCAATCCGCCCATGACGTAGCCGCGTTTCCAGCTGCCGAGGACGGCGGCGGAATAAGCGGTGTTGAGGCCGACGATCGCCGACGCCGCCACGAGGTAGGCCAGCGCGAAACCGATCACCTCGGCAAAGGCCAGCAGCAGCACGAAGAACAGTAGGAGCGCGGCGCCCATCAGCAGATATTCGACGCTGCTGACCCGGATGCCGCCGATGATGTCGAACATCAACAGCGCCATGAAGGTGAAGCCGATGAACAGGAAGCCGTACTTCGCTGCCCGGTCGACGCGCGAATAGAGGTCGACCGGCTGGATCAGTTCGACGCTAGCGGTCGCGCCGGCGGGCGAAACCGTATTGGTCCCGGCCTCGTCCGAAGCGGCAGCAGCGACGGCTTCGGCTGCCGCTGCCGCCGCGCCGCTCTCAAAGCTCCACTGTCCTCGCTCGGCGGTGTCGACCAGCGTCCGGCCGAGCGACAAATTGCCGATACGATAGTCGGCCTTGAAGCCGTCGGCCCCGATGGTTCGCGCGCCCGGCAGGAAGCTGCCGGTGAAGCTGGGGTGCGGCCAGCTGCTGGCGACCCGCCAGTGAATGTCGCCGCCGCGCGGTTCGAGCGCGAGCGACGCGTTGCCGCGCAGCCGGTAGTCGAATTCCGCGACGATCGATTTGCCCGCCAGCGCGCCGGCGTCGACGAAGGCGAAGAAACCGCCGCCCGAACCATGCGCGCCGGGTTGCAGGCTGACCGGCCTGCCGCCGAAGCGGACCGAGGGATTGGCGCCGAGCCCGCGCTGGTCGGCGATGGCGAAGCGCAATTCGGCTTTCGACAGGTCCAGCGACGCGCGGTCGACGCCGTACCGGGCGAGGTCGGTCGGAAGCGCGAACCGCACCGCTCCGCGGACGGCGGAATCATAGACCACCGCCTCGTAGATGGACCGCTTGAGCGGCTTGGGATCGATGGTCGTTGAAAGGTCGACCGCCGCCGGATCGAGGGCCAGTTCCTTTTCGAGGGTGCGCACCCGCGTCACCGACTTGCCGTTTTCGACCGCGGTTTCCTGCGTCGTGCTTTTGTAGGGTATGACCAGGACGGGGCCGCGCAGCACCTGCTTGCCGCCCCACCCTTGCGCGATCGAGGCGACGGCGGTCTGCGACTGTTCTTCGCGGTCGTAGATAAGGAACCAGACCATGAACAGCGGCACGGCCAATGCCAGCGCGGTAAGGATGGCGAACAGCAGTTTTTTCCCCGGCGAGCGGGTCGGTTGGAGGGTAAACATTCGACTGTCTCCCGACGTTGAACTTCGATTCGTCTACGATATAGAACGGTTCATCGTCAACCGTTCGTCGACATTTTTGCACAATTCATCGCAGATAGATCGATCGCTCAGTCTGGTCGAAAGAAGCTGATCGTCAAGGAAATATCGCACAACGCACTGATATAGTGTGGAATTTCTGGAGGGATGACGAACCGGCGCGGGCCGACCAGTAACTGATCGCCGCCTTCGCCATCATCCCATGTGAAATGCAGGTTGCCGCACGACAGGTCGATCACGGCCCATACCCCCGGCTTCAGCCGATGTTCGCGCGTGAGGCCGCCCGGCAGGGTCTGGTCGTCGAACGGTCCGATCACCTTGTAGCAGACGGCAGCGGGCGGCAGCGCGTAGGTGCGCATATCAGGCCGCCCAAGCGATCAGCATCACGGCCATGCCGAACGCAGCGATGCCGAATGGCACGATCAGCACTTGCCCGTAAACCGCACCGCGCTCCATCGGACCTGTCCAGGTTTCAAGCGGGACGCCCTGTTCGAGCGGCGAGCGTGCCTGCGGACCGGCAAGCCGGGCGAGCACGCAGCCGGTGCCGAAATAGATCAGCGTGTAGAGCGCAGAAATGACGACCATGAACAGCGCCGTCCCGCTGCCCGCCGCAAGACCGGCCATCGCCGAAAAGAAGACCGTGTAGCAGGCCCCCATCAGCCGCCAGACGTCGACGGGGAATTCGAATCCCGGCTGGACGATCGGGCGGGGATCGGTCCTCGACCAAGCGGCAAGCGGCGCTTCGTCGGGATGATAGCCGAGATCCCAGGCCTGTTGTTCAAGATCAAACATGGGGCAGTTCCCTTCCTGCCTTTCCACCGACGATCCCGTGGCGATGGAGGGCGATGCCGGTGAGCAGGCTGTCGGCGATATTGCGCGCCGTCGCGCCGACGCGCTGCGTCGCTGCTTCGGTCGGCTCATCGTCGCGAAGCGTGGCGTAGAAAAGAGTCAGCCAGCGCTCGAAATGCGCGTCGTCGAGGCCATCGATCGCGACATGCTTCGGCATCGGGCGACCCTGATATTCCCCGCTGTTGTGCAGTACCGAACGCCAGAAAGACTTCATGCGGTCGAGATGCTCCGGCCAGTCGCTGACCCTGGAAGCGAAGATCGGGCCAAGCCGTTCGTCGCCCCGAACAAGCGCGTAAAAGCGCTCGACGAAGCTGGCGATATAAGCCTCGTCGACGCCGGCGGCATGGGCAGCGGCGCGCTTTGCGGCGCGGGCCTCCAACGCGAAGCGGTGATGCGGATCGTGATCAGGATTCATCGGTGCGACTCGATTAATTGGTATGTGATATGCCTATTATCGTCGCTTGATCGATAAATCAATATTTCATATACCTATTAAATGCAACTGAGCCTTCACACTGATTATGCCCTGCGCGTCCTGATGGCGCTGGCGGCGAGCGACGAGCAACTTTCGGTCGAATGGATCGCCCGCCATTACGGGATTTCGCGCAATCACCTCGCCAAGGTCGCGCAAGGCCTCCAGGCCGAGGGCTATGTCGTGACCTTTCGCGGTCGCGGTGGCGGGATGCGACTTGCACGTGACGCCAGGGACATCAACGTCGGCGACGTCGTCCGCCGCTTCGAAAGCCTGGACGGCTTCATCAGCTGTATGCCGGGCGGTGGCGGCTGCGCGATCGACGGCGCCTGCGGACTGAAGCCCGCGCTCGGCGGCGCAATCGCCGCCTTCCTCGCCTATCTCGACCGCTTCAGCCTGGCAGCGATCACGACCAAGCCCAAGAAACTGATGCGGCGGCTTGAGGAGGAAGCGCCGCCGACCGCCTCTTAATAGACGCGCGCCTTGGGCTTGATGTACTGGACCTCGTCGGTCAGCGTGTAGGTGTGGACCGGGCGGTAGTCGATCTTGACCCCGCCGCCATTGCCGCCCCAGCCTTCGAACCACACGGCGGTGTGCTTCATCCAGTTGGCATCGTCGCGCTCCGGGAAATCCTCGTGCATGTGCGCGCCGCGGCTTTCCTTGCGGTTGGCGGCCGAATGCATCGTCACCACCGCCTGGCCGAGCATATTGTCGAGCTCGAGGGTTTCGATGAGGTCGCTGTTCCAGATCAGGCTGCGGTCCGCGACCTTCACGTCGGCCATCTTCTTGTAGATGGCGTCGATCTTGGTCACGCCTTCAGCCAGCGTGCGTTCGGTGCGGAACACCGCGCAGTCGGCCTGCATCGTGCGCTGCATATCGTTGCGGATGTCCGCGGTCGACAGCGTGCCTTCGGCGTGGCGGAACTTGTCGAGGCGGGCAAGCGCAAGGTCGGTCGCGCCGTCCTTGAGCAGCGGCTGGGCCGCGCCCGGCTTGATCACTTCGGCAAGGCGAAGGCCCGCCGCGCGGCCGAACACGACCAGGTCGATGAGGCTGTTCGAGCCGAGGCGATTGGCGCCGTGGACGCTGACGCAGGCCGCTTCGCCGACCGCGAACAGGCCTTGGACCACCGTATCCGGGTTGCCGTCCTTCAACGTCACGACTTCGCCATGATAGTTGGTCGGGATGCCGCCCATGTTGTAGTGGACGGTCGGCACGACCGGGATCGGCTGGCGGGTCAGGTCGACGCCGGCGAAGATTTTTGCGGTCTCGGTGATGCCCGGCAGGCGTTCGGCCAGGATGTCGGCCGGGATGTGGTCGAGGTGCAGGAAGATATGGTCCTTGTGCTCGCCCACGCCGCGCCCTTCGCGGATTTCCATCGCCATCGAGCGCGACACGACGTCGCGGCTGGCAAGGTCCTTCGCGCTCGGCGCATAGCGTTCCATGAAACGCTCGCCGGCCGAGTTGGTGAGGTATCCGCCCTCGCCGCGTGCGCCTTCGGTGATCAGCACGCCCGCACCGTAAATTCCGGTCGGGTGGAACTGGACGAATTCCATGTCCTGCAGCGGCAGGCCCGCGCGCAGCACCATCCCGCCGCCGTCGCCGGTGCAGGTGTGGGCGCTGGTTGCCGAAAAATAGCAGCGGCCGTAACCGCCGGTTGCGAGCACAACGGCCTGCGCACGGAAGCGGTGGATGCTGCCGTCGTCGAGGCACAGCGCGACGAGGCCGCGGCACACGCCGTCTTCCATGATCAGGTCGAGCGCGAAATATTCGATGAAGAAGTCGGCGTCATACTTCAGGCTCTGCTGATAGAGCGTGTGGAGCATGGCGTGGCCGGTGCGGTCTGCGGCGGCGCAGGTGCGCTGCGCGGCCGGGCCTTCGCCCATGTTCTGGGTCATGCCGCCGAAGGCGCGCTGGTAGATCTTGCCCTCGTCAGTGCGGCTGAACGGCATGCCCGCATGCTCGAGTTCGTAGACCGCCGCCGGGGCTTCGCGACACAGATATTCGATCGCGTCCTGGTCGCCGAGCCAGTCGCTGCCCTTGACGGTGTCGTACATGTGCCAGGTCCAATGGTCCGGGCCCATGTTGCCGAGACTGGCGGCGATACCGCCCTGTGCCGCGACGGTGTGGCTGCGGGTCGGGAAGACCTTGGTCACGCAGGCGGTCTTCAGCCCCTTTTCGGCGGCGCCCATGGTGGCGCGCAGGCCCGACCCGCCGGCCCCGACGACGACGACGTCATAGACATGGTCGATGATCTTGTAGGCGGTCATGATCAGGCGGCTCCGAAAGCGATCTTGGCGAGGGCGAACAGCGCGATCGACGCGCCGGCGACGCCCAGCATGGTAAGGACGAAATGGAAGGCGACGCGGTTGCCTTCGTCATGGACATAGTCGTCGACGACGACCTTCAGCCCGTCGATGCCGTGGCGGAAGGCAGTGATGACGAACAGCGCCATCGGCAGCGCGCCCCACGGGCTTTTCAGCCATTCCGTCAGCGTGCCGACTTCAAAGTTGGGCAGCATCACCAGCGAGAAGATGAGCCACATCGACAATAGGACCAGGGCAACGCTGGTATAGCGTTCTTCCAGCCAATGCCCGCCGCCATGGCCGGCCGAACCCAAGCCCTTGACCTTGCCCAGCGGGGTCGCGCTCTTGCCCTGGCTCATGCGATCACTCCCGTCAGATAGGCCCAGGTCAGCGCGGTCGCGAACAGCGAACCGGCGATGGTCATCACCGACCAGAAGCGGTTGACCTTCAGGTCATAGCCCGCGCCCATGTCGAGCACGAGGTGGCGAAGACCGGAGAAGAGGTGCTGGTAGAAGGCCCAGGTCAGAACGGCCAGCACGATCAGTCCGACTGGGTGCTGCGCCGCCGTGACGAAGGTTGAATATTTCTCTTCACCTGCAGCCAGCGCCGCCAGCCACCAGGTCAGGATCCCCAGCCCCGCGACGGTCAGCGCGCCGCCGGTGATGCGGTGGAGGATCGAGACCAGCATATGCGGGCCCCATTTCCAGATGGTGAGGTGCGGCGACAGCGGCCGGCTGGAAGGTGAATTCATGGGTCGGTTTCGTCCCTGGAAAAGATGCGCTGCCCAACTAGGCGGCTCACGCGCGGCTTGCAAGCGCGCGGCCAAAGCTAACCGCCCCTTAACCAATTCTGGGCATAGCGAAACCGAAGCAACACCGATCCAACGGGGTGAATGAGGTTATGGCGACTGTGGTTCTTGGCGGCGGCAACGGCAAATATGACGTGGCGCGCGGTATCGCTCTTTACGACGTGACAGGCGACCTGCCCCAGCGATCGCGCGAGCTGTGGGCCGCGATTGCCGGCGATTCGCTCGACATGGCGCGCGAATTCTGGCGCCGCTACGCCAAGTCGCCCGAGGTCCAAGAGCAGTTCGACGAAGCGAAGATCGACCATCTCGCGGCCAAGATCCGTCCGCAGATCGAGGAAAAGTTCAGCAACATCACCGGCAGCGCCTGGACGGAAAAGAGCCGCGACTATGTCGAACGCGCGCTGCAGAACGGCATGACCCTCTCGACGCTGCTGGCTGGGATCAGTGCTGAAACCGAAGCCGCCTTCGTCGCCATCCGCAAGTCGAGCCCGGATGAGGCGACGCAAGTTCGCTTCGCCCGCACCCTGTCGGAAATCCAGAGCCTCGAGATCGACTGCTTCATCCATTATGCGATCGAATATACCCGCCGCGAAAGCGAGGCAGCGCAGGCCAAGCAGGCGAGCGAATTCAACAGCAAGGTGATGACCGTCGTGCGAAGCTGCTCGAGCGAGAGCGAGCAACTTCGTGCCCAGGCATCGACCACGGCGGCCTCGGCCCGCGGCATGCTGGGCAAGACCAGCGAAGTGGCGGCGGCAGCGGAACAGTCGGCGGTGGCGATGCGCGAAGCGGCGCAGACTGCCGCGGGCCTCATCCGCGCGATCGAAGACGCCCGGAACGAAGTCGAGATCGCTGCCGGGGTCGCAACCCGCGCCGGCGACCAGGCCGACCAGGCGGTCAAGGTCAGCCAGGCCCTGTCGAGCCATGTCGAAGCGATCGAATCGATCCTCGGCCTCATCCGCGACATCGCCGGCCAGACCAATCTGCTCGCACTCAACGCCACCATCGAAGCGGCCCGCGCCGGTGACGCCGGTCGCGGGTTCGCGGTCGTCGCGCAGGAAGTGAAGAGCCTCGCCAGCCAGACCGCTCGTGCCACCGACGACATCGCCGCCAAGATCGGCGCGATCACCAGCGCGACCCGCCAGACGGTCGACAGCAATGCGTCGATCAGCAAGACGGTCGAGGAAGTGCAGACGTCGGCCGACCGCATCCGCCAGGCGATGGAATTGCAGGCGCAGACGGTAACGATGATCACCGCCGCCGTCGACGAGACCGCGCTGGCCGCCGATTCGATGAGCTCGACCATCGCCGCCATCCGCCACGACACCGAAAATGTCGCCAAGGATATCGACGGCGTCGAACAGGGCTTCGGCCGCTTCGCCGGACAGATCGACCAGTTCCAGGCGACCACCCGCGAATTCACCTCCAAATTCGCCGCCTAAGGATCCAATATGGCCAAGACCAAAGCGCTCGAGCCGATCTCTCAGGCTCAAGTCGACAATCGCCTCGACGCCTATGCTAGCAGCAACATCGATGACGGCGGAGCGGCCTGGGCTGCACTGCAAGACATCGTCGAAACCACCGTGCGCAAATATCTCGGCGAGCAGGGGGTCGAGCGCGCGCGAGCCGACTATGGCAAGCCGATCGACGCCGACTGGATCCGCCGCGTCGCGCAGACCGGCATGGACCTGTTCAGCGCCGGGGTCAGCGTCCCGCATTACAATGTTGCGCGCACGGCCTGCATCTCGGAGATCGTGACCCAGGTAGCCGACCGTTATGCTGACCAGCCCGACGTTCGCGATGCGGCGATCAAGGCGGTGCTGCAGAAGGCGCTTTATTCGTTCGACGTCGTGCTGGCGCAGGTCGCGGTTTGCGAATCGCGTGATGCGGCCGAAGAGCGCGGCGTGCACGGCAAGCTGTTCCAGCGCCGGGTCAGGCAGATCACCGCCGACGCCGCGGCAAAGGCGCGCAACCTCCTTGGCAGCACGAATGCGACCAGCGAGGCCGCGACCAGCATGCTGGGCAAGACCAGCGAAGTGGCGGCGGCGGCGGAACAGTCGGCCGTAGCGATGCGCGAAGCGGCGCAGACCGCAGCGGGCCTCATCCGCGCGATCGAAGATGCCCGGAACGAAGTCGAGATCGCTGCCGGGGTCGCGACCCGCGCCGGCGACCAGGCCGACCAGGCGGTCAAGGTCAGCCAGGCCCTGTCGAGCCATGTCGAAGCGATCGAATCGATCCTCGGCCTGATCCGCGACATCGCCGGCCAGACCAATCTGCTCGCCCTCAACGCTACCATCGAAGCGGCCCGCGCCGGTGATGCCGGTCGCGGCTTCGCCGTCGTCGCGCAGGAAGTGAAGAGCCTCGCGTCGCAAACCGCCCGCGCCACCGACGACATCGCCGCCAAGATCGGCGCAATCACCAGCGCCACCCGCCAGACGGTCGACAGCAATGCGTCGATCAGCAAGACGGTCGAGGAAGTGCAGACGTCGGCCGACCGCATCCGCCAGGCGATGGAACTGCAGGCGCAGACGGTGACGATGATCACCGCCGCGGTCGACGAAACCGCGCTGGCCGCCGATTCGATGAGCTCGACCATCGCCGCCATCCGCCACGACACCGAAAATGTCGCCAAGGATATCGACGCCGTCGAACAGGATTTCGGCGAATTCACTGCCCAGATCGACAGCTTTTCCAAGGCCAGCGAGGAATTCGCGGCCAACTTCGCGGCCTGACCCTTCCGCCCGGCCCCCGACGGGGCTAGGCGTAGGGCATGAACATCCTTTTGACCGGCGCCAGCCGCGGCATCGGCGCCGCGACGCTGAAGGCGCTGACCGAAGCGGGCCACCGTGTCGTCGGCCATTCCAGCAAGGGCGGCGACGGCATTGTCGCGGCGGACCTCGGCGACCCCGATGCGCCGCGACGCCTGTGGGAAGCGGCATACGATAGCCTTGACGGGCGGATCGACGTCCTCGTCAACAATGCCGGCATTTTCGAGGCCGTCGCCGACAATGCGTCCGACGAGGATTGGCACGCCGCCTGGACCCGGACGATGCAGGTCAATTTGCAGGCCAGCGCCGACCTTTGCCGCCACGCCATCGCCCATTGGCGTTCGCACGATCACAAGGGCCGCATCGTCAATGTCGCCAGCCGCGCCGGCTATCGCGGCGACAGCCCGATGCACTGGCACTATGCCGCCTCTAAGGCGGGCATGATCGCCATGACAAAGACCATCGCGCGCGGCTATGCCGCCGAGGGCATCTACGCCTTCGCCGTCTGCCCGGGCTTCACCGCCAGCGAAATGGTCGAGGAATATCTCGCCAGCCGCGGCGGCCCCGGCCTGCTTGCCGACATTCCGCTGGGACGGCCGGCGACCACCGACGAAATCGCCGAAGTGATCCGCTGGCTCGCCATCGACGCGCCCGCCAGCGCCACTGGCGCCGTCATCGACGCCAATGGGGCCAGCTATGTTCGCTAGCCTGATCGCGCTGGCGCTGGTGCAGACGCCGATCGTCACCATCCCGCTGGGCAAGAAGCCGCGCCAGATCGAGCGGCCGCGCGCGCCGATCGAGGAAGCGGGGCCGGCTTGGGCCGATGCCTGCAAAGGCAACAGCGGCTGGGACGCACCCGGGCCGCCGGTCCGCATCCACGGCAACACTTACTATGTCGGCACCTGCGGCATCAGCGCCATCCTGATCACCGGCGACAAGGGCCATATCCTGATCGACAGCGGCACGGAAAAGGGCGTCGACACCGTCATCGCCAATATCCGCGCGCTGGGCTTCCGCCCCGCCGACGTGAAGATCCTGCTCCACAGCCATGAACATATCGACCATGTTGGTGGCATGTCGGTGCTGCAGCAGGCGACGGGCGCTCAGCTTTACGCCTCGCCTACCGCGGCGCGCGTCTTTGCGACCGGTGCGCCGACCGCCGACGACCCGCAGGCCGGGTTGATGCCCCCCTTCCGCGCCGCGCGGGTGGACCGGACCGTTCGCGACGGCGAAGAAATCCGCCTCGGCAACCTCAACCTCGTGGCGATGGCGACCCCGGGCCATACCCTCGGCGCGATGAGCTGGCGCTGGGTCAGCTGCGACGGCGGGGTCTGCCCGACCATCGTCTATGCCGACAGCCTCAGCGCCATCAGCCGCGACGATTATAAATATGGCACCCACCCCGATCTCGTCGCCGCCTTTCGCGCCAGTCTTGCCAAGATCGCCGCCAGCGACTGCGACATCCTGATCACCCCGCATCCCGATGCGAGCGACATGCCCGCCCGCTTCGAAGGGCTGCGACCGTTGCGCGACCCCGATGCGTGCAAGGCCTATGCTGAAGCCAAGGGCAAAGCGCTCGACGAGCGGCTCAAGAAGGAAGCCGATCCGCAGGCAGCGGCCGAAAAGGCGGAGGACCAGCAATGAGCTGGCGGGTTACCCTCCACTGCACCCGCGCCGAGGCCGAAGCCCTGCCGGAAAGCGACGAGCTTTTCCCCTACGCCGACGAGCCGCCGGTAATCGTCGCCGACGAACCCGACCCGCACGCGCCCGACGACTGGCGCATCCACGCCTATTTCGCCGAGCAGCCGACGACGCAGGAGTTGATCCTGCTCCGCCGCCTCGCCGCCGGCAGCGAACCCGAGGTCGAGCATCTGGAGGATACCACCGACTGGGTGGTGAAGAGCCAGCAGGGGCTGGAGCCGATCCGCGCCGGTCGCTTTTTCGTCCACACGCCGATGCATTTTGCCGATCGTCCCGCCGACACGATCAATTTCGAAATCGACGCGGGCCTCGCCTTTGGCACCGGCCAGCATGATACGACTGCCGGCTGCCTCGCAGCACTCGACCGGCTGGAGCAGGCAGGAAAGCGCTTCGACAATATCGCCGACATCGGTACCGGCACCGGCCTGCTTGCCTTTGCGGCGATGGCGCTGTGGCCGGAAGCCAAGGCGATCGCCACTGACATCGACCCCATCTCGATCGACGTGACGCGCGACAATGCGCTGATCAACGGGGTAAAGGTCGGCCATGGCGCGGGCGAGGTCTTGCTCGCGGTCTCGGACGGGATGGAACATCCGCTGCTCGCCGCCCGCGCGCCGTTCGATCTCCTGATCGCCAACATCCTCGCCGGCCCGCTGATCGAACTGGCGCCGAGCTTCGTGCCCGCCTGCGCGCCGGGCGCGTCGATCGTGCTGGCAGGGCTGCTCGACACACAGGCCGACGCCGTGGTCGCGGCTTATGAGGCGCAGGGCTGCTCGGTCGTCGAACGCGGCGATGGCGAATGGTGCGTCCTGGTGCTGACGGCCGCATAGGTCGGTCGTCCTGGGCTCAAGAAACGCGAAAGGGCGGCGGTGACCGGATCACCGCCGCCCTTTTGTCGACGCCTATTCAGGCGCGAAGCTTAGCGAACGTTGAGCGACGCCAGCCGCGGCTTAACGTCGGCCCAGGCCTCATTGCTGCACTTCAGCGACCCGGTCGGATCCGCAACCGAGAAGCGCGACGCATCGCAAAGATCGGCAATCGCACTGTTTACCCGATTGCGCAGCGCCAGTTGGCCAGCCTCGCCGCGAAGGTTGAGATCGCCGTAATGAACGAGGCGCTGGTTGTCGGCTAGCTCGCGCTTGCCTTGGATCAGCAGGTCGTTGACGCCGGGCGACATTTCCGCCTGGGCCGCCACAGAGAAGGTCATTGCGACACCGGCGACGGCAGCAAGCATCAATGTACGCATGGCAAATCCCCTTCAAAAAAATTCGCTTCCTTCTCCAAACTGTAAGTCCAATGTCATGAAGACGTCAAATAAGTCTGATGCGGAAAATGCGAATCGGCTGAACCGGCCTGTCCATTTGGTATAAGGTTATGGAATATTGAGATTATTTTTCGCTGAGGCAGCAAACTGTCACGCCTAATCCATGACATTCTGATGAAAAATTTCGCCGATTGTCATGACGGTGTCACAAACGTGTCCCGCCGGACACGCTGTAGTTCGCGACTCGGCTGAGCGACCTAGCCCGCGGAGTAGGCTGCTCAGCAGCGGTCTATCGAACTATCTGCAGCAAACGTGATTGGGCTGCCCTTCCGCCCTACGAATTGGCCACTTCAGCAAGCCACTCGCCCTCGCTCATGACACGGATGCCGAGCTCTTCGGCCTTCTTGAGCTTAGATCCGGCGCCCGGCCCCGCGACCACGAGATCGGTCTTGGCGCTTACGCTCCCAGCCGCCCGCGCCCCCAGCCGTTCGGCCTGTGCCTTAGCTTCGTCGCGGCTCATGGTTTCAAGGGTGCCGGTAAAGACGATGGTCTTGCCGCTCCACTCGGTCTCGCGCGCCGTCGAAACGTAGGCGGCAGGCTTCGCCAGCGCCAGCAGCTGCGCCACTTCCTCGCGATTGTGCGGTTCGTGGAAGAAATCGACCACCGCTTGCGCGACGACCCCGCCGACCCCTTCGACGTTCGACAGATCAGCAATGGCGCTGTCGCTGCGTGCGACACGCTCCAGTTCCTCGACGGTCCCGAATGCCTTCATCAAATCCTTGGCGGTCACCGCGCCGACGTGGCGGATGCCGAGGCCGAACAGGAAGCGCGCCGGGTCGAAGCCGATGCGGGCGTCGATCGCCGCCAGCAGCTTGTCGACGCTGACCGCCTGCCAGCCTTCACGGCCGATCAGCTGGTCGCGGTGGGCCTTCAGACGGAAAATGTCTGACGGCGCCTTCAGCCAGTCGAGGCTGATGAATTCCACCAGGCTCTTTTCGCCCAGCCCGTCGATGTCCATCGCCCCGCGCGACACGAAATGCTTCAACCGCTCCAGCCGCTGGGCCGGGCAGATCAGGCCCCCCGTGCAGCGGACGTCGACCTCGCCCTCTTCGGCCACCGCCTCGCTGCCGCATTCGGGGCAGTGGTCGGGAAAGACATAGGGATCGCGCGGGGCGTCGCGGGTCCGGTTTTCGACCACCTGCGGAATGACGTCGCCCGCGCGCTGGATGCGCACCCTGTCGCCGATGCGCAGCCCCAGCCGCGCGATCTCGTCGCGGTTGTGCAGCGTGACGTTGCTGACGATCACCCCGCCGACGCCGACCGGCTTCAACCGCCCGACCGGGGTCAGCTTGCCCGTCCGCCCGACCTGGATGTCGATCGCCTCCAGCGTCGTCTCGGCCTTTTCCGCCGGGAATTTATGGGCAAGGCCCCAACGCGGCGCGCGGGCGACAAAGCCGAGCCGTTCCTGCAAATCCAGACGGTCGACCTTATAGACCACCCCATCGATGTCGAACGGCAGGTCGGCACGGGCATGTTCGATCTTCGAATAGTGCGCGAGCGTATGGGCAAGATTGTCGACCCGCACCAGCAGGTCGCTGACCGGAATCCCGAACCCTTCGATCCGCTTCATCGCATCATATTGCGTGTCGGCCAGCGGTTCGCTGACCTCGCCCCACCCATGCGCGAGGAAGCGCAACGGACGGGCGGCAGTGACGCTTGCGTCCTTCTGGCGGAGCGATCCGGCAGCGGCGTTGCGGGGATTGGCGAAAATCTTGCCGCCACTTGCCTCCTGCCGCGCGTTCAAGGCCGCGAAGTCGGCCTTGGCCATATAGACCTCGCCGCGAACCTCAAGCAGCGCGGGCGCACCGTCGATCCGCTGGGGAATGTCCGCAATCGTCCGGACGTTGGCGGTAACGTCCTCCCCCACCGCCCCGTCGCCGCGCGTCGCCGCTTGCACCAGCGCGCCGTTTTCGTAGCGCAAGGAACAGCTCAGCCCGTCGATCTTGGGCTCGGCCGTAAGGACGACAGGCGCATCGGCGGGCAGCGACAGGAACCGCCGCGCGCGGGCCACAAATTCCTCAACCTCCGCGTCGCTGAACGCATTGTCGAGGCTGAGCATCGGCCGCGCATGGGTGACCTTTGCCAGGCTTGACGTCGGGGCTGCCCCCAGGCGCGCCGACGGCGAATCCTTGCGCACCAGATGCGGGAAGCGCGCTTCAAGCTCGCGATTCTCGCGCACCAGCGCGTCATAATCCGCGTCCGAAATCTCCGGCTCGTCCCGGTCGTGATAGAGCCGGTCGTGGCGCGCGATCTCCTTGGCCAGCCGCATTAGGCGGTTGGCGGCTTCCGCCTCGCTTATGTCAAACAAGCCGTCGCCGCTCATCCGAACAGCTCGGCCAGATAATCCTCGAGCGCGGCCCAGCTGCGGCGGTTGGCGGCTTCGTTGAACGCAACCCCGGCAATGCCCATCGAAGCGGCATAGGGATTGGTGAAGCCGTGGCCGACATGGCCGTAAGCGTGGATTTGCCAGTCCGCGCCCGCCTCGGTCAGCTCCTTGCCCAGCGCAACGACCGCGTCAGGCGGCACCATCGGGTCGTCCCAGCCATGATAGGCGACCACCTTGGCATTGATCGGATTGGCCGGCAGGCCCGGCGGGTCGAACAAGCCATGGAAGCTGGCGACCCCCGCGATACCAACGCCTGAACGGGCGAGGTCGAGCGCACATTGGCCACCGAAGCAATAGCCCGTGGCCGCGATCCGGTTCGCATCGATGGCGTCCTGCGCGCGCGCCGTGTCCAGTACCGCCAGCAGTCGATCGCGCAGGGCAGCCCGGTCCGCGCGCAGCGCGCCCATCGCCGCGAAAGCGGCTTCGCGATCCGCGCCGGGCTGGAAACGTCGACCGAACAGATCGGCGACCAGCACCGAATAGCCGAGCGCGACCAGCTTTTCCGCAAAGCCGATTTCAAGCGGCGATACCCCCATCACCGTCGGGAACATCAGGACGCCCGGGCGGGGCTCTCCACTGCCGTCGCTGACCAGCACATGGGTCAGCGTCTGGTCGCCGTAGGGCTGGATGATGTCGGTCTGGGTCATGCGGCCTCCAGCAACCGCGCGGCCTGTGCGCGGGCTTCGTCGGTGATGTCTGCGCCCGACAGCATTCGGGCGATTTCCTCGCGCCGCTCGTCGGGGGTGAGCTTGCGCACGGTAGTGCGGGTACCGCCCTCGCCATGCGCCTTTTCGATCCGGTAGTGGTGCGCCGCGCGGGCCGCGACCTGCGGGCTGTGCGTGACGACCAGCAGCTGCGACTTGTCGGCCAGCCGCGCCAGCCGTTCGCCGATCGCGCTCGCCACCGCGCCGCCGACGCCGCGGTCGATTTCGTCGAAGATCATGGTCGCCGTGTCGCCTGCCTCGGCCAGCGCGACCTTCAGCGCCAGGATGAAGCGCGACAGTTCGCCACCCGACGCGATCCGGGTCAGCGGGCCGAACGGCGCGCCGGGATTGGTCGAGACTTCGAATTCGACGCGGTCGACCCCGGCAGGACCTGCCTCGGCATCGGACAAGGCCGTTCGAAACTTGGCGGCGTCCAGCTTCAGCGGCGCCAGTTCGCCCGCCACCGCCGCGTCGAGCCGTGCCGCCGCCGCCTTGCGCTGCGCCCGAAGCGCCTGCGCCGCATCGTCATAGCGCTGCCGCGCGCCAGCGAGTTCCGCCTCCAGCGCCGCGATCCGCTCCCCACCCGCTTCGATCAATAACAGCCGACCCGCCAGCTCTTCGCCCAGCGTCGCCAGCGCATCCGGCTCGACACGGTGCTTGCGCGCCATGCCGCGGATGTCGAACAACCGCGCCTCGACCGCCTCGAGTTTCGCCGGGTCGAACGCCAGCGCATCGGCCGCGCGATTGATGCGGTCTTCCGCCTCGGCGGTCTCGATTACCGCCCGGTCGAGACTGGCGAGCGCTTCGGCCAGCAACGGATGATCGGCGGCACCGCGCTCGATCCGCCGCGCCGCCGCGCGCAGCTGGGCCAATGCGCCGTCCGATCCGCCGAGCAATTCGTCGAGGCCGGTCAGCGCTTCGCCCGCCTTTTCGCCCGCCTGCATCGCCGCCCGCTGTTCGGCAAGGTCGGTTTCCTCGCCCGGACACGGTGCCAGGGCGGCAATCTCTGCCGCCGCGAACTGCAGCCATTCGCGGTCCCGCTCCGCCGCCTCCGCCGCCGCGCGCGCGTCGCTGAGTTCGCCGTCGAGCCGCGCCACCTCGCTCCACGCCGACGCCACCGACGTCCCGTCGATCCGCCCGAAGGCGTCGAGCAGCGCCCGATGGCCCTTGGGATTGAGCAGGCCGCGATCGTCGTGCTGGCCGTGGATTTCGACGAGGCCCTGCGCGAGATCGCGCAGCAGTGCCGCGTTGACGCTGGCTCCGCCGGCAAAGGCGCGGCTGCCGCCATCGGCCTTCAACGTGCGGCGCAGGATCAGCGGTTCGCCCTGCTCCATTTCTATCCCTTGCTTATCGAGCGCGGCATAGGCTTGGTGGCCGGCGGGCAGGTTGAATTCGGCGCTGACCGCCGCCTGCGCCTCGCCGCTGCGCACCAGCCCGCTATCGGCGCGCAGGCCGAGCGCAAGGCCCAGACTGTCGAGGAGGATGGATTTGCCCGCGCCGGTCTCGCCGGTCAGCACGCCGAGGCCCGGCTCGAATTCAAGGTCGAGCCGGTCGATCAGGACGACATCGCGGATCGACAGCTGCCTCAGCACGCCGCCGGCTTTCTCAGCTCAGCTCTGCGGCTGCGATACCGGATAGCGCTGCATCAGATCGTAGCTGCGCTGGTACCACTTGCTGCCCGGATAGTTGGCGCCCAGCACCGCCGCGGCGCGCTGCGCTTCTTCGCGAAGGCCGAGGTTCAGATAGGTCTCGACGAGGCGTTCCAGCGCTTCGGGCGTGTGCGTGGTGGTCTGGTACTTGTCGACCACCGCGCGGAAGCGGGTCGCCGCCGCCAGCCAGTTGCCCGAGCGCTGATAGAAGCGACCGATCTCCATCTCCTTGCCGGCGAGGTGATCGTTGATAAGGTCGAGTTTCAGCCGCGCATCGTTGGCGTAGCGGCTTTGCGGGTAGCGGCGGATCAGTTCGTTGAAGCTGTCGCTGGCCTGCTGGGTGATCTTCTGGTCGCGGGTCACGTCCTCGATCTGCTGATAATAGGACATGGCGATCAGGTAGTTGGCGTAGGCCGCATCCTTGTTGCCCGGGTGGATCGTCAGGAAGCGCTGGGCGCTGCTGACCGCATCGGGATATTTCTGCGCCATGTAATAGCTGAAGGCGCTCATCAGCTGCGCACGGCGGGCCCAGACCGAATAGGGATGCTGGCGCTCGACTTCGTCGAACAGCGCGGCGGCAACCTCATACTGGCCGCGGTCGGCGCGTTGCTTGGCAAGGCTGTAGAGCGTGTTGACGTCGCGGGCGACGTAGGCCGTATCGCCCTTCACCTTGTTCTTGGCACAGCCGGAGACCGGCAGGATGACGGCGGGAAGCAGCAACAGCGCCGCGATACGGGTCTTGTTCACCATGTGCGCAGTCCTAGCGTGCCAATGGAGCGAGGGGAAGCGGGCAATCGCCAGAGCGACGGCCCGCCTCGACAAAGGCCTCAGGCGCCCTCGGCGGCAGCCTTGGCGATCTCGTCCTCGGACCGCAGGAAGCTGTCGGGCGTGACCCCCAGCCACACCAGGATCGGCGAGGAAATGTAGATCGACGAATAGGTGCCGATGAAGATGCCGAGGAACACCGCGACGGTCAGCCCGAAGATGACTTCGGGGCCGAGGATGATCAGCGCGGCGAGCGCGATGAGGATCGACAACGACGTCACGATCGTCCGGCTAAGCGTCTCGTTCAGAGAGAAGTTGATCAGCGGGATGATCTGCATCTTGCGATATTTGCGCAGATTTTCGCGGATCCGGTCGTAGATGACGACCGTGTCGTTGAGCGAATAGCCGACGATGGTCAGCAACGCCGCGACGACGTTGAGGTCGACCGGCAGGCGGGTGAAGGCGAAGAAGCCAAGCACCATGGCCACGTCGTGGAACAGCGTCACCAGCGCTCCCACCCCGAATTGCCATTCGAAGCGGAACCAGATGTAGATGGCGATGCCGACCATCGACAGGATCAGCGCCAGCGCACCGTCGCGCGCCAGTTCCTGGCTAACCTTGCCCGACACCGATTCGCCCGCGCCGACGGTGGCGCCGGGATAGGCCTTGGGCAGGAATTCGCGAACCTTGGACACGACCGCATTCGACTGGGTATCGGCGCCGGGCGGGCGCGGCAGGCGAATCTGGTAGGTCTTGCCGTCGCCGAGGTCCTGGATCGACGCATCGCCGACCTTCAGCGTATCGACCTTGCCGCGAAGATCCTCGATCTCGACCTTCTGCGGGAAGGACACGCGCACTACCTGGCCGCCGACGAAGTCGATGCCAAGGTTCAGGCCCTTGTAGGCAGTGTAGCCGATCGACAGGCTGGTGATGATGATCGAGATGATCAGCGCGACGTTGCGCCACCGCATGAAGTCGATGTTGGTGTCGTCGGGAATGAGTTTGAGAAGCTTCATGATTGGCAGTCCGATCAGATGTGCAGGTCGCGCGGGCGGGCGCGCTTGACCCACAACGCAGTCAGCATGCGGGTGAGGTAGACGGCGGTGAACACCGACGTGACGATGCCGATGATCAGCACGACCGCGAAGCCGCGGATCGGGCCCGAGCCGAAATACCACATCAGCACCGCCGCGATGACGTTGGTGATGTTGGCGTCGAAGATGGCGGTGAACGCCTCCTTGTAGCCGGTCTCGATCGCGTCGCGGACCTTGCGCCCGCGCTTCTGCTCTTCGCGGATGCGTTCGTTGATCAGCACGTTGGCGTCGACCGCTGCGCCGATGGTCAGCACGAAGCCGGCGATACCGGGCAAGGTCAGGGTGGCGTTGAAAATCGCCATGATGCCCAGGATCAGCAGCGCGTTGATGACCAGCGCGACCGTCGCGTAGATGCCGAAGCGGCCATAGGTCACGAGCATGAACAGGATCACGGCCGCGGTCGCCACCAGCGAGGCGATGACCCCCTTGTGGATCGAATCGGCACCCAATTCGGCGCTGACGGTGCGTTCCTCGATCACGTTCAGTTTCACCGGCAGCTTGCCGGACGCGAGGCTGACTGCCAGCTGGTTGGCGCTGTCGACCGTGAAATTGCCCGCGATCTGCGCCTGTCCGCCAAGGATCGGCTCGTTGATGTTCGGTGCCGACAGCACCTTGTCGTCGAGGATGATGGCGAACGGCTTGCCGACATTTTCCTGCGTTGCCCGGCCGAAGCGCTTGGCCCCGGCGGCGTTGAAGGTGATGCTGACGACCGCGCGGCCGTCCTGGTCGAAGCTCTGCTTGGCATCGACCAGCTGTTCGCCCGACACCATCACGCGCCGCTGGACCGCGATCGCGCCGCCGTCGACCATCGGCAGGACCTGGCTGCCGGCCGGAGCAATGCCCTGCGCGACGAGGTTGGGGTCGGCGCTCTGGTCGACCAGCTTGAATTCAAGGCGCGCGGTCTGGCCGATCAACTGCTTCAGCGCCTCGGGGTTTTCGACCCCCGGCACCTGCACGAAGATTCGCTTGTCGCCCTGGTTGATGACCGTGATTTCCTTGGTGCCCTGCGGGTCGATGCGGCGACGCACGACGTCGCGGGCGACGGTCAGCGAATTCTTGAGCGCCGCGGCCGCGCCCGAATCGGTCGGCGTCAGCGTGATCCGATTCCCGTCGGCGGTCGTCACGTCCCAATCGCGGCTGCCGGTCAGGCCGACCGGCTGCGTCAGCGTGCGAAGCCGTTCGACCGCAGCGTCGAGCTGGGTCGGGTCGCGGACCATGAAGCTCAGGCGATTGCCGGCCGTCGACACGCTGCCGATATCGATCCGCGGCTCGTTGCGGCGAAGTTCGGTCGTGACCTGGTCTTCCATCGCGGCCAGACGCTGCTTGGCGGCGTCGGCGATGTCGGCTTCGAGCAGGAGCTGGCTGCCGCCGGCAATATCGAGGCCCAGGCTGATCTGCTGCTTGGGCGCCCACGACGGCCATTTTTCGACCTCTGCCTTCGGGAAGAAACTGGGAATCGACAGGACGATGCCGATCAGAATGATCAGCGAAACCGTCCACACCTTCCAACGGGGAAAATCGAGCATCAGTCGTTCGCCGGCTTCGTCGAAGCGCCGCCGCCGACCTGGCTGAGGGTCGATTTCACCGCGCGCACCTTGAGGCCGCCGAGATCGACTTCGACTTCGGTATCGCCAACCTTGGTGACCTTGCCGATCAGGCCGCCGCCGGTGATCACCTCATCGCCCTTCTTGACCGCCGCGATCTGCGCCTGGTGCTCCTTCATCCGCTTCGACTGGGGACGGATCAGCAGGAAATAGAAGATCACGAAAATGAGGACCAGCGGCAGCGTCTGGACGATGAAGCCTGCACCGGCCGACGGAGCGGGCGCTGCTGCGGCGGCAAGAAGGGTAGTGATGGTCATGATCCTGATCGTCTCGTCATGGATGCGCGACGGGGAGTCGCGGAAGGAAAGAAGTGGCGGGCCGCCTATCATGGCTTTGGCTGCCTTGCCAAGCGATGCCCGCCCGACTAGATGGCCGCTCGCGCCACAACCGCAAGGGGCGGCGCACGAAACGGTCGGGGCGTAGCGCAGCCTGGTAGCGCATCACACTGGGGGTGTGGGGGTCGCAGGTTCGAATCCTGTCGCCCCGACCAGCTTCAAAATATGACCGCGCGGGGCGCGGACATATTTTTGAAGCTCCCGAAGCGCCGCAGGCGCGAAGGGGCCGGGAAAAAGCCGATGTCCGGGGGGACATCCGCTTTTTGAGGCTTTTTATTTTCCGCAATTCCCTGCTTCACTCGCCGCCATGCCCCGTCGCCGTAAGACCCGCTGGCCCAAGCGTATCCTCCTCGCGGTTCTCGCGATCCCCCTGGCCTATCTCGCCGCCGCGCTGGTCGGCGCCGTCGTCAGCGTCAATCGCGACTGGAGAGAGCCCGACGACGGAATCACCGTCTATCTCGCCAGCAACGGCGTCCACGCCGACCTGGTGTTGCCGGTCGATGAAGGCGGGCTCGACTGGGCGCCGCTGTTCCCGGCCAGAGATTTCGCCAACGCCCCCGACAATGCCCGCTGGATCGCCTTCGGTGCGGGTGAAAAGCGCGTCTACCTAGAAACCCCGACCTGGAGCGACGTGACGCCCGGCACGCTGTGGGCCGCGACCAGCGGCGGCGAGCGGGTGATGCACGTCGAATGGGTCACCGACCCCGGCTACGCCACCCGCGTGATTCGCCTGACGCCGGAGCAGTATCGCCGTCTGTGGGCCGCGATCCGCGCCGGGTTCGTGCTCGACGACAACGGTCGGCCGATCCGCATGGACCACCCCGGCTATTGGCAGCGCGACGCCTTTTACCGAGGGGTAGGCAAGGCCAGCGCCATCGACACCTGCAACCAGTGGGTCGCCAGCCGACTGCGCCTCGCGGGAGTCAAGGCGCCCCTATGGTCACCCTTCGTCAACGGCCTGACCGCGCGCTACCGGCCGGCGGATCAGAGCACGTAGCGCGACAGGTCGGCGTTCTTGGCGATGCCGCTCAATTGCTGCTCGACGAAGGCGGCATCGATGGTCAGCGTCTCGCCCTTGCGATCCTCGGCGGTGTAGCTGACGTCCTCGAGCAGCTTTTCCATCACCGTCGACAGTCGACGCGCACCGATATTCTCGACCGCGTCATTCACCTCCGCCGCGATCCGCGCCAGCGCGGCGATGCCGCTGTCGGCAAAGTCGATGCCGACCTCTTCGGTCTTCAGCAGCGCGCGATATTGCTCGGTCAGGCTCGCCCGCGTGTCGCTGAGGATGCGGACGAAATCCGCTTCGGTCAGCGCCGCCAGTTCGACCCGGATCGGCAAACGCCCCTGCAGTTCGGGCAGCAGGTCGGCGGGCTTCGCCACGTGGAAAGCGCCCGACGCGATGAACAATATGTGGTCGGTCTTGATCGGTCCATATTTGGTCGCGACCGTGGTGCCTTCGATCAGCGGCAGCAGGTCGCGCTGCACGCCCTCGCGGCTGACCGATCCGCCGCGCACGTCGCTGACCGCAATCTTGTCGATTTCGTCGAGGAAGACGATGCCATTCTCCTCGGCATCGGCCAGCGCGACCCGGGTGACATCGTCCTGGTCGACGCGCTTGTCGGCTTCTTCCTCGACCAGCTTGGCGAAGGCGGCCGGGACCTTCAGCTTGCGCCGCTTCTTGGGCGGGCCGCCGGTCATCTTGGCCATCATGTCGCTAAGGTTGATCATGCCGATGCCGCCCTGCCCGGGCACGTCGAACGGCATGGCGGGCGCTTCGGACACCTCGACCTCGACCTCGGCGGTGTCGAGACTGCCGTCGCGGAAGCGTTGGCGAAAGCTTTCGCGCGTTGCTTCGCTTGATCCCTTGCCGGTCAGCGCGTCGAGCAGGCGGTCCATCGCCGCCGCCTCCGACGTTTCGCGTACCTTCTCGCGGCGGCGCTCACGTTCCAGCCGCACCGCTTCCTCGACCAGGTCGCGGGCGATCTGCTCGACGTCGCGCCCGACATAGCCGACCTCGGTGAACTTGGTCGCCTCGACCTTGACGAACGGCGCATCGGCCAGCTTCGCCAGGCGGCGGCTGATCTCTGTCTTGCCGCAGCCGGTCGGCCCGATCATCAGGATATTCTTGGGCGTCACTTCGGCGCGAAGTTCGGGCGACAAACGCTGTCGCCGCCAGCGATTGCGCAGCGCCACCGCCACCGCCTTCTTGGCGTCGGTCTGGCCGACGATATGCTCGTCGAGGGCAGCGACGATCGCCTTGGGAGTCAGATGCTCGTTCATGGGAATCCTTACTCGCCGACCGTTTCCACGGTCAGCCGGTCGTTGGTGAAGACGCACACCTCGGCGGCGATCGCCATCGCGCGGCGGGCCAGCACGTCGGGGTCGGGCTCATATTCCGACAGGGCCCGCGCCGCGGCGAGCGCGTAATTGCCGCCGCTGCCGATGGCCGCGATCCCGCCTTCGGGCTCCAGCACATCGCCGTTGCCGGTGAGGATCAGCATCGTTTCGGCATCGGCGACGATCATCATCGCTTCGAGGTTGCGAAGATATTTGTCGGTCCGCCAGTCCTTGGCCAGTTCGACCGCCGCGCGCAGCAGCTGGCCGCGCGACGCCTCCAGCTTCTTCTCCAGCCGTTCGAACAGGGTGAAGGCGTCAGCCGTCGCGCCCGCAAACCCGCCGATCACCTGCCCGTCCGCGCCGATCCGCCGGACCTTCTTCGCGTTGGGCTTGATTACCGTGTTGCCGAGACTGACCTGTCCGTCACCAGCGATGACCGTCCGGCCGCCCTTCTTCACCCCGAGGATGGTGGTGCCATGATATTGTTCCATGGCCGGTCATGTGGGGTGCCGGGTGGCGCCGCTTCAAGTGTCGCTGGCGACGCGCTCCACGCGGGGGTCCGGAACGAACCACAGCGCCGCGACGAGGACGTAACAGGCGACGGCAGCCATCGGATGATAAAAGGCCAGCGCCACGCCCACCGCATAAAGCGCGAAGCTGGCCACTTCCTTCACCCCTGCCCCGATCGCCGAATGGAGCGCGCGATTGGCGTGGTCCGCACGGTGAATGGCGATTTCCAGCAGCGCGTAGCTTATCGACGCCCCGACCAGCACCACGCCATAGGCGGCGGCGGGCCCGGCCGTGATCGCGTCCTCGCCGAGCCAGCGGATCACGAACGGGACCAGGCTGAGCCAGAACAGCAGGAACAGGTTGGCCCACATCACCCGTCCGTCGATCCGCTTTGCCAGCGTCATCAAATGATGGTGATTGTTCCAGAAGATACCGACATTGATGAAGCTCAATGCGTAAGCGCCGAAGAGCGGCGCGATCGGCCTCAAATCGGCCAGGCCGTGCCCTTTCGGAATTGGCAGTTCCAGCACCATGATCGTGATGATGATCGCGATCACGCCGTCGGTGAAGGCGTTGAGGCGGCCCGGCGTCATCCGAGGTGGCCGTGCAGGAAATCGGCACAATCAGCGAGCGCCGGATTGGCCGACCGGAACAGCGGCGACAACGCCCGCAGCGGGTCGGTATGCCCCTGCCCGCGATACAGTTTCAATTCGACCCGTGCACCCGCGGCAGTCAGCGCCTTGGCCAGCGACTGGCTGTTGCGGGCACGCACCGTGGTGTCGGCCGTGCCGGTGATCAGCAGCGTCGGCGGCGCGTCGCGACGGGCGTAGGCGACCGGCTGGCTTTCCTGCACCGGCGCCTTTTCGAACGCCAGCAACCCGCCGCGCTCGATCAAATAGGGGAAGTCATAGGGTCCGCTGAGCAGCGCCGCAGCCTTGATCGTCGCGAGCGGAAGGCCGACCGCGTAGAGGTATCGCGGATCGAGCATGATCATCGCCGCATTATAGGCGCCGGCACTGTGACCCATCACCGCAATGCGCTGCGGATCGCCGCCGAAATCGCCGGCATGGTCGAACGCCCAGCGCGTCGCCGCCGCGCCGTCGTGAAGGTAATCGGGGTAGGTCGAGTGCGGGTGCAGCCCATAATCGGGCAGCATGGTGAGAAAGCCCTGCGCCGCGAAGGCCCGGCCGACAAAGCCATATTCCTGACGCGCGCCGCTGACCCAGCCGCCGCCGTAGAAGAACACCAGCACCGGCCACCCGCCCGGCGGCGGGTCGCCGACCGGGGCCCAGACGTCGACCTTCTGCCGTTCGCCCTCGCCGAAAGCCGCGCCGTCGGCGACCAGCCGCGACGCGTCGCCGCCCTTCCAGCGGCTGACCTTGTCGAGCAGTGCCGCGGGGCTCATCCCGACCTTTTCCACCGCCTCCATCATGCGGCGGGTGGCACCGGCGAAGGCGCGACGCTTCAGCCGGTAGATGCGGCGAGCGAAGAGCGGGTCGTCGCGTCCTATTTTTCCACTCCCTTCACTTTCCCCCAGGTGCGGGCGGCAGTGTAGCCAAGATAGCCCGTTCCGAACAATGCGTAGAGTTCCTCCGGGATTCCGCGCAAGTAGGCGGTCATGCCGGCGGCAATTCCCTGGGCCATGCGCGGGTCGGCGGCCGCGATCAGCCCCATCGGGATGCACCACAGGATGAGCGCATACATCATGTAGAGAAAGCTCGGCCGCGCACGGCTGGTCCACGGGTCGGGCGACTGCGCTTCGGCGACGATCGCCTGCATCTGCGCGGTGATGGCCTGCAATTCCTGGTCGCCCTGTAGCTTGATCAGTTCGAGCTTGGCGCGGTCGCGTGCCTCGGGGTCGGGAATGATCTTGTCGAGCAGCTTGGACACCGGTCCGACGATGGCATCGATGAAACCCATATTTCTTCTCCTTGGATTCACTGTCGACTCACGAAAGCCGCGTTTTTCCGCGGTTTGCGTGAATTTAAGACTGGGGCCCGACGGTCCCGATGCGGTTCGCCAGCCAGCCATAAAGGAAGGCCTCATTGGCCGGCCTCTTTTCGGCGAGGCAGAGGTAGCGTTCGCCCTGCAGCGCCTCTAGCGCGCGGAGCAGCACCGTCTCCCCGCCTCGCTTCCCACGCACGTCGAGGAAGCGGTCGAGCGCCGCAATCGTCGCCGGCCCGATCCGCCCGTCCGGCGTCAGGTCGGCAAAATCCTTGCCCCCGCGGTTGAGCGCCGTCAGCGCGCGCTGGAGGAAGGTCGCCGCCACCGCCGGGCCCATGTTGGCGCCGGTGTCGAACAGTTCCGCCGCGACCCGCGGCGCGCGCTGCGCCACCTGATCGAAGCGCGGACGCAGCCAGTAAAGACGGCGATAGATGGCCGCCGCTTCCTCGCGCGGAAGGTCGCGCATGGCGCCGGCATAGCCGTGCGCCCGTGCCACAATCTCGGTCACGCCATATCGGGTCGGCCCGCCACGGTCCGCGGGATGGTCGACGAAGCCGCCCTCCCGATCGATCAGCGCGTCGACCAAATGATCGATGCCATATTCATCCATCGCCACCTCCACTATCCGAGTCGCATTTTTGACTAACCTTTTTGGTTCGTTGTAGGAAAGGCGTGTAACCAATATCCGTGGTTGCGCCCCGGCGTCGCTACGGTAGAGTCGATCCATGACGACCCGGATATTCGCCGCCGCGCTGATCGCGATCTCTCTCGCTTCGACGTCGGCGCAAGCGCGCCTGACTCCCGTCGAGCAACGGATCATCGCCGCGGTCGACGCAGACCAGGCGCGCCAGCTGTCCCTTCTCGAAAGGCTGGTCAATCAGAACAGCGGATCGCACAACATCGACGGCGTCACCCGGGTCGGCGCGATGATGGACGCCGAATTCAAGGCGCTCGGCTTCCAGACGCGGTGGATAGATATGCGCGCGGCGGGCCGCGCCGGTCACCTTATCGCCACCCACAAGGGCAATGGCCGTGGCAAGCGGCTGCTGCTGATCGGCCACCTCGACACCGTGTTCGAACCCGACAGCCCGTTCCAGCAGTGGAAGCGCACCGGCAATGACGGCACCGGACCCGGCGCCGGGGACGACAAGGGCGGGATCGTCACCATCCTCTCCGCACTCCGCGCCATGAAGTCTGCCGGGACCCTTGCCAGCGCCGACATTGAAGTGGTGCTGACAGGCGACGAGGAAGATACCGGCAGCCCGCTGGACCTTGCCCGCCGCGACCTGGTCGACGCCGGCAAGCGTGCCGACGTCGCGCTCGATTTCGAAGGGCTGAGCGTCGATGACGGCAAGGATATGGGCGTCATCGCCCGCCGCGGATCGATGAGCTGGACGGTCAAGGCCACCGCCATCCCCAGCCACTCCAGCGGCATTTTCAGCAAAGCGTCGGGTTATGGCGCGATTTACGAGCTGGTCCGCATCCTCGACGATTTCCGCCGCCAGCTGACCGACGACAAGCTGACCTACAACGTCGGACTCATCGGCGGCGGCCAGACCGCCGCGCTCGACCAGGGTGAAATCCGGCTGGAGGCGACCGGCAAGACCAACATCATCCCGGCCGTCGCCGTCGCCCGCGGCGACCTTCGCGCACTGACCCCGCAGCAGGTCGACCGGACGAGAGCGAAAATGGCCGCGATCGTCGCCAACCACCTTCCGGGCACCAACGCCAGCATCGAATTCGGCGTCGACGCCTATCCGCCGATGGCGCCGACCGCCGGCAACCGCGCGCTGCTGGCGCGGCTTAACGCGGTCAACGCCGACCTTGGGCTGGCGGCGCAAGCCGAACTCGACCCGCTGAAGCGCGGCGCGGGCGACATCAGCTTCGTCGCCGCCGACGTTGACGGACTGGTCGGACTGGGGCCGGCCAGCATCGGGGACCATGCCCCGGGCGAGACGGTCGACATTGCGTCGATCTGGCGCCAGGCCAAGCGCGCCGCGATCCTGATGAGCCGCCTCGCCGCGGAGCCTCGCTGAAACGACCTTCCTTGACGCTACGGAATGCGTCGAGCGACTGCCATTTTCTGGTCAAATGTGGCTTTGGCGTCACTTGTTCTACACAGTCGGCGCGGGCAAAAGTGCAGCCAACGTCCGCGCGCTGACGACGCGGATCGGGGAGAGGATGCTTTCATGACCAACACGCGCCTGTTTACCGCCGCGCTGCTCGCTGCCAGCGCGATGACCGTTGCCACGCCCGCCAGCGCCCAGCGCATCGACCGCATCGTCGCCGTCGGCGACAGCTATGCCGACGACGGCAACGCCTTCCAGCTCGGCTACAACAATCCCAGCGCGCTTGCCGTCTATCCGACCGGCCGTTTTTCGGGCGGCCTCAACTATGTCGACCTGCTCGGCACGATCCTCAATGCACCGATCGAAAACTTCGCCATCGGCGGCGCCCTCGCCGGCAGCAACAATACGCTGATCTGCTTCGACGGTGCCTATGGCGCGCCGCTGTGCGGCAAAGGCTTCCAGTATGAAGTCGACCAGTATCTGAACGTCGGCACGCAATCGAGTGCGTTCCCGAACGGGTCGACCACCTTCGATGAAGGCGACCTGCTGACCATTTCGATCGGCGGCAACGACGCGCGCTTCTACCAACAGGCCGGCGGCACGCTTTCCGGCGCGGCTGCGGCCGGCACCAGCACGGCCGCGCTCGCCACGGCGCAGATCGACCGCCTGGTTGCTGCCGGCGCGCCGACCATCAGCTTCCTTGCCGGCGACACCGGTCGCCTGCCGGAAATCGCCGCCAATCCGACCGGTGCGCAGATCCGCAGCACCTTCTCGAGCGCGTTCAATACCGCGATGCAGAATTCGCTGGCCGGCTATGCCGCCAACGGCACGATGGTCCACTATCTCGACCTGTCGAAGGTTCTGGACAACATCGTCGCCAACCCGACTGCCTATGGCATCACCAGCGGCCTCGTCTGCCCGACCTTCCCGAACACCACCTGCGTGGTCAGCTCGAAGGGCTATCTGTTCTACGGCGACGCGCTGCACCTGACGACCGACGGTTTCCGCATCGTTGCCGCCTACATCGCGCGCCAGCTTGAGGCGCCGTTGACGCTGCAGGCGCCGAGCGATGTCGGCCTCGACCTTGCAAAGCAGTGGGGCCGGACCCTCACCAGCCGCCTCGACGCTGGCGCGCCGCGTGACGGCGGCGAAGCCACCGGCGTCCGCATCTTCGCGGTCGGCGATAGTTCGGCGCGCCGTATCGATGCGACCCATCGTACCGACGAATATCGCCTCAGCATGTGGGGCGCGACCGGCGGCGTCGAATTCGGCTTCGGCAACGGCGCGGCCGGCCTCGCGGTCAACTACAGCAAGCCGCGCGCCAACTTCGGCAACGACGCCTCCGACGACAGCGCCAAGTCGGTACAGGTCGGCGGCTACGCCGGCGTGGCGATGGGCGGCGCCTTCGTGCAGGGCTATGCCGGATACGGCTGGGACAAGCATGACATCACCCGCGCGGGCGTCGTCGAAGGCATGACCGCCAGCCCGAAGGGTCGTCACTACGGCGCCGGCCTGAAGGGCGGCTACCTGATGCCGCTCGGCGGCTTCCGCATCGGCCCGGTGGCCGCGCTCGACTACGCCAAGGCCAAGGTCGACGGCTACACCGAAAGCGGCGATTCGGCGCTCACCCTCAACGTCAGCTCGATCAACGTGAAGTCGCTCCGCGGCAGCGTCGGTATCGAAGCCCGCGGCGACATGGAAACCGGCGGTCTGCAGCTCCGTCCCTACGGCTCGGCGCTGATCGAAAAGGATTTCAGCGGCGACGGCCGCACCTTCCTCTTCTCGCAGACCGCATCGCCGGTGATCGTCAACAGCTGGAGCGTCGACGACATCTCGAAGAAGGCCTACGGCCGCATCAACACCGGCTTCAACGCCGAGCTCGGCGGCGGCGTGTCGCTCGACGTCGGCGGGTCGCTGACGGTCGGCAAGAAGCAGGGCAACGAGACCAGCGGGCAGCTGGGCCTTCGCGTCGGCTTCTGATCGTTCGCATCTGAATGAGGATGGGGCGGTGGCTCGGACGAGCCGCCGCCCTTTTCTTATCCTGCCGCCGTCGTGCGTGCAGGCGGTACGGCCGCCGCATCGACCGGATCGGTGGTGGCGCACGACAACAGCGCCAGGAATCCGGCAAAGGGCAAAATCGGCAAGAGTTTCAACATGTAGGCGCCAACGCGCGACATCACCATCGTATCCCTCGCTTGACAGCTGGCCGCGAAATTGTGCTCATGGTCCCTGTCGGCGCCTGAACGATCGCCGCCCTTGTTGCTTGACGGGCCATTGCCACGCCGGCGGGGGAGGAATGGATGGACACGCAACCTGTCCGTGCGCCGATGCACCTTTGGATCGTCGGCCTGCTCGCGCTGATCTGGAATGGCTTCGGCGCCTTCGACTATGTCATGACCCGCACCCGGGGGGCCGATTACATCCGGTCGATGATGCCCAGCATCGATGCCGACGGGATGATGGCCTACATCAACGCCTTTCCGATCTGGGTCAGTGTCGGATGGGGCCTCGGGGTATGGGGCGGCTTGCTGGGCTCGATCCTGCTGCTCGCCCGCAACCGGCTCGCGGTCCCGATCCTCGGCCTGTCGTTCATCGGTGCGATTGCGGGGCTGGGTTACCAGTTGATGCACCCCGTCGACATTGCCGGCGCGAACGACGGCGCAAATGCGGTGATGCCTTATGTCATCATCGGCGTCGCCCTGCTGCTGTTCGTTTACGCCCGCAGGCAAGCCGCGCGCGCCGTGCTTCGCTGAAACTGCGAAAGCCGCGCCTAATATTTCTTCTTGGGCCGGTTGCTGCCCCATTGGTTCTGCTGGGTCTGCCGGTTCCATTGCTTGACCAGGCAGCCCGTCCAACCGCCGGGACCGACGGGTCCGCACGATTGGATGCCGCTGTCGCCTTCGTCGATCCAGCTCATCCGCTCGCGCATGGCGCTGGGCAGATCGCCTTCCGGCGTGAAAGGGGCGTCGCGTCCCGGCAGCCGAAACCGTTCGTTGGGGCCGCGGCGGCCGCAGACGATTATTTCGCCGCTATCCTTCGACCGGCATTCGCGCCGCGCCACTTCGCGGCTGGCTTCGCCGACGAGGTCCGGTGCCGCATAGGCCAGCGCCAGCGCGGCGAGACCGATCAAGGGCGTCCGCCCATTTTCTTGTAGCGGGTCTTGCCGAAGCGGTCGCGGCGGGTGCCGGGCTTGCCCTGCGTCGCATTGCCGACCGGCCGCGGTGCGACGCGGTCGGGCGCGGGAATGCCGAGGTCGTCCTCCTCCAGCCGGCGAATCTGGTCGCGAATGCGTGCCGCCTCTTCGAATTCGAGGTCGGCGGCCGCCTTGCGCATCTTCTCTTCGAGCTCGGCAATGTAGGCCTTGAGGTTGTGGCCGACCATGTGCGGCACATCCTCGTCGCCGGTGTCGACCACGACGCCGTCCTTGGACGAGACATGGGCGATGATGTCGGCGATGTTGCGCTTGATGGTGGTCGGCGTGATGCCATGCTCGAGGTTGTAGGCCTCCTGCTTCTCACGGCGGCGCGACGTTTCGTTGAGGGCGCGCTCCATCGAACCGGTGATGCTGTCGGCATAGAGGATCACCCGACCGTCGACGTTGCGGGCGGCGCGGCCGATGGTCTGGATCAGCGACGTTTCGCTGCGCAGGAAGCCTTCCTTGTCCGCGTCGAGGATCGCGACCAGCCCGCATTCGGGAATGTCGAGCCCTTCGCGGAGCAAGTTGATCCCGACCAGCACATCGTAAACGCCCATGCGCAAATCGCGGATCAGCTCGATGCGCTCCAGCGTCTCGACATCGCTGTGCATGTAACGGACGCGCAGGCCCGCCTCGTGGAGATATTCAGTAAGGTCCTCGGCCATCCGCTTGGTCAGCGTGGTGACGAGCGTGCGATAGCCCGCCTCCGCCGTCTTTTTCGCCTCGTGAACGAGGTCGTCGACCTGGTCCTCGACCGGCTTGATCTCGACTGGCGGGTCGATGAGGCCGGTCGGGCGGATGACCTGCTCCGAAAACACGCCGCCGGTCTCGTTCATTTCCCACGGACCCGGCGTCGCGCTGACGAACACCGACTGCGGGCGCATCGCGTCCCACTCGTTGAAGCGCAGCGGGCGGTTGTCGATGCAGCTCGGTAGGCGGAAGCCATATTCGGCCAGCGTGATCTTGCGTCGATGGTCGCCGCGCGCCATCGCGCCGATCTGCGGCACCGTCTGGTGGCTCTCGTCGACGAACAGCAGCGCATTGTCGGGCAAATATTCGAACAACGTCGGCGGCGGCTCGCCTGGAAGGCGGCCGGTGAGGAAGCGGCTGTAATTTTCGATCCCCGCGCACGATCCCGTCGCGGCGATCATCTCGAGATCGAAATTGGTCCGCTGCTCCAGCCGCTGTGCTTCCAGCAATCGGCCTTCGGCGACCAGCTCCTTCAAGCGCTCCTCCAGCTCGTGCCGGATCGCCTGTGTCGCCTGCTTCAGCGTCGGCCCGGGCGTGACATAGTGCGAATTGGCATAGACGCGGATGCTGTCGAGGCTCGCCGCCTTCTTGCCGGTCAGCGGATCGAACTCGACGATCTCCTCGACCTCGTCGCCGAAGAAGGAAATGCGCCACGCGCTGTCCTCATAGTGCGACGGGAAGATTTCGAGATTGTCGCCGCGCACGCGGAAATTGCCGCGCGCGAAGGCGGCATCGTTGCGCTTGTATTGCAGCGCGACCAGCTTGCGGATGATTTCCGACTGCTCGACGCTCTGGCCCTTCTTCAGATCGAAGATCATCGCCGAATAGGTTTCGACCGAGCCGATGCCGTACAGGCAGCTGACCGACGCGACGATAATCACGTCGTCGCGCTCCAGCAGCGCACGCGTCGCCGAGTGCCGCATCCGGTCAATCGCCTCGTTTACCGAGCTTTCCTTCTCGATGTAGGTGTCGGTCCGCGGGACGTAGGCTTCGGGTTGGTAATAGTCGTAATAGCTGACGAAATATTCGACCGCATTGTCGGGGAAGAAGCTCTTGAACTCGCCATAGAGCTGCGCGGCGAGGATCTTGTTCGGCGCCAGGATCAGCGCCGGGCGCTGGGTCTGCTGGATGACCTGCGCCATCGTAAAGGTCTTGCCCGACCCGGTGACGCCCAGGAGCACCTGGCTGACCTCGCCGTTATCGCGAATGCCCTCGACCAACTCCTTTATCGCGGTCGGCTGGTCGCCCGACGGTTCGAAGTCGCTGACCAGCTTGAACGCCTTCCCGCCCTCCGCCTTTTGCGGGCGCGCCGGACGGTGCGGGACGAAGTTCTCGCCCGTTTCGGGTTCGGCGAGGGAGGTGCGGATCTGGATAGCCATGCCGGACGGATATGGTCTCTGGCCGCGATTTGTTCCAGTCTGACGACGATGGACCAAATCTGCTGGCTCTGCCGCCGCCCGATCGGCACCCGGATCGAATGGCATCATCCCGTGCCCAAAAGCCGCGGTGGTCGCGATGTGGTGCCGGTCCATCCCATCTGCCACCGCACCTTGCACACCCGCTTCTCCAACGTCGAACTCGAACGGTTCGGGGGCGACGTCGGGGCGATCCGCGACGATCAGGAAATCGCCCGTTTCCTGCGCTGGGTCGCGCTTAAACCCGCTGACTTCCACGCGCCCACACGCGCGCGCCGTTGAGCGTTTGCAAGCGGCGTCATCCCGCTTATGCTCCGACCGGGCAAGAAGGGGAAACACGATGCGCCGTTCGCTGGTCATGGGTTCGCTGCTGGCGCTGGCCGCCTGCAACCAGGGGCCGTCCGTTACCGCCAAGAATGCATCGGTCGAGGAAGTTGCCGACAAGGTGCGCGACGCGGGCGGCGCGGTGAAGATGAAGCCGGGCGAATGGGTGACCGAGGCGCGGCTCGACTCGCTCGACATCCCGGGCATGCCCCCGGCGGCTGCCGAACAGATGAAGGCGATGATGGCCAAGCAGGTCAGCGGCCATAAATTCTGCCTGACCCAGGCGATGGCCGATCGGCCCGCAGAAGACTTTTTCAGCGGCAAGCGCAGCGGCTGCCGCTACGACGATTTCAAGATGGACGGCGGCAAGGTCAGCGGCACGATGCGCTGCGGCCAGGGCGGGCCGAGCCAGGTCGTCCAGTTCGCGGGGAATTACACCCCGACCGATTATCAAATGACGATGCACTCGACGGTCGACAACGGGCCGCGGGGCACGATGAAAATGGCGATGTCGATGACCAGCAAGCGCGTCGGCGATTGCACCGAAGGAAGTGCAAGCGACAATTGATCGCGCATGGGGAGGGTAGTGGAGATGAAGGCGATGGTAAGGACCGCCGCGATCGCGACGGCGCTGGCAATGGCGCTGGCCGGATGCGGCGACGGGGCGCCAGGCGCTACGGCGGAGAAGGATGAAGCGCCGCCGGCGAACCTGACACCCGGCCAATATGAAGTGACGAGCGAGATCGTGACCCTCGCATCGACCGACAAGACCACCCCGGCGACCAAGCTGAAGCAAGGCGACACGGCGGTCGTAAAGGCCTGCGTCGCCAAGGACGGGACGCCCGATCCGGCGCTGTTCGCCGAAGCGGGCGACACGTGCGAAGCGACCAGCAGCTATATCTCCAACGGGCGGATGAGCATCCAGCTCAAATGCCAGCGCCCAGGCAAGTCGGGCCAGGTGATGCCGACGTTCGACGGCAAATATACGCTCGACGGGTTCAGCGGCGACGCGCAGGGCCTGACCTATTTCGTCGCCGACGGCGACTATCGCTACACTGCCGAGGTGACCGCGCGGCGGATCGGGGACTGCCCGGCGCGCTAGCCTGAATAGCGGATTCGAGCGCGGCGGAGCCGGCGAACGATCCGCGCGTTTGGCCGTCATGGACGCGCACCTGCTGATCAACCCGCACGGCGGTAGCGTCAGCGGTGACACCGCAGATGAATTGCGTTCGGCGTTGGCCGCCGCCGGCGTCGACGCGACGGTTGAGGAGGTCGACGGTCCTTCACTCGCCGATCGGGCGAAGGCGCTGGTCGATGCAAAGGCCGCCTTGGTGATCGCGGCCGGAGGCGATGGGACCATCAGCGCCGTCGCCGGTGCGCTGGCCGGGTCCGACACCGCGCTTGGCGTGATGCCGCTCGGCACCCTCAACCATTTTGCGCGCGACCTCGGCATTCCCGCCAATGCCGCGGGCGCCGCGGCGGTGATTGCCGCCGGCCATCGGATGAGGGTCGACGTGGCCGAACTCAACGGCCGCACCTTCATCAACAACAGCGCCATCGGTCTCTACCCGCTGATGGTGATCGATCGTGAATCGCAGCAGAAGCGCCTCGGCCGGTCGAAGAAGCTGGCGATGCTGGTGGCGTCGCTGCGCACGCTGGCCCGCTTCCACGATCATCGCCTGACGCTGCGGGTCAATGGCGCGGCGGAGGGCTCGCTCGACACACCGCTGCTGTTCGTTGGCAACAACGATTATGAGGTGGCGCTGCCCGCCGCCGGCGCGCGAAGGTCGCTTAGCGACGGGCGACTTTGCGTCTTCGTCATGCGCAAGAAGGGCGTCCTGGGACTGATCGCGGCGTCGCTGCGGGCGCTGGTCGGCCTGACCCGCAGCGACGACATGATCCGGCTCGACGATGTGCAGTCGCTCGAAGTCGAAGGCCGACGACCGCACATCATGGTCTCGCTCGACGGCGAAACCACCGCCATGGCCAGCCCCCTTCGCTACCGCATCAGGAAGGCTGACCTGGCGGTGCTTGCCCCGCCTGCCGCATGACCGCCTAGGCTGCCGGCCATTCCGGTTCGGGCTGGCCCTTCGTTTTCCACAGCGAATAGCCGATCCCGGCCGCGATCAGCGCGATCGTCACCACTAGGCTGAGCAGCGGCGGGAACTTCGCCCCGTCCATCACGAAATCGGACACGAAGATCTTGGCGCCGATGAAGACCAGCACCGCAGCCAGCGCATATTTGAGGTAGTGGAAGCGGTGCACCATCGCGGCCAGCGCGAAATAGAGCGCGCGCAGGCCGAGGATGGCCATGATGTTCGACGTATAGACGATGAACGGGTCGGTGGTGATGGCGAAGATCGCAGGCACGCTGTCGACCGCGAAGACGAGGTCGGCAAGGTTGATGACCACCAGCGCCAGGAACAGCGGGGTGGCCGCGGTCACCAGCTTCCCGGTCCGCTCGTCGGTTATCCGGACGAAGAATTTCTGCGCATGCAGTTCGCGCGTGACCGGCATATGGGTCGAAATCCATTTCACGACCGGATTGGACCCGACGTCCATCGGCTTGTCGCCGGCGAAGAACATCTTGATCCCGGTCACGATCAGGAAGGCCGCGAAGATGTAGAGCACCCAATAGGCTTCGCTCACCAGCGCCGCGCCGCCCGCGATCATCAACCCGCGCAGCAGGATGACGGCGAGGATACCCCATAGCAGCGCCCGGTACTGGTACCGCGCAGGGATCGCGAAATAGGTGAAGATGAGGCTGATCACGAAGACATTGTCGATCGACAGCGCCTTTTCGATGAAGAAGCCGGTGTAATATTTCATGCCGAGATCGGCGCCGCGTTCGGCCCAGATCCACGCGCCGAACGCCAGCGCGATGCCGATGTAGAAGGCGCTCAGCTTCAGGCTTTCGCCGATCCCCATCTCGCGGTCCTTCTTGTGAAGGACGCCGAGGTCGAAGGCGGTGAGCAGCGCGACGAGCGCAAGGAAGGCGAGCCAGAACCACGCCGGCGTGCCGAGCCAGTCGGCGAACAGAAATTCCATGAGAATATGTCCCTGTTAAAGGCGGCGGGGCGGCCGCTGGAGGGCAAGGTGCGCCCGCCCCGCCTGTCCCGTCAGCCGGCGCGGCCGGGGGATTTGGGTCGACCCGAACGGACGATGTGATGGATCAGGTCCTTGGTCCTGAGCTTCAGCTTCTTCAGCCGGATCATCCGGAAAAGGTCGGGGAATCGGCGCCTTTGTTCGCGGCGCAGGGCATCGTCGATCCGCTGGTGGATCTCGGTCAGGCGAAACAGCCTGGAAGACATGGCATTCTCCTCTTCGAAAAGCGTTGCTTTCGATCGGAGACCCGGTGCGTCGGGATGGTTTTTGAGGGCTGATGGACCGCCCACGAATCGCACCGGATATCCGATGCGGTCCGACATCACGGGGCTCAAAGAAGAGCACCCGCCAGAGGGGCCCGGTCCGCATCGCATAAATGCGACAAATGCGATCCGGTTTCAACCCGGTTGCGATTTTTTTGCGCGCGGGGGAGTGTGGCGCGATGCGTCACGCCCTACTCCTGACCCTTTTCGCCGCCTTGCCCGCTAGCGCTCTGGGACAGTCGGCGGGACCTGCCCGCGCGAGCGTCGTGTTCGACCGTCATGGCGAAATCGCCGCCACGGCCAGCGGCATTGCCGACCCCTCCTCGCGCCGGTCCGCGACCCCCGACGATCCGGTCCGGGTCGCGTCGATCAGCAAGCTGGTGGTGACCGTGGCGGTGATGCGGCTGGTCGAACAGCATCGGCTCGACCTCGACCGGCCGATCGGCGACTATCTGGGCTACCCCGTCCGCAATCCCGCGTTTCCGGGCCAGAAGGTGACGCTGCGCCGACTGCTCAGCCACACCAGCAGTCTGCGCGACCATGACGATCAATATGCCATTCCGCTTGGCCAGACGCTGAAATCGGTGCTCGACGATCCTGCCAGCTGGGATCCGCTCCACGGCCCGCAAGGCGACTATTTCACCTACGCCAACGTCAACTTCCCGGTGGTCGGCAGCATCGTCGAGCGGGTCACGCACGAGCGCTTCGACATGGCAATGCGCCGGCTGGTCCTTGCACCGATGAAATTGGACGCCTGCTACAATTGGCCGACCTGCAGCGACGCCGCGATCAAGCGCGCCGTCGTGCTGGTGCAGGACGGCGCAGTGGTGAAGGACGATCTGCGCGGTCGACAGCCAGCCTGCCCGGTCTTCGTCCACGACGGCCAAAATTGCGACCTCGGCGGTTACCGACCCGGTGGCAACGGGTCCTTGTTCGCACCGCAGGGCGGCCTTCGCATTTCGGCCCGCGACCTCGCCCGGATCGGCCGGATGCTGATGAACGGCGGGACGATCGACGGCGTGCGCATCCTGTCGCGCCGCTCGGTCGCGGCGATGACCCGCCCGGCCTGGGTGTGGAACGGCAGCAATGGCGATTCGGAAGGCGGGATCTATTGCCGTTTCGGCCTGTCGATCCACCTGCTGGCGACGCCGCAGCAGTCCTGCCACGACGATCCCGGCCTGCCGAAGGGCGACTGGCTGGGCCATTCGGGCGAGGCCTATGGCCTGCGTTCCGGATTGTGGTGGGACCGCAAGGGGAAACGCGGCATGGCCTATTACACGACCGGCCTTCCCGCCGACACGCCAATGGGCAAAAGCGCCTTCACCGCGCCCGAAGAGGCCGACGTGGCCCGCGCCGTGACTCTGCTGCAACAGGCCCCTTAGCAGCCCCGATTTTTTTACGTCCCGTTAATTTTGACTCTTGCGTCTGCGCGGCATTTAGACACAATAGATTGTGTAGCGACTGGGGGTTTGATCTACTTATTGTGGTTTGGATGGGGGATACCTATCTCCCATGGTGAGCCCACTTGTGCCCTGTGGATATCGGGGAACGAGCACAGAAAAACCCCCGCGACGCTCTGATTTGCGCTAGGTTCGGGGCCATGGCACCGAGTCGAACAGATATAGAACAAGCCGTCGCGGAGCGGCCGGTAGGACGGGGTAGTATGATGGACTTTGCACCTTCGAGCGATGTGAACGCGGACGACGTTTCGGCGACCGAAACCAAGCGCGATTCGAAGACCATCGATGCGCGCGCCTTCGACGTGAGGACCGACGCCAGCCGCGATGCGCTGCTGACCGAATTCGGCAAGGAGACGCTGAAGGACCGTTACCTCCTTCCCGGCGAAACCTACCAGGACCTGTTCGCCCGCGTCGCGTCGGCCTACGCCGATGACGAAGGTCATGCCCAGCGCGTCTACGACTATATTTCCAAGCTATGGTTCATGCCCGCAACGCCCGTGCTGTCGAACGGCGGCACCGGTCGCGGCCTGCCGATCAGCTGCTACCTCAACAGCGTCGACGACAGCCTCGACGGCATCGTCAACACCTGGAACGAAAATGTCTGGCTGGCGTCCAAGGGCGGCGGCATCGGCACCTATTGGGGCAGCGTGCGCGGCATCGGCGAGCCGGTCGGCCTCAACGGCAAGACCAGCGGCATCATCCCGTTCGTCCGCGTGATGGACAGCCTCACCCTCGCGATTTCGCAGGGCTCGCTGCGCCGCGGCTCGGCCGCCTGCTACCTCGACGTTTCGCACCCCGAGATCGAAGAGTTCCTCGAGATCCGTAAGCCCAGCGGCGACTTCAACCGCAAGGCGCTGAACCTGCACCACGGCGTGCTGATCACCGACGAATTCATGGAAGCCGTCCGCGAAGGCACCGACTTCGAGCTGAAGTCGCCCAAGGACGGCAGCGTGCGTGGGTCGGTCAACGCCCGCTCGCTGTTCCAGAAGTTGGTCGAAACCCGCCTCGCCACCGGCGAGCCTTACATCGTCTTCGCCGACACGGTGAACCGGCAGATGCCGAAGCATCACCGCGACCTCGGCCTCAAGGTGTCGACGTCGAACCTGTGCAGCGAAATCACCCTGCCGACGGGCCGCGACCATCTCGGCATGGACCGCACCGCAGTCTGCTGCCTGTCGTCGATGAACCTCGAAACCTGGGACGAATGGAACGGCGACAAGCGGTTCGTCGAGGACGTCATGCGCTTCCTCGACAACGTGCTGAGCGACTATATCGCCCGCGCGCCGGACGAAATGGCGCGCGCCAAGTATAGCGCCGAGCGCGAACGCTCGGTCGGCCTCGGCGTCATGGGCTTCCACAGCTTCCTGCAGGCGCGCGGCCTGCCGTTCGAAGGCGCGATGGCCAAGTCGTGGAACATGCGCATCTTCAAGCATATCCGCGCGCAGGTCGACCAGGCCTCGATGATGCTGGCCCAGGAACGCGGCCCCTGCCCGGACGCCGCCGACATGGGCGTGATGGAACGCTTCAGCTGCAAGATGGCGATCGCGCCGACCGCGTCGATCTCGATCATCTGCGGCGGCACCAGCGCCTGCATCGAACCGATCCCGGCCAACATCTACACCCACAAGACGCTGTCGGGCAGCTTCTCGATCAAGAATCCCTATCTTGAAAAGCTGCTGACCGAAAAGTCGAAGAACAGCGACGCGGTGTGGAATTCGATTCTCGAACAGGGCGGCAGCGTGCAGCACCTCGACTTCCTCACCCCGGAAGAAAAGGACACCTACAAGACCTCGTTCGAAATCGACCAGCGCTGGCTGCTCGAACTCGCCGCCGATCGTACGCCCTACATCGACCAAGCGCAGTCGCTGAACCTGTTCATCCCGGCCGACGTCGACAAGTGGGACCTGATGATGCTCCACTTCCGCGCATGGGAACTGGGCATCAAGTCGCTCTATTACCTCCGCTCCAAGTCGGTGCAGCGCGCCGGCTTCGCGGGTGGGGTCGAGGCCGACAACACGCCGGATCTGAAAGAAATCCAGCTCGCGTCGACCACCGACTATGACGAGTGTTTGGCCTGCCAGTAAGTCGATGACGCTGGCCCAGATCATCATGCTGTCGATCGGTGTGGTCGCCCTTGTGGGCGGCCTCGCCATCCTGGCGATGAGCGCGCGCGGGACCGAAAGCCAGCGCTACGCCCGCCGCATCGTCGGCACGATGATGGCGGCGCTGGGCGCGGCGTTGACGATCTTCGCGCTCGGCCTCGCCGGCAAGCTGGGGGCCGAGGCGTGACCCCGCTGCAGATCGTCGAAGTCGCGATAGCGGCGGCGATGATCGGCGGTGCGATCTGGGCGATGCGGCGACCGGCCGACGGCGCGGATCGCGGGAACCAGGGCCCGGTATTGTTGCTGGTCGTCGGCGCGATCGTGGCGGTGCACGGCCTTGGATTGATGGAGTATCGGCCTTCGCCGGCCGAAGTGGAGAGTGACCGGTAATGCGCAAGTTCCACCGCTGGATCAGCGTCCTCGTCGGCGTCTTCATCCTGTTCATCGCCGTCACCGGCGTGCTCAGCCAGGTCGGCGTGCTGGTCAACAACGGCGGCTTCGAAAAGGAAGTCGAGGAAAAGGGCGCGAAGCAGACCGCCGCGATCGGCGCCGCGATCGCCCCGCCCGCCAGCGCGCACGAGGAGGATGAAGCGATCGTTGAGCCCAAGGCCTTCGTCTGCCCCGCCGACATGACCTGCCGGCCCAAGCGCACGCCAAAGCCCGGCGAATGGAACGTCGGCTATCTCCACCACCTCCATTCGGGCGAGGAATTCGGCCCCGCCGGCGTCATCATCTCGATCGTCAGCGGCCTCGGCCTGATCTTCTTCGCGATCAGCGGCATGTGGATGTACCTGCAGATGTTCCGCGCCCGGGCGAAGAACGGCCGCAAGGGACTGTTCTGGTGACCGGCTGCCTGAAGGACATACTCGGCAAGATCGCCTTCCTGATCTTCGCGCTGGTCGTGCTCGCCCTCTACATCAACTATAACGGACATTTGTGATGAGCAGTCTCACGATCATTCTCGTCCTGGTCGCCGCCGCGGCGGCCGCGATCGCCGTCGCGCTGACCCGCAATCGTCCGCGCGTCACCACCATCGAAACCCACACCACCAAAGACGAAAGCGCAGGAGACTAAGATGCCCCTCCTCCAGGCCAGCAAGACCTACAAGCCGTTCGAATACCCCTGGGCGTTCGAATTTTGGAAGCGCCAGCAGCAGATCCACTGGATGCCCGAAGAGGTGCCGCTGGGCGAGGATTGCCGCGACTGGGCGCAGAAGCTGTCGGACCATGAGCGCAACCTGCTGACGCAGATCTTCCGCTTCTTCACCCAGGCCGACGTCGAGGTGCAGGACTGCTACCACGAAAAATACGGCCGCGTGTTCAAGCCGACCGAAATCAAGATGATGCTGGCCGCGTTCAGCAACATGGAAACGGTCCACATCGCCGCTTATTCGCACCTGCTCGACACCATCGGCATGCCCGAAAGCGAATATGGCATGTTCCTTCAGTATAAGGAGATGAAGGACAAGCACGACTATCTCGCGACCTTCGGCGTCGACACCGACCAGGATATCGCCCGCACGCTCGCCATGTTCGGCGGCTTCACCGAAGGGCTGCAGCTGTTCGCGTCGTTCGCGATGCTGATGAACTTCCCGCGCTTCAACAAGATGAAGGGCATGGGCCAGATCGTCAGCTGGTCGGTCCGCGACGAAAGCCTGCATTGCGAAGGCATCACCCGCCTGTTCCACGCCTTCACCAAGGAACGCGACTGCCTGACCCCCGCGGTCAAGGACGACATCATCGACTGCTGCCAGAAGACCGTTCGTCTGGAAGACGCCTTCATCGACCTCGCCTTCGAACAGGGCCCGGTCGAAGGCATGACGCCCAAGGCGATCAAGAAGTACATCCGCTACATCGCCGACTGGCGGCTGGGCCAGCTCGGCTTCAAGCCGATCTACATGGTCGACGAACACCCCCTGCCCTGGCTCGCCCCGCTGCTGAACGGCGTCGAGCACGCCAACTTCTTCGAAACCCGCGCGACCGAATATTCCAAGGCCGCGACCAAGGGCAATTGGAACGAAGTCTGGGACAACTTCGACCGGCGGCAGAAGGCAAGGGCGGCGAACGACGTGCCGGCGGCCGAGAAGCTGGAGGCGGAGCTGTTTGGGGATGTCGGAGGCGTTGCGGCGGAATAAGGAGTAGGCGTCCGAATGTTTGATAAGCTGGACGCATACAATTTGGTCGCCAATTTGGTGCCGGGCGCGGCGCTTACGTACGCCCTGCACTATTCTAACTTTCCATCGCCGGAGCCTCGCGACTTAGGGGCGTTCTTGTTGGTCTCGTTCGTAGCGGGCGTGACTGTAAATCGTTTGGGCTCCCTTATTCTGGACCCCTTCTTGCGCCGCTGGCGATTCTTAAAACCAAAAGACTATCAGTCGTTTTTGGTTGGCGAGAAGGCGGACCCAAAGCTTGAAGCTTTGGTAGCCAACGCTGGCCTCTATCGGACGTTTTTTGTGGCGGGATTCGTATACCTAGTTGCATTGGCCGCCGCCACTCTTGGCGTCCCACTTTCCAATCAGGTGGTTCTGGCGAGCTTCGTGGTTATTGGAATGATCGTTTTCCTTTTCGCACTCAGGAAGGAGGACGGTTATATTCACACGAGGATAAAAGGCGGCTGACTGCAGTCAGGGTTTTCTCCACCGCCCCTTCGGCTCCGCATAGCTATCGATCCGCCGTTGCGGCCGTTCGTGCCAGCCGATGTTGAAAGCCCAGTAAGTCGGGAAGAACCAAGCGCTTGAATAAGGCAGGTTGCGGTCGATCCATTCGGCCATGATCTGCCAGTCGCCCTTGCCCTGGTGCGCGTCCCAGAACGCCGGCACGACTACGCAGGCCATCGCCCCCATGCACCCGTCGGCATCGCGCATATCCCAGATATGCGCCGCCGCATTGGCCTCGTTCGACGCGCAGGTGTAGCCCGCCTTGCCTTCCTTCTGCATACGGTTGCCGAACCCGTTCACTTCCCGGCTGCGATAGGCCGACCGGATGGCGATCCGCCCCCAATGGTCCTGCAGCGGCTCCAGCAATTCCTCGCACAACCGCCTCCCCGCCGCGATCGCGACGTCGGGATCGTCCGGCACATTGAGCAACCCGTGCACCTGCGCAATCTCCGAATAGAGCATGTCGCGCATGAAAAAGCTCCTCGACAGACGCACCCGACCGATTTCGGTCAGCGCGGCAACGGTCTTGGGTGATTTCATGGCCTGCCTCCGTCACCCCGAACCTGATCCGGGCTCCCGCTTCATGGTTCGTCCTTATTTCAACCCAAAAAGACAGGTGAACGGTCGACGTGACCTTTAAACGATCAGCAAGCCAATCCCGACACCGACTGCCACGGTCGCCGCAAGCATAGCATACCAGGCCAGCTTCCGCCGCAGTTGGATGCGCGCCATCCGCCCGACGAATGCAGGGACCTTGAACTCGTCGAGGCCTTTCAGGCGCTTGATAGGCTTGACGCCATCTCGCCCGTTGGGGGGGCAACCAGCCGGGACGCGCACGCTGTCGACCATCCTTCATTGGGCTAGGCTCCAAGCACCTTCATGACTTGCCCTCGGATCGACGAAAGCCATGCCTTGCGCCGCTGCTTCTCCCGCATCTCGACTTTTTTGACGACCGACCGGTTCGCCAACCGCCGGTTGCAGGGCGGGTGACAAAGCGCAAGGTTCTCCAGTTTCTCCGACCCCCCGTGTGCTTTCGACAAAAGATGCTCGACGCTCCACGCCTTCGCGGAATTAGGCTCGGCCGCGAAATCCATTGGCAAACCACATAGCCAGCAATTTTCGCCATCTCGCGCCTTGATGCGATCGATCTTGCTGAGGTTGTCTGGACCCGACATGCGTCTGCAATACTTCAGCGCCTCTTTCAAAAAAGTTAGCCGCACAAATGACAACAGCTGAAGATCAACGGCTGCCATCCCTGGTTGTCACGTCCGTGTTGCCGTAGTAAAACACCGGCATGTTTGCCGCCCTCTTTCTCGCCGCCGCCACCCCCGCCATCCCCACCGGCCCGGCGCTCACCGCTGCCATCCGCCAGCAGGATTCGACAGCCTTTGCGTTGATGTTCGATCGCTGCGACCCGGCGGCGCTGCGCGGGATGATGACCGACGATTTCGAATTTTATCATGACAAGGGCGGGTTGATGGCGGGCGGCGATACCTTCGCCGCCGATGCCGCCAAGTCCTGCGCGGAATGGGTGAAGCCCAACGCGTGGCGCTCGCGCCGCGAACTGGTCGAGGGCACGGTCCAGGTCGATCCCGTTCCCGGATATGGCGCGATCGAGACCGGCGAGCATCTGTTCTACGAACGCCAGGGCAGTGGACCGGAAAAGCTCGTCGGCCGCGCCCGCTTCGCCATCGTCTGGGCCTATGGCGCCGACCAGCACTGGCGCATGCGCCGGGCGCTCAGCTACGACCACGCCGCGGCATCCGCACCGACCCCTATGACCAAGCGGTAAAAACCGCTTTCCTACACGAACCTTTCTGGTTCACCATCCAGTCGTTTTTACCGAACGGCAGGAGCGACCTATGGCGAAGCGGGAACGGCGGGATATGTCGGTGGAGGAATTTCACGCGTGGAGCGCGGCCAACAAGCGTTTCGACGATACGCGCGATGCCGCCAACGAAGTCGGCGGGCCGCAACTCAGCCTGGTGCCGCTGCCCACCACGATGAAGGCGGACGGCAAGCTGGACGATTTCGACGATCCGCTGGCCTTCGACCCCGAACCCAGTCGCCAGCGCCTCGGCTGGTCGGCGCTGCGGCAGCGCGTGTTCATCGGGGCGCTCGCCGAAACCGGGTCGGTCCATCATGCGGCGAAGGAAGCACTGATGACCGCACGGTCGGCCTAAGCCCTGCGCGTCCGCTCCGCCCCCTTTCGCCAGGCGTGGGATACGGCGCAGCAGCTCGCCGTCGGCCGCCTTTCGGCCATCGCCTTCGACCGCGCGATCAACGGCCGCCCCGAACGAATCTATCAGGATGGGGAGCTGGTCGGCGAACGGCGCGTGCCCAACGACCGCATCCTGATGTGGCTGCTCGCCCGGCTCGATCCCAAGCGTTTCGCCATGCCGTGGGAACAGCGCGGCGAATGCGGCGATCCGCAGGCCGAGGCGTCGGCGGCGATCGAGGCCCATCTCGAAAATCTGGAGGCCGTCGAACCGTTCGACCTGCTCTCACGACCGTGAAAACTGTGAAAAGTCGCGGGTGCGCCCGCCGCGCGACCTAGACGTGGATGACGGTGCTGCGCGGGGTCCAGCCGGCCCAGATCATCGCGGTCAGCACGATCACGAACAGCGCCAGCGCGAAAACGGTGACGCCGATCACCACCGCCTGGCGGTCGACCTCGTCCGGGTCCTTGATCGGGATTTCCTTGAGCTTGGGCGGCGGGTCGCGGCGGATGCGCGACACCCGCTCGACCGAATTCAGGTCGACCGAACGTTTCGACGTGGGAAGCGGTGCTGCCATGACCGCTTGCTAGCGCGCCGAGGGTTATCATCCGGTTAGCGTGGCAAACTTCGTTAACCCTGCCGTGCCAACATGCGGTCATGTTCCCGATCAGGCACAGCTGGATCTTTCGCAGCCGCTGGGTGGCGCTGCTGTGGGCTGCGGGCATGATCTGGTTCGCGCTCGACATCGCCGCGCCGCCCGCCGACGCGCCCAACACCGCGGACGGCAAGCAGGCCGAACGTCAGAAAGTGACCGACGTCGCCGGGCAGTGGGTCGACGAAGAACAGGTCAGGGCGCTCGAGGACAAGCTCAGGAACATGTGATCGCCGCGGTCGCCGGCTGCGCGACCGCCTTATCCGACGATCGCCAGCGTGTAGCCATGCTCCTGCGCGCGGTTGACGGCGATGATGCCCGCCGGAACCATGTTCCCGCCCGGCACCAGGTTGGCGCGAAGTTCGGCCTCGATCGCCTTGGCATCGCCCTTGGTCGCGCCGGCCAGTTGCATCGCGATCCCTTCGGTCGCAAGTCCGCATACCGCGAACCGCGCGCCCTTTGCGGCAAGCGCACCGATCGACGGATCGGCAAAGTCTTCCATGCCCTTGGGCACCGGACCATCGTCGGGATCGCGGGCAAGCCACGGGTTCATGCTGGTCGCGCGGATCGCGTCGGCGCCTTGCAGCTTCAGGTTCTTGGCGAACAGCTTGCCATATTTCTTCCACATCGCGTCATTGTAGGCGAACGGCGTCGAGGCGTGGCGCATGATGATGATCATGCCCAATTCCTGCGGCTTGCCGCCATAACCCTTGGTGGTCGCGACATAGCTGTTGTTGGCATAGCCGAGCGTCGCCTGCGCCTGGTCGACACTCACTGTGTCGAACACCATTCTGTGACGATGTCCGGGCTGCGCCTCATACCATTGGTCGAGCTTCTCATCGGTCGGCTGCCAACCGCCGCTTGCCTGCGCGGAGGCCGGCGAGCCGACCATTCCCGCTGCGCCCGCCGCCAGTACGCCCGCGCCGATCAGCCCGCGGCGGTCCGTCACATAATCGCTCATCGCATCCCCCACTTCCTGCGCACCGGCGCGCGTCCATCCTTCTCCTTTGCACGCCCGAAATCAACCAAAAGCGGCGGCTAGCAGCGTCACGAAAACGTCATCGAACCGTCAATCGATCTTTGCCGAATGCCCCTAGGGACAGACCGGTCAGTCAGGGGACAAGGTAATGATTGCATTGGGAATTGGGGCAGCGGCGATGACCGCCCTCGGCTACGTCGCCAGTCGTTGCCCGCTGGTCCGCGCCATCCGCGCGCACGTCGGCCTCGTCGCCGCGACGCGCTAGTCGTCCTTGCCGGTCGGATAGTCGGCGATCGGCTTCAGCACCCCAAATTTTTCCTTCGCCGGCTTGCGGCCGAGCGCAGGCCAATCGACGGGCTCGTCCGGAACCTTGGTGTCGGGCAACCGGTCGAGCAGGTCGCGGATCAACGTCAGTCGGCCGCGCTTCTGGTCGTTGAAGTCGATCAGTGTCCATGGCGCGTCAGTGGTGTGCGTCCCCTTCAGCATCGCGTCGCGCGCAGCGGTGTAATCGTCATATTTGGTCCGCGCGGCCTGGTCGATCGGCGACAGCTTCCAGCGCTTTAGCGGATCGTCCAGCCGCTCCGCGAACCGCTCTTCCTGCTTTTCCTGGTCCGTGGTCAGCCAATATTTGAACAGCAGGATGCCGTCGTCGGTCAGCAGCTTTTCGAAGCGTGGCACCGCTTCGAGGAAGGCGGCGACCTGGTCGTCGGTGGCAAAGCCCATTACCTTTTCGACCCCGGCGCGATTGTACCAGCTGCGGTCGAACAGCACGATTTCGCCCTTGCTCGGAAGGTGCGGAACATAGCGCTGGAAATACCATTGGCCTTTTTCCGCGTCAGTCGGCTTGGACAGCGCGACGGTGCGACACTGGCGCGGATTGAGTACGCCCGAAATGGTGTTGATGGCGCCGCCCTTGCCAGCCGTATCGCGGCCTTCGAACAGGACGAGGATGCGCTGGCCGGTGGCTGAGGCCCAATGCGCCATCTGGACCAGTTCGGCCTCCATCGGCGCGACGAGCTTTTCATACTTCTTGCGCTTCAGCTTTCCCATCAGCACCAGCTCCCTTTCGAACCAAGATAACGATGCGCCAGTCCTTCGTCGATCAGGCGCTGGCCGAGGTCGACGCCGTGGCGTTCGACCGCCATCAGTTCGCGGCCATAGGCATCGGTGCGCTGCAGCCGGTGGGCGGTCATGGTGAAGCTGCCTTGGTTGAGAAGGTCGCGCAGCCGGTCGCGGGCGCGAACGCCGAGCGCCGCTTCCTGCGGACAGCGCGCATTGGACAATTCGGGCGCGTCAATCCCGGTAATGCGTATCTTACGGCTGCCCAGCTTGAACGTGTCGCCGTCGATGACGCAGGCGTGACCGCGCCCCGGCCCGCACAGCGTGAAGCGGTCGCCGACCCTTTCCGGGGCATCGGCGAGGAACCCGCGCGGCTTCATCAATGCCGGGTAGAGCAAGGCGCCGATCAGCAGCAAGACAGGAACCCAAAGCGCTGCCCGCCAGACGCCCCGCCGACGCGGACGGAAGGAGGGCGGGCGATAGCGGGGTCGGTAAGGGCGCGGGCGGACCATCGGGACCAGCTTAAGACGGATAGCAGGCAAGCAAAAGGGCGGCGCGTCCGACGACGCACCGCCCTTTCCCGGCTCGGCCTGTGGAGCTTAGCCCTGTTCTTCTTCCTCAAAGGTTACCGCGACGTCAGCATTGGCCGACAGACGCACTTGGTCGCCTTCGATCCCGGCGACGAGCCCGCGCGAGATAAAGTGGTGATGGCCTTCATGGCTGCCCATCCCGCTGTCCTTCTTGGTTAGCTTGATGCGGTCGCCTTCGATCCCGTCGACCGTGCCGACATGGACGCCGTCGGCGCCGATAACTTCCATATGTTCCTTGATGTCTTCGAAACCGCTCATGACCCTGCTCCTTGCTCTTGGGGGTTGAGGCGGAAACGAACGAGGAAGCGCAAGGATGCGTGCCCTTTCAGCGCTTCATCGCGGGACAGGCGGGAACCGTCGCGAACGGCATACGTTCGTTACGCCAACGAAGTGACAACAATCAGGGAGTATCGACATGTCCGACGAAAACAACACGACCGAACGGACCACCATCGTAGAGACCGGCGGCGGCGGCGGTGGCGGCGGCGTCCTTGCCGTAGTGCTGCTGATTATCGTGGTGCTGGTGTTGCTCTTCCTGTTCCGCGACGAATTGGGCTTCAGCGGCAAGAAGACCGAAGTGAACATTCCCGACAAGATCGAGGTGAACGTCAACTAACGCGTTCGCCTTCGCGCAATTGCGCCACGCGCCTGAGGCGCGTAACGACCCCCTCGGTTCCCCACCCGGAATCGAGGGGGTTTTTGCATCGATGTCGAACACGATCGAATATCTGACCGGATTTGGCGCCCATGCCGAGAGCGAGGCAATTGCCGGCGCCCTGCCCAAGGGCCGCAACAGCCCGCAGCGCCCTGCCTTCGGCCTTTATGCCGAGCAGCTCAGCGGCACCGCCTTTACCGCTCCCCGCCACGAAAACCGCCGCAGCTGGCTTTACCGGATGCGTCCGACCGCCGACCATCGACCGTTCGTTCGTTATGAGGGCGCCGCAGCGTTCGTCGCACCGCTGGCTAGCGAACCGGTCGCGCCCAACCGGCTGCGCTGGGATCCGCCTGCCGACCTGCCCGCCGATGCCGATTTCGTCGACGGCATGGTGGCGATGCTGGGCAACCGTCACCCGGCCGACCTGACCGGTGTGGCGGTCCATCTCTACCGCGCATCCAAGTCGATGACCCGGCGGCTGTTCGTGAACGCCGATGCGGAAATGCTCATCATCCCGCAGCAGGGGACGCTTCACCTGTTTACGGAAATGGGCAGGATGGATTTGGCACCGGGCTGGATCGGCGTGGTGCCGCGCGGCGTGCGATTCAAGGTCGACGTGGACGGCGACTGTCGCGGCTATCTGGCCGAAAATTTCGGCGCGCTTTTCCGCCTGCCCGAACTGGGACCGATCGGCGCCAACGGGCTCGCCAACCCGCGCGATTTCGAAACGTCGGTCGCTGCGTTCGAAGATGCCAATGGCGAGCATGAGGTGATCCAGAAATATCTGGGTCACCTGTGGACCACGACGCTCGACCATAGCCCGCTCGACGTGGTTGCATGGCACGGCAACCTCGCGCCCTATCGCTACGAACTGGCGCGCTTCAACACCATCGGCACGGTCAGCTTCGACCATCCCGACCCCAGCATCTTCACCGTATTGACCAGTCCCAGCGAAACGCCGGGCCGCGCCAATGCCGACTTCGTCATCTTCCCGCCGCGCTGGATGGTGGGCGAGGACACCTTCCGGCCGCCTTGGTTCCACCGCAACGTGATGAGCGAGGCGATGGGCCTCATCCACGGCGCTTATGACGCCAAGGAAGGCGGCTTTTCACCCGGTGGCCTCAGCCTCCACAATCTGATGAGCGGGCATGGTCCCGACGTCGATGCGTGGAAGAAGGCGAGCGAGGCCGATCTGAAACCCGTCAAGATCGACAACACCATGGCGTTCATGGTCGAAAGCTGCTGGCCCTATGTGCCGACGCGCTTCGCCCTCGACCGCGCGCAGCCGGACTATGACGCATGCTGGGCCGATTTCCCGAAAGCCGAACTTCCCAAATGACCATGATCGACGAAACCCACGACCCCGCCCGCTTGAGCTGGGTGGACAGCGCCAACGGCCATGCCGACTTCCCCATCCAGAACCTGCCGCTGGGCGTCTTTTCGACGGGCTTTCCGGAAGACAAGCGCATCGGCGTCGCGATCGGCGACAAAATCCTCGACCTGCGCGCGCTGGCGCATACCGACCTGATCGACGAGCATTGGCGGCTGGCGCTGAGCCTGGAAGGTCTCAACGCCTGGTTCGGCCATGGCCCGGCCGACGCGACCGCGCTGCGCAAGCGGCTTAGCGCGCTACTGTCGGACGACCAATATCGCGCCAAGGTCGAACCGCTGCTGGTCGATGCGGCCAAGGTGACCATGCACCTGCCGTGTCACATCGGCGATTACACCGACTTCTACGTCGGCATCCATCACGCGACCAATGTCGGCAAGCAGTTCCGCCCCGACAATCCGCTGCTGCCCAACTTTAAATATGTACCGATCGGCTACCATGGCCGCGCGAGCAGCGTGCGCGTGTCGGGCGAGCCGGTGGTGCGACCCAAGGGCCAGCGCAAGCCACCGGAGGCCGACGCGCCCGATTATGGCCCGTGCCGCCGCCTCGACTATGAGCTCGAACTCGGCATTTTCATCGGCAAGGGCAATGCGCTGGGCGACACCATCCCGATTGGGGAAGCGGCGGATCATATTGCCGGCTACTGCCTGCTCAACGACTGGTCAGCGCGCGACCTGCAGGCGTGGGAATATCAGCCGCTCGGGCCGTTCCTGGCCAAGAACTTCCTGACCAGCATTTCACCGTGGGTGGTGACGCCGGACGCGCTGGCGCCGTTCCGGACCGCGATGGCGCCGCGACCCGACGGCGATCCTGCGCCATTGCCCTACCTCAGCGACGACGCCGACCAAGCCAGTGGAGGACTTGCCGTCCAGCTTGCGGTGACGTTGTCGTCGAAGGCCATGCGCGAGGCGGGAACCGCGCCGCATATGTTGAGCGAGGGCGAAGCGGCGTCGGCGATGTATTGGTCGGCGGCGCAGATCGTCACCCACCATGCGTCCAATGGCTGCAACCTGCAGCCGGGCGACCTGATCGGCACCGGCACCCTGTCCACGGCCGAGCGGAGCGGGCTCGGCTCGCTGTTGGAAATTTCGACCGGCGGCAAGACCCCGATCGCCCTGCCAGGCGGCGAAACGCGCAGCTTCCTCGAAGATGGCGACGAATTGACGTTGTGGGCGCGCTGCGTCCGCGACGGCGCAGTGACGATCGGCTTCGGCAGCTGCAGCGGCGTCGTCCAGACGGCGCGCTGAACCCCTTCCAGACAGGCGATTTTTTCACCATCGACGCATGCGGACGACGACCCGCTTGCATTCCCGCCGCGTCGCTGCCAGCGTCGGCTGAGAGAGAACGTGTTAACGTTCCCAATTCATGCGGGGAGGATTTTGTGGCAGCACCGATTGCAAGCGCGGCGACGGCGGACGGCGCCGGCGAGGAAACTCAGGTCAAGGCACCGGGCCTCAACTATTTCGTGTTCGCGCTGTTTTTCATCTTTGGCGGCATCACTAGCCTCAACGACGTCATCCTGCCCAAGCTGAAGGAGCTGTTCACGCTCAATTACACGCAGGCGATGCTGATCCAGTTCTGCTTCTTCACCGCCTACCTGGTGATCGGCATCCCGGGCGCGCAGCTGGTCAAGAAGATCGGCTACATGCGCGGCGCGGTAGTCGGCCTCTTGACCATGATGACCGGCTGCCTGCTGTTCATCCCGGCCAGCCAGACCGCGACCTATGGGCTGTTCCTGCTCGCCCTGTTCGTCCTCGCCAGCGGCGTCGTCGTCGTGCAGGTCGTCACCAACCCGCTGATCAGCCTGCTCGGCCCGCAAAAGACGGTCCACAGCCGCCTGACCTTCGCGCAGGCGTTCAACTCGCTCGGCACCACCATCTTCCCGCGCGTCGGCTCGGCCCTGATTCTCGGCGGCCTCGCCGGCGTCACCGCTTCGGAACTGTCGGGGGCACAGCTTGACGCCTACCGTACGGCTGAAAGCCAGGCGATCGTCCACACCTACATCGGCCTTGCCGTCGCGTTGGCGGTAATCGCTGCCGTCGTCTGGGCGTTCCGCAACCGCCTGCAAGGCGAGAAGCATGAGCAAAGCTCGTTGCTCGGTGGCTTCCAGCTGCTGAAGCGCCCGCGTTTCGGCTACGGCGCTTTGTGCATTTTCCTGTACGTCGGCGCGGAAGTGTCGATCGGTTCGCTTATCGTCAGCTACCTGATGCAGGGCCATGTCATGGGCCTGGAAGAACAAGCTGCGGGCAACATGATTCCCTATTATTGGGGCGGCGCGCTGGTCGGTCGCATCATCGGTTCGGCTGTCCTTCGCCTTGCCAGCCCAGGCCTGATCCTCGCCGCCTGCGCGGCGGGCGCGATGACCCTGCTCGGCATTTCGACCCACACCACCGGCGCCGTGTCGGGCTACAGCCTTTTGGCGATCGGCCTGATGAACTCGATCATGTTCCCGACCATCTTCAGCCTCGCCTGCGAAAAGCTCGGCAGCAAGGCGGCCGACGGTTCGGGCATCATCAACATTGCCATCTTCGGCGGCGCGGTCGTTCCGCTGCTGACCGGCGTGCTGGCCGACGCCAGCGGCAGCTTGGCCACCGCGATGATCCTGCCGGCGATCTGCTACGCGATCATCCTCGGCTTCGGCTTCTACGCCCGTCGGCCTGCATAATGCGTTGGGGAGGGTCGACCGCTCGGTCGGCCCTCCCTCGCAGCTTTGTCAGCCCGAATTGCGCAGCGCGGTGGCGATCGCGTTGATCGTAAGATGGATGCCGTCCTTGACCTCGGGACTGGTCTCGCCCGCGCGGAAGCGCTTCAGCAATTCCACCTGCAGCAAGTTGAGCGGTTCGATATAGGGAAGCCGCAACCGGATCGAATTGGCTAGGGCGGGGTTACGCTCCAGCAGGTGGCTTTCGCCGGTAATGCCGAGCAGGAGGTCGTGCGCGCGGCGCCACTCGTCGCCGATCCGCCCTAACAGATGATCGCGCAGGTCCGCGTCGGCAACCAGCTTGCTGTAGGCGGTCGCGATCGACAGGTCCGACTTGACAAGCACCATTGCCATATTGTCGAGCGTCGTGCGAAAGAAGGGCCATGCCTGCAGCATATCGCGCAGCAGCGCCGGATCGCCTGCCTTCGCAAAGGCACTGCCGACGCCATACCAGCCGGGCAGCATCACCCGTGCCTGCGCCCAGCTGAACACCCAGGGAATTGCGCGCAAATCCTCGATCCGGTCCGACTTGGTGCGGCTCGACGGGCGCGACCCGATGTTGAGGGTCGCGATTTCCGACACCGGCGTCATCTGGCGGAAAAAGGATGCGAAGCCGGGTTCGCCATAGACGAGGCTGCGATATTCGGCGAACGCCGCGTCGGACAGTCGATCCATGGTCTCCCCGAACCGCGTCCGGTCGTCGGGCGAGATGCCCTCCGGCTCGAGCGAGGCCAGCATGGTCGCAGCGGCCATGCCTTCGAGGTTGGCCGCAGCGATATCGGGCGTCGCATATTTTGCCGCGATGACTTCGCCCTGTTCGGTGATGCGGATGCGGCCATTGACCGTCTGTTGCGGCTGGGCACGGATGGCGGCGAAGCTCGATCCGCCGCCCCGGCCGACCGCACCGCCGCGCCCGTGAAACAGCTGCAGGCGAACCCCGGCAGCGTCGAACACGGGGGTGAGCGCGCGGCTCGCCTGCTGCAGGCTCCACACCGATTTCAGATATCCGCCGTCCTTGTTCGAATCCGAATAACCAATCATCACTTCGCCATGACCGTGCGCGGTCATCAGCGCGGCGACTTCCGGGATGGCGAGCAACTGGCGCATCACCGACGGCGCGCGTTCAAGATCGGCGATGGTTTCGAACAAGGGCACGACAAGGATCGGCGCCGCCGCACCCTGACCCGCCTGCCACAGGCCCGCTTCCTTGAGCAGAACATAGACCTCCAGCAGGTCGGAGGCCTGCTGGGTCATCGACACCACATAATAGCGGATGGATTCGGGACCGTAGCGCGCGTGCGCCCGTGCCGCGGCGTGCATGATGTCCAGTTCCGAGCGCGTCTCGTCCGAATAGGCGACATAGGGACTGGATAGCGGGCGAGCCGACGCCAGTTCGCGGCGGAGCAACTGCACCCGTTCCTCCTCTGACAGGGCCGTGTAATCCGCCTCGACGCCGGCGGCGGCCAGCAATTCGGCAAGGACGCGCTCATGCACCGCAGAATTCTGCCTGAGGTCGAGCGTCGCGAAATGAAAGCCGAATATTTCCGCCGCGCGGATCAGCCGCTTCAGCGGTGCATGCGCCGACAGCAGGCCGTTGCCATCATATTCCAGCGCATCGACCAGAACTTGGAGTTCGGCGATGAAATCGGCCGGCCCTTCGTAAGGCGTTGCTGCAATCCGTGGCGGACGCGGCGGATCGCGCCCCGTAACGGCGCGGTGCGTTGCTGCGAGGCGCGCATAAATACCGCTGATCGCGCGCCGGTATGGCTCGTCGACACGCGCCGGCGAATCATCGTGCGATCGAGCGGCGAGCGCGCGCAGCGCATCGGTCGGTTCGGCGAGTTCCGAGGAAATCGACAATTCGGCACCGAGCCGATGGACTTGCTCCAGATAGTCTCCCAGCGTCGTTTCGCACGCCCGCCCCAGCGCAAGTTCGAGCGTCTGCGCATTGACGTTGGGGTTGCCGTCGCGGTCGCCGCCGATCCAGCTGCCAAGCCGCAGGAACGGGCCAGGCCGGTAGCCAAGGGTCCCTTCCCACCGCCCGTAAAGCGCGGGCAGCACGGGCAGGAAGATGTCGCGGAAGTAAGAGAGTGCGGTCTCGACCTCGTCGGCGACATACAGCCGCTCGCGGCGCAGCGGCCGGGTCATCCAAAGGAGGGCGATCTGCCGGGCGATGGCATCGTCGACCGGCTCGCCATCGGGGGTTTCGACCCGCCCCGCGTCGCGCATCCGCATCAACTCGGCGATACGGTTCTTGTGGTCGATCATGCTCTTGCGCCGCACTTCGGTCGGGTGCGCGGTGACGACGGGAACGATCAGCGCGTGGTCGAGCAGGGCGGCGATGTCGGCTTGCGTCACGCCCTCGCTCTCCAGGACGCGGATCGCTTCGGCAAGGCTGGCACCGCGTTCGGCGAAATCGCTCTGCCGGTCTTCGGCAAGGTTGGCGAGCATCGAGAACAGCATGAAACCGCGCGCGAAGGCGAGCATGTCGGCGTCGCTCAGCGCCTCCAGGCCCGGATCGACCTCGCCATGCCGTGCCGCGCCGCGGAAGCGGTCGACCGAAGTCGAACGAATATACTCGATGCGGCGGAACAGAGGTTCTCCGCCGAATTTGCGAATGACGTCGCCAAGCAGCCGGCCGAGGAACCGGATATCCGGATTTTGTTCGATCGTCGGGCGCGGCGCGGAGACATGAGCATCGTTGCGATCGGTCGTGGCTTGCGTCTCGCTCAACGAATCCCCCGTCTTATGGCCGGCAGGTCCCGTTCAAATCCGGCAGCGGCAATGCATTGCGGTCGCCCGGGCTGGCCACAGCCTAGGAACTTGGGCCCTATGCTGCAACGCACAATGCGAAATATTCACGCCAGGGCGGCCGCGAAGCCCCGTGCAAGGTCGGACCGCAGGTCGACTGCATCCTCCAGCCCGACCGACAGGCGCAGCAGGTCTTCGTGGATTCCGGCTTCGGCCTGAACCTCTGGCGGCATGCCGCGGTGGGTCATCGACGCGGGCGTGCAGATGAGGCTGGCAAAGCCGCCGAGCGATGAGGCGAGGGTTATAAGACCGAGCGACGCGACGAACCGGTCGGCCGCTGGCTTTCCGCCTTTGAGGCGAAAGCTGAGCATGAAGCCCGGCCCCGACTGCTGCGCTGCCGCGATCGCGTAGCCGGGGTGCGATTCCAGGCCCGGATAATGCACCGCCTCGACCTGCGGATGGGCTTCCAGCCACCGGGCAAGGGTCAGCGCGCTCTGCTCCTGCCGGTCGACACGGAGCGGCAGCGTCCTCAGCCCGCGCAAGATTTGCGCCGCGTCATAGGCCGAGCCGTTGAGCCCGGCCGCGTTCGACCACCAGTTCAATTCTTCCAGGTGCGCCACATCCCGGGCGAACAGGGCACCGCCGAACAGGTCCGAATGGCCGTTGATCGCCTTGGTCGTCGAATGCATCACGAAGTCGCAGCCAAGGTCGAGCGGCCGCTGACGCACCGGGGTCGGCAAGGTGTTGTCGGCGATGACCAGCGCCCCATGCGTCTTGGCCAGCGCGACGCAGCGGCGAATGTCGACGATCCGGAGCAGCGGATTGCTCGGCGTTTCGATCCACAGCAGGTCGATGCCGTTGGCCATCGCCTGTGCGAGCGCGTCTGCGTCGCCCAGATCGACGAATCTGCAATCGATCTGCCCCTTGGCGGCGAAGCCCTGCAACAAGCGAAAGGTGCCGCCGTAGCAATCGTGCGGCGCGACCACTTTGGCCCCGTGTCGCAACCGCAGGATGGCAAGCAGCGCTGCGGACTGACCGCTGTTGGTGATGACGCCGCCGGCCGCCCCTTCCAGTTCGGACAGTGCCGCGGCGAGCAAGTCCCGGTTTGGATTGACGGTGCGCGAATAGTCGAAGCCGGGCTTATCGTCGGGTGTGTCCCAGCGAAATGTGTCGGACGTCCACAGCGGCGGCACGATGCTGCCGTAGGCGGGGTCGAGGTCCGGACGCGCGGCGGCTACAATGGTCGCCGGCGGGCGGGCGCCGGTCATGCCTGATCGCCCAGATAGGCCGCGACCAGCACGCCCACCTTCTCCGCTTCCTTCAGGAACATGTCGTGGCCGTAAAGCGAATCGAGCAGGTGAAGGTCGGTCGGCCCGGTCAGCGCATCGGCGAGCGACCGCAATTGGTCGGCGGTCACCAGCTGGTCGCTAGTCGCCCCGATCAGCAGGCAAGGCGCGGTGATGGCGGCCGGGTCGACCCGGTGGCGGTCGATCGAGGCCGACAGGCTGAGGAAGCGGCCGGGCGACATGACCGATCCGAAACAGTCGCCGCGGGCCCGCAGATATCGCCCCGGGTCGGACGGCAGCAACGGCGACGGCCCCTCGATCCCCCCCACGAAACGGGCCTCGAATTCGGCAGCGGTACGATAGGTCGTCATGGCGAGGCCGCGGGCAATCGAGAGCGCCTCGCCGTCGCGCCCGCACTCGATGCCCAAGGCGACGATGCGACGTTGCAGGTCGCGGATGGCCGTTGCGGCGGGATGCGGCTCACCGGCTGCCGACAGGATGACGAGCCGGGCGACGCGTTCGGGCTCGCGCTCGGCAAGGGCCAGTGCAACCATCCCGCCATAGGAAGCACCGACAATCGTCACTGGCCGATCGATGCCGATCGCGTCCAACGCCGCCGCCAGCACCCGGGCCTGGTCGCTGCTGCTGGGCGCATGGCCGCCGCGTTCGTCGGCGGCGAATTCAACACCGATGACATAGTGACGGGCCGGGTCGATCGCGCGCGCTTCCCCCACTAGGCCAGGCCACCATCCGGCGCGGCCGTCGGGGCAGATCGATGGAAAGCAGTCCGCGGAAATGCCGCCTAGGACGACGACCGGAGGATGAAACGGGTCGCCGAGCGTCGCCGCACGAACGCGGCCGGCGACAAAAGGCAAATCGGCAGGAACAGGCACGTCGAACAGCCGGAGCGCGGGTTCGGACGTCGCGCTACATCGCTCGTTCGAACGACTCGTCGCAGCATTTGCGTCGATCGGGGTCAGCACAGGCAACTCCATCGCCATTCCTCTTCCACGAGGTGATGCTGCCTGAAGACCCGCTTCGTTGCCGTCTCGGCCGCATCGCCCCTAAAACGGGACCGCCACCTTGCCCGGGTGGGCAGGTTGGCGTGGGTCGCAAACCCACTCTTGATGCTTCAGGCCGTCCATCGAAGGGCCGACCCGATGGGATCCCATTACGGTGCCGGGCGGTGACGGGTCAAGCTATTCGTTCGACGGCGACTCTCCGCCTTCGAGGCCAAGGCTGCGGCGGGCCGGGCTGGAATGGCCGCGCATCAGGGTTTCGGCGACGTCGGGCTGGCCCGCCTCGATCGCGTCGACGATGGCATGATGCTGATGCTGCGCGCTGACCAGGATCGGGTAGATCTGCTCCAGCGGGACGCGTTTGAACGCGACGACATGCGGCGCGACGAACGGGACCGAATAGACGCGCCGGACCAGGTCTTCGAGGATCGGGTCGCGCGCGCCGCCGACGATGAGGTCGTGGAAGCGCCCGTTCATGCTGGCATAGGCTTCCTCGTCTTCCTTGACCACGAAGCCCTTGCGGAAAATGGCGTCGCCCTCCTTCACGACCTCGCGCAGCGCGGCGATGATGGGGGCGCGGTCGTCGCGCGCCGCCAGTTCACGCGCAGCATAACCTTCGAGCACGCAGCGCAGTTCGGTCGCGCGGAAACTGTCTTCTGCAGTGAAGGCGCGAACGGCATAGCCGCGCTTTCCGGCCGGTTCGAGCAGGCCCTCGCTCGCCAGCGCAGGTAGCGCGTTACGAACCGGCGTGCGCGATACCCCAAGCCGCTCGGCGATCGCCGCCTCCGCCACGCGCTGGCCGGGCGGCAGGACGCCTTCGACAATCAATTCGCGAATGCGCTGGGCAATCCTGCTGTCCGTACGCTGGCCCGATGTCGGCAGATCCACTTAATCCCTCACTCTCGCGCAATGTCATAGCGGTAAGGTCGGACCAGCGTCCAGTTGGGCGCGACGCAGGCGATGGTGCAATGCGGCAAAAAGCGCGATAGGCTCCGCCGCAATGGCCAATACGAACCCAGTCCTTCCGGATATCGACGCGGCGGCGCCCGCCGCGCTGCTCTCCGCTGCGCGCCGGGTCACGATCAAGGTCGGCTCCTCGCTGATCGTCGATGCCAGTTCGGACGGGGTTCGTCGCGACTGGCTGGCTACCCTGGCGGCGGACATTTCGGACCTGCGCCGTGCCGGCAAGCAAGTGGTGGCCGTATCGTCGGGCGCGGTTGCGCTCGGGCGACGTCGGCTCGACCTGAAAAAATCCGCCCGGTTGTCGCACAAGCAGGCGGCGGCCGCCGCCGGGCAGCCCTTGCTGATGCAGGCCTGGGAACAGGCGCTTGCACCCTATTCGATCGCAACAGCGCAATTGTTGCTGACGATCGACGACACCGAATCGCGGCGGCGCTGGCTGAACGGTCGCGCCACGATGGAAGTGCTGCTGGGCAGCGGCGTCCTGCCGGTGATCAACGAGAATGACAGCGTCGCCACCGAGGAACTGCGCTACGGCGACAACGACCGGCTGTCGGCGCGCGCCGCGCAGATGGTTCAGTGCGACCTGCTGATGCTGCTGTCGGATGTCGACGGCCTCTACACGGCTAACCCGATGCACGATCCCGACGCAAGCCACGTCCCGCACATCGCGGCCATCACCGACGACATCGAACGCTATGCCGGCGATGCCGATGGCGATGGTGTCGGATCGGGCGGGATGCGAACCAAGCTGGCGGCGGCCCGCATCGCGCAAGGGTTCGGCTGCGCCACCATCATCGCATCCGGGCGGTCCGATCACCCGCTGCGATCGATCGCACACAACAAGGTCAGGGCAACGGTCGTCGATGCCGCCGGCACCCCGGCACGCGCCTACAAGCAGTGGATCGCGGGCACGCTGGTCCCGGCGGGCGCGCTGACGGTCGACGACGGCGCGGTCGCCGCGCTTCGCGGCGGAAGCAGCCTGCTGCCGGCCGGCGTGCGGGGCGTCGACGGACGCTTTGAGCGCGGCGTCTGCCTGAGAGTCCTCGATCCGGCGGGGCGCGAAGTCGCGCGCGGCATCACCGCCTACGACAGCGTCGAAACCGCATCGATCCTCGGCTGTGCCAGTGCCGACATCGGGACCCGACTGGGCTATAACGGCCCCGACGAAGTGATCCACCGCGACGACATGGTGCTGTTATGAGCCTTGACGATACCATGCACGCCATGGGCCGCGCTGCACGCGACGCGGTCGACCAGCTTCGCATCGCGCCCGCCGAGCAGCGCAGCGCGGCGATCCGCGCGATGGCGCGCAACGTCCGCTTGCGGGCAGCAGACATCCTTGCCGCCAACACGGTCGATGTCGCGTCGGCGACGGCGCTGGTCGACCGGCTTTTGCTCAACGACGAGCGGCTCGAAGGGATCGCCGCCGCGCTCGAGCAAGTCGCCAGTCTTCCCGACCCCGTGGGGCAGGTCTTGGCGCGTTGGGACCGGCCCAACGGCCTCGACATCTCCCGCGTCCGCACGCCGATCGGGGTGATCGGGATGATTTACGAAAGCCGGCCCAATGTGACCGCCGACGCGGCGTCGATCTGCCTGCGGTCGGGCAATGCCGTCGTCCTGCGGTCCGGGTCCGAGGCGCTTCGCAGCGCGCTCGCGATCCACCAGGCGCTGGTGGCAGGGCTCGAGGACGCGGGGCTGCCCCCGGCTGCGGTGCAGATCGTGCCGACCGCCGATCGGGAAGCGGTCGGCATGATGCTGGAAGGCCTGTCGGGCAGCATCGACCTGTTGATCCCGCGCGGCGGGAAGCCGCTGGTCGAACGGGTCAGCCGCGAAGCCCGCGTTCCAGTCCTCGGTCACCTGGAGGGCGTGTGTCACACCTATGTTCACGCCTCCGCCGATCCGGCGATGGCGGCAGGCATCGTGCGCAACGCGAAGCTGCGTCGCACTTCGGTCTGCGGCGCGACCGAAACGCTGCTGGTCGACCGTGAGGCGGCGCCCCGGCTTTTGCCGCCGATCGTTGCGGCGCTGGGCGATTGCGAACTGCGCGGCGACGCAGCGGCGCGGGCGGTGGTGCCGATGTCGGCGGCCGACGAAGCCGACTGGCATGCCGAATATCTGGCGCCGATCCTGGCGGTGAGGACGGTCGCGGGGATCGACGAAGCCATCAACCATATCGGTCGATACGGCACCGGTCATACCGAAGCGATCGTCGCCGAGGACAGTGCTGCTGCCGAATATTTCCTCGACCGCGTCGACAGCGCGATCGTCATCTGGAACGCGTCGACTCAGTTCGCCGACGGCGGCGAATTCGGCTTCGGCGCCGAAATCGGCATTGCGACCGGCAAGCTGCACGCGCGCGGCCCGGTCGGCCCGGAACAGCTCACCAGTTTCAAATACCAGCTGCGCGGCAACGGCCAAATTCGTCCCTGACGGGATCCTTTTCCGATCGACGCCATAGAGGCGGCGCCAAGCGAAAGCCGGCTAGATTGTATCCCATCGGCAACAAAAGGCGACTGAAATCGGGACCCAATCGGGTCAGCGCTTGACGTTTAGGTCGATCTCGTGCGATTTGGGATCCCAATGTCGAACCGTTCGCCCTTTGCCATGCCTGCAGCGCTTGTCCGCGCAGCGGCGTCGCGCGCGCCCTTCGGCATGATGATGACCATTATGACGACGACCACGCACATGCGGGGTGCCGACGGCTGATATTGGTCCACTAGAACCAGATTTTCACCGACCCGCTCCCCCTCCCGGCGAGCGGGTTTTTTATTGCCATTCAAGACCGATCGAAAGCGAGCAAACCATGGGCCTGGAAGTCAATTTGAAAGAGGATGCGGTGTCCGACCTCGACGCACACCGCCTGAGCGTCCTCAAGTTCGGCAGCTCCGTGCTGGACCGTGAGGACGATTATCTGAACGTCGCGCTGGAAGTATACCGCCACGTCCGCGAGGGCGAGAAGGTGGTCGCGGTTGTATCCGCGCTGGCCGGACAGACCGACGCGCTGCTCGACCAGGCCGGCCGCGTCGGCGGCGACGCGGCGTCGGAGTCGCTGGTGGCGCGCCTTGTCCGCGTCGGCGAGCTGCAATCAGCCGCGCTGCTGGCTCTGGCGCTAGGCAAGGTCGGCGTGCGGGCCGTCACCCTGGATCCGCACGAAATCGGGCTGGTCGCGCAAGGGTCGCCGCTCGATTCCGACCTGTTTGCGCTCGACGCCTCGGCGGTGCTCGACAAATTCCGGTCGTGCGACGTGGCGGTCGTTCCCGGCTTCATCGCCGACCATGCCGCGCACGGCGTCGTCACCCTGGGTCGCGGCGGAACCGACCTCACCGCGGTATTCCTGGCGGCGAAGCTCGGCGCAGACCGGGTTCGCCTGATCAAGGACGTCGACGGCGTCTATGCCGACGACCCGGCCAGCAATCCGGATGCGCAGCGCTATTCCGAGCTGACCTACGCCGAGGCCGAAGAAGCGAGCAAGGGCCTGATCCAGGTCAAGGCGATCCACGAGGCGGCAGCCGACGACGTCCTTATCGAGGTAGCGGCGCTCGGCTCCAGCGAGGCGACCCGGATTGGCAATTTTGCCGCCCGCAAGGCAGAGGCGGCGCGGAACCAGCGGCTGCGGGTCGCACTCCTCGGCTGCGGGGCGGTCGGTGCCGGCGTGCTCGCCTATTTCAAGTCGCGCCCGGACCTGTTCGACGTCGGGCCGGTCCTGGTTCGCCAGCCAGACCAGCATGACGAAGAGGCGCAGTTCACCGACGATCTGTCGCAGGCGCTGGCGGTTAGGCCGGACCTTCTGGTCGAGGCGGTCGGCGGGGCCGACTTCCCGGCCGACGCCATGCGGCAGGCGCTTCTTCACGGCGCACAGGTCGTCACCGCCAACAAGGCGGCGGTGGCCAAGCATTGGGATTCGCTCCACGCCTGCGCGGTACGGGGCGGCGGTGCGCTGCGCTTTTCGGCGGCGGTCGGTGGCGGGGCGCCGGTGATCGAGTCCGTTCGCCGATTGGGCGGATCGGTGGTCGCGGTGGAAGGGGTGATGAACGGTACCTGCAACTATCTGCTGAGCAAACTCGGCGAAGGTTGGAACTTCGACGATGCGCTGGCCGAAGCGCAGGCGCTTGGATTCGCGGAAGCGGACCCGTCGACGGATGTCGACGGTCATGACGCGGCCGACAAATTGGCGATCCTGGCGCGCGAAGCCTTCGGCGTCGCGCTCAGTCCCGAACGCCTGCCCAAACAGTCGTTGCGCGACCTCCCGCCCGCCGCCGCACGCGACGCGCTGGGACGTGGCGAAGTGCTGAAGCAAGTCGGCCGATGTCGGTTGCTTCCCGACGGCAGCATCGAAGCCGACGTTCGGATCGTGTCGCTGCCCGCCGACCACCCGCTGGCCGGCGCCCGCGACGAGGAAAACCGCTTCCTTGTCACCGATTCAGACGGCAAGGTGCATCAGGTCTTCGGCAAGGGAGCAGGACGGTGGCCGACCGCAACGGCAGTGTTCGCGGACGTGATCGACGCGCAGTGCGCGCTGCTTCGACGCGGCCCGCAACGTCATCCGCAATCCGTGCCGCTGAAGATGCCGGCATGACCATGCTGCCTGCCCGTTTCGCCATCGCCAGCGCGCCGGCCAGCATCGGCAACGTCGGCGTCGGTTTCGACATATTGGGCCAGGCCTTCGACGCCGCGCGCGACCGGGTGACTGCCCTTCGCGACGATCGGGCAGGCGTGCGACTGGGATCGGTCGCAGGCCTAGTGTCGGCCCTGCCCGACAGTTCCCAGACCAATACGGCGCTTGCCGCGGCCGCGGCGGTGCTGGCGGCAGCCGGCAATCCGTTCGGCGCGACATTGTCGATCGACAAGGGCGTCCCGCTGGCAGCCGGCATGGGGGGCTCGGCCGCATCCGCCGTGGCCGGCGCGGCGGCGGCCAATGCGCTGCTCGACAAGCCGTTCGCGACGGCCGACCTGCTGCCCTTTGCGCTGGAGGGCGAGCGGGTCGCATCGGATCCGCCGCACTGGGATAACGTCATGGCCAGCCTGATGGGCGGCCTCATCCTCGCCGCGCGCGAGGCACCGCCGCTGCTCCATCGCCTGCCTGCGCCAACCGGGGTCGTTGCCATCCTCATTCACCCCGCCGTCAAGGTCGAAACCCGCATGGCCCGGTCGATCCTGTCGCCGCAGGTGTCGCTCAAGCTGGCAGTCGAACACAGCCGCCGCGTCGCCGCCTTCGTCGCCGGGTGCTGCGAGGGCAATGTCGAGCTCATCCGCGCCGGCCTCGAAGACATTCTGATCGAGCCGCAACGCGAGCACCTGCTGCCGCTGCTGCCCGCCGTTCGGCAAGCCGCGCTGGAAGCCGGTGCGCTCGGTTGTTCTTTCTCCGGATCGGGGCCGTCGGTCTTCGCCTGGGCGCCGGAGGGTGCAGCCGTTGCAGTCGAACAGGCGATGTCGTGGACCTTCGCCGATTCCGACATCGGCTTCCGCGCCTATCGTGCACCGGCCGCCTCCGACGGCGTGCGGGTGGAGCGGGTCGGAGAGGCGCTGCCGGCGTGAAATTCGTTAGCACGGGCGGCAACGCCAAGTCCGATTCGATCAGCGAGGTCCTGCTTCGCGGCGCCGCGTCTGACGGAGGCCTTTACCTCCCCGACCATTTGCCCGCTCCGGACTGGACCGAGCTTGGCGCTGACGGTTCGCTGGCCGATTTCGCCGGCCAATTTCTGGAGCCGTTTTTCGCGGGCGATCCATTGGCCAAGGCTTTGCCCGACATCTGCGCTGCCGCATTCGACGCGCCCGTGCCGCTCGTCACGCCCGATCCCGGCCGGCCCCAGTTGCAGGCGGTGGAGCTGTTTCACGGCCCGACCGGCGCGTTCAAGGACTTCGGCGCGCGCTTCCTGATGGGCTGTTTCGACCGGCTCGGCGATGCAGGCCATCCGCTGACGGTACTCGCCGCCACCTCGGGCGATACCGGCGGAGCGGTGGGCTGTGCGGCGGAAGGCATGGCGGCGGTTCGCGCCATCATCCTGTTTCCCAAGGGACGCGTGTCGCCATTCCAGGAACGGCAGCTGACCTGCTGGCGCGACCCGGTCCAAGCGCTCGAAGTTGAGGGCGATTTCGACGACTGCCAGCGGCTGGTAAAGGCCGCCTTCGCCGATGCCCAATTGACGGCGCGCCACCGGCTGACGTCGGCCAATTCGATCAACCTCGGTCGCCTGCTGCCGCAAGCCACCTATCTTGCCCATGCCGCCGCCAGGACCTTTTCACGGTTCGGCGCAAAACCCGGGTTCGTCATTCCCACCGGCAACCTGGGCCATGGATTTGCAGCGGTGCTGGCGCGGTCGATGGGCGCGCCGATCGGGCCGATCCGGCTTTCGACCAATGCCAATCGAACGTTGAAAGACTGGTCGGCGAGCGGCCGATATGCGTCGCGCCCGTCGGTCGCCACGCTGGCGAACGCGATGGACGTGGGGGCGCCCAGCAATTTCGAACGGCTCGCCGCGCTGCCAAACCAGCTTCACGACCTCACCGTCGAGCTAGTCGACGATGCCGCGATCAAGGCACGTATCCGGTCTGATTTTGCGACCAGCGGTTATGTGTGGTGCCCGCACTCGGCCACCGCCGCCGAAGCCTTTGCGCGCCTGCCGCAAGACGCGCAGGCCGAGCGGCCGTGGATCCTTGCGGCGACCGCGCATCCCTACAAGTTTCTCGAAACGGTCGAGCCGCTGATCGGACGGACGATCGATCCGCCGCCTGCCCTCGCGGCCATTTTCGATCGACCGACCGCCAAGCGCACGATCGCCAACGATGTGCCTTCGCTGGCGGACGCGCTGGGGTCGGCGACCGTGGCCGCGCCTTAATCCGGAAGCGTCACCGCGCCCTTCGACGCCGATCCGACCAGCGCCGCATATTTGGCGTAGGCGCCGCGATTTTCGGCAGAAGGCTGCCACGCCGGCAGCGACCGGGCGGCAAGGTCGGCATCGGTCTCGACCACCCGTCGTTCGACGTCGATGACGATGCGATCGCCGTCACGGATACGCGCGATCGGACCGCCGCGCGCAGCCTCTGGCGAGATGTGGCCGACCATGAAGCCGTAAGTGGCACCCGAAAAGCGCCCGTCGGTGATCAGCGCGACATCGTTGCCCAGCCCGCGGCCCTGGATGGCGGCCGTGACGCCCAGCATTTCGCGCATGCCCGGCCCGCCGACCGGTCCTTCGCCCCGGATGACGACCACGTCGCCGGCGACGATGCCGCCCTTGCCCAGCGCCTCGAACGCCGACTCTTCACCATCGAAAACCTTGGCCGGCCCTTCAAAGCGCAGCTTGCCGTGCCCGGCCAACTTCACCACGCATCCTTCGGGAGCGATATTGCCATAGCAGATGCCAAACCCGCCCCGTTGCTTGATCGGTCGGTCGGCGGTGACGATGACCTGCTGGCCCGGCGTTTCCGGCGCGTCGGCGAAGGCGTCGAAGAGCGACTGTCCGGTGACCGTGGGCGCATCGACGATCAGCCCGGCTTCCATCAACCTTCGGCCCAGCAGCGCCGTCCCGCCGCCGGCGAACATATCGGGCGCCATGAATCGTCCGCCGGGCTTCAGATCGGCGATGACCGGGGTCGCACGCGATACCTCGTCGAACAGGTCGATGTTGAAGTCGCTCTCGGATATCCCTGCCTCACGCGCGATCGCGAGCAGGTGGAGGATGAGGTTGGTCGACCCTGCCGTCGCCGTCCCAGCGACCGCCGCGTTGCGCAGGCTGCTGGCGTTTACGAGGTCGCGGGGAAAGCGACCGGCGCGCAGCGCGTCGACCGTCAACCGTCCGGCCTCCCGGGCTGCGCCAGGCTTGTCGGGATGGACCGCGGGAATGTCGTTGAGCCCGACCGGCGACAGGCCCAGGAACGTCATGGCCAGCGCCATGGTGTTTGCGGTGAACTGGCCGCCGCAGGCGCCGGCGCCGGGGCAGGCGTGGGTTTCGACGGCCTTCAGTTCGTCGTCGCTGATCGCGCCGGCACTGTGCGCGCCCACGGCTTCGAACACGTCCTGGATGGTCAACGCCTTGTCGCCCAGGCGTCCCGGCATGATCGAGCCGCCGTACAGGATCACGCTTGGCCGATTCAGTCGCACGGCGGCCATGGCAGCCGCCGGGATGGTCTTGTCGCAGCCGACGATGAACAGCACCGCATCGAGGGAGTGCCCGCGCACGGCCAGCTCGGCCGAATCCGCAATCACTTCGCGGCTCATCAACGACGCGCGCATTCCGCTGGTGCCCATCGATTCACCGTCGGTGACGACGATGGTGTTAAATTCGATCGGCGTCCCGCCCGCCTCCTCGATCCCCTTCGCCGCCTGCTGCGCGAGGTCGCGCAGGTGCATGTTGCAGGGCGTTACGGTCGAAAAATTGTGGATGATGGCAACCAGCGGCTTGGCCAGCGCCTCCTCATCGAAACCGGCGGCATGAAACATGGCCCGGGCGGGCGCTCGCGACGGGCCTTCGACCATTTCTCGGGACGGCAGGCGCTCTTCGGTCATGATCATCCTTGCTGTGGCATTTGGGATACAAACAGGCCTGGGAGCATAGCCCCCGGGCTTCGCATAGCGCAATTCGCAGGATGAAATGTCGATTGGCGCTTGCGATTCATTGCGCGATGCAGCATGGTCGACGGCGAAATGGGATCCTATTTGGCTCCTGTCTTTGAAGAGGGTCTTAGGTGCAGCAGGCGAAAAACCTGTTTCTGAACACTGCCCAGGCGACGTCGCGCGACGTTCGCCCGACCCTTATTACGCTCGTACTTATTGGCTCACATACGGGAGCGGACAGCTCTGCGTGATGGTCTGACACAGACCGGAAACCAGAACCCCCGCTCCCCACCGGAGCGGGGGTTTTCTTTTGCGCGACGAAAGGGAACCCAGTGGAACGAATCTATACCGACGATGATGCGAACCCGGCAGCGCTGAAGGGCGCGACGATCGCGATCATCGGCTATGGCAGCCAGGGCCGGGCACATGCCCGCAACCTGCGCGACAGCGGCTTCAAGGTCATCGTCGGCGCCCGCCACGGCGGCGGTGCGGCCCATCGCGCACGGGCCGACGGGTTCGACGTGAAAGCCCCTGCCGAAGCGGCCCGCGCGGCGCAGTTCATCGCACTGCTGACCCCCGACATGTCGCACCGCGACGTCTACGCCCGCGACATCCAGCCCAACCTGTCGCCGGGCAACACGCTGCTGGTCGCCCACGGGTTCAGCGTCCTGTACGATCAGATCGCCCCGCGAGCGGACATCGACGTGGTGCTGGTCGCGCCCAAGGGGCCGGGCGACCTCGTGCGCCGTGAGTATGAAATCGGTCGCGGCGTGCCCTGCCTGTTCGCAGTGCACCAGGACGCGACTGGTGAGGCGCGCGACAAGGCGATGGCCTATGCGGCGGGGATCGGCGGAACGCGCGCGGGCGCCATCGAAACGACCTTCCGCGAGGAAACCGAAACCGACCTGTTCGGCGAACAGGCGGTGCTGTGCGGCGGCGCGACCGAACTTGTCGCAGCGGGGTTCAAGACGCTGGTCGACGCAGGCTACAAGCCCGAGGTCGCCTATTTCGAATGCCTTCACGAACTGAAGCTGATCGTCGACCTGATGTACGAAGGCGGCTTTGCCAAGATGCTGCACTTCGTGTCGGAAACCGCCAAATATGGCGACTTCGTTTCCGGGCCGCGGGTCATCAACGACGAAACCCGCACGCGGATGCGCGAGGTGCTGACCGACATCCAGACCGGCGCCTTCGCGCGGCAGTGGGTCGCCGAAAACGAGGCCGGCAAGCCAAACTACCAGGCGATGTGGAAGGCCGATCTCGACCAGCCGATCGAACAGGTGGGTGCCGAACTGCGGCGTCACATGGCCTGGTTGCAGGCCGAAGCCCCGGCGTCCGCACCGGCCGAGCGCCAACCGGCGTCGCAGGCGGCATGACAATGACCGCCGCCGCGCGACCCGCTCAGGACCAGCGGCACTCCGTCCAGGGTGCCCGCATGGTCGTGGAAGCGCTGGAGCGCGAAGGCGTAACGCACCTGTTCGGCTATCCGGGCGGCGCCATCATGCCGGTCTACGATGCGCTGACCGCGTCCAGCCAGTTGAAACATATACTGGTCCGGCACGAACAGGCGGCGGCATTGGCGGCAGACGCCTATGGCCGGGTTTCCGGCCGTCCCGGGGTGTGCATCGCGACCTCCGGACCCGGCGCCACCAACCTCGTCACCGGCATCGCCAACGCCTTTCTGGACAGCGTGCCGATGGTCGCCATCACCGGCCAGGTCGCCTCGCCCCTGATGGGGACCGACGCGTTCCAGGAAGTCGACATCTTCGGCATCACCCTGCCGATCGTGAAGCACAGCTTCATCGTCCGCAGCACCGCCGACATTCCGCGGGTGTTCGCCGAGGCCTTCCATATCGCCCGGTCGGGACGCCCCGGGCCGGTGCTGATCGACCTGCCGAAGGACATTGGCGTTATGTCCGCTGCGCCGGAGCCGTTCGATCCGCCCGTCTTCGCCCATGAACCGATGGACGAAGCAAAGATCGCAGCCGCCAACGCGCTGATCGCCGAGGCCCGCCAGCCCATCCTCTATTTCGGCGGCGGCATTGCCATCGCCCGTGCCGAACGGGCGTTGCGCGATTTCGCGCGGCGGTCGGGCATTCCATCGGTCGCGACGCTGAAAGGGTTGGGCGGCGTGCCGACCGACGAGCCGTCATTCCTCGGCATGCTGGGTATGCATGGCACCCGCGCGGCCAATGTCGCGATCGACCATTGCGACCTGCTGATCTGCGTCGGCGCACGCTTCGATGACCGCGCAACCGGCAAGCTCGACAGCTTCGCGCCGCGCGCCAGGGTCATCCATTTCGACGCGGACGAGGCCGAGATCGGCAAGCTGCGCCGGGCCGAAATCGGCATCGCCGGCGACATATCCGCGATGCTCGACGCTTTGGATGCAAGGCCCGACTGCGACCCGTGGCGCGACCAGTGCGCGGCACAGAAACGCCTGTGGGCACCGCGGTACGACGCACCGGGCAACGGCATCTACGCCCCGGCCCTGCTCAAGCGATTGTCGGAGGCGGCGGGAAATGACGCCATCTTCACCTGCGACGTCGGCCAGCACCAGATGTGGGTAGCCCAGCACTGCCGCTTCACCCGGCCGCAGGCGCATCTTACCAGCGCCGGGCTCGGCACCATGGGCTATGGCGTCCCGGCCGGGATCGGGGCGCTGCTGGCGGATCCGGCGGCAACCGTCGTCACTGTGTCGGGCGACGGATCGTTCATGATGAACGTGCAGGAACTGGCAACCGTCCGCCGCTACCGCCTGCCGCTGAAGATCGTGCTGATCGACAACAGCCAGCTGGGCATGGTCCGCCAGTGGCAGGAACTGTTCTTCGACGAGAATTTTTCCGAGATCGACCTCAGCGACAATCCGGACTTCGCCGAAGTCGCGCATTCGTTCGGCATCGAAGCCTTCACCATCGATCACCGCAGCGAGGTCGAGGGCGCGATCCAGCGGTTGCTGGCGACCCCGGGTCCGATCCTTTGCCACGTCCGCATCGACCCGCGCGACAATGTCTGGCCGCTGGTCCCGCCCAACAGTTCGAACGTGCAGATGATGGAGAAGGGCTGGTGACCGAGCGCATCGAAATCGGCTTTGCCCCGGGCGAAGGCGCAGTGATGCGCATGCTTGGCGTGGTCGAACGGCGCGGCTTTGCCGTCAACGGCATCGCCATGTCCGCCGACGCCGACCATGGGACGCTGGCCTTCGACGTCGCCCCTCGCGATCCCTCGCGCTGCCTCGACACGGTGGCGCGGCAGCTCGGCCGGCTGGTCGACGTCCGGTCGGTCGCCATCACTTCAAAGCAACCAGGAAATTGACCATGGCCGAGACGGTCCGCATCTTCGACACGACCTTGCGCGACGGGGAGCAGGCGCCAGGTTTTTCAATGACCCCCGAAGCCAAGCTGCGCATGGCGCGGGCGCTTGCGGCGCTCAAGGTCGATGTGATCGAAGCCGGCTTCGCCGCCTCGTCGCCGCAGGACGCCCGTTCCATCGCCGACATCGCGCGCCACATCGAAGGACCGACCATCTGTTCGCTGTCGCGTGCCAACCGCGGCGACATTTTGGCGTCGGCCAACGCACTGGCCGCCGCGCCGCGCAAACGTATCCACGTCTTCATCGGCACCAGCCCGATCCACCGCGACGCCAAGCTGCACATGAGCCGCGCGCAGGTGCTGGACGCCATCCGCACCTCGGTCGCCTATGCGCGGGAGTTCGCCGACGACATCGAATTTTCGGCCGAAGACGCGATCCGCACCGAACGCGATTTCCTGGTCGAAGCTTTGTCCGTCGCGGCGCGCGAAGGCGCGGCCACGCTCAACGTGCCCGACACGGTCGGCTACACCACGCCCGACGAGATCTACGAACTGTTCAGCCATCTGGGACGACATGTCGACCGGCCCGCCGGCGTCATCTTTTCGGCCCACTGCCATGACGACCTCGGCATGGCGGTCGCCAATTCGCTGGCGGCCGTGCGCGGCGGGGCGAGGCAGGTCGAATGCGCCGTCAACGGGATCGGCGAGCGCGCGGGCAATTGCGCGCTGGAAGAATTGGTCATGGCGCTGCGCACGCGATCGGACGCGTTCGGCGTATCGACCGCCATCGACACCACCAACATCATGAACGCCAGCCGCACGCTGGCGCAGGTTACCAACACCCCGCCGCCTCGCAACAAGCCGGTAGTAGGCGCCAATGCCTTCGCACACGAATCCGGCATCCACCAGCACGGCCTGCTGCAAAATCGCGAGACCTACGAGATCATGAAACCTGAAGACATCGGCCTTTCCATCGACGGCATCGTCCTTGGCAAGCACAGCGGCCGCCATGCGCTTGCCGCCCGCGCCAAGGCGCTCGGCTACCTGCTGGAAGGCGAAAAGCTCGACCGCGCATTCGAAGCGTTCAAGGCGGTGGCCGAAGAGGTCGGGCTGGTGGACGCCGCTCGCCTCGTCGCCATCCTTGCCGAACAATCGACCCACCGGCCCCAGGCCCTGTGGAAGCTGTCGAAGGTCGACATCAGGGCGCCGGTTTCTGCCAATGCTTGGCCGGTCGCCCGCGTGGAGCTGGAACATGGCGAACGCGGCCGCGTCACCGATGTCGCCAGCGCGCCCGGTGCGCTCGACGCCGCCTTCTCCGCAGTCAGCCAGCTGTTGGCGATCCCGGCACGGGTCGACAGCCTCGACATGCAATATATCGCCGCCGATCCCAACGAGCCTAGCGAGGACGGACAGGGCGCCAGCGTCCTCGTCGAAATCGCGATCGACGTGGATGGCGAACTGTTTTCGGGCCGGGCACGGGCGCGCGACATCCTGCCCTGCTGCGTTTCCGCCTACCTCGACGCCGCCAGCAACGCGGATACGGTGCGGCGGCTTCGCGCCGAAGCGCCCGGAACGGTGCGCGCGGCATGATCGACATCGCAGTCCTCCCCGGCGACGGCGTCGGTCCCGAAGTGACGTCGGAAGCGGTTCAGTGCCTGCAGGTCCTGTCGGACCATCGCGGGCTCGGCCTGCGCTTCGGCGAACATGATTTCGGCGGAATTGCGATCGACCGTCACGGCGAACCGTTGCCGGCGTTGACCCTTGCCGCCTGCCGCGAAGCGGATGCCATCCTGCTCGGCGCCGTAGGCGGGCCGAAATGGGACGGCGCGTCGGTGCGGCCAGAACAGGGCCTGCTGCGCCTACGCAAGGAACTCGGCCTGTTCGCCAACCTGCGTCCCGCCAAGACGCTGCAAGGTCTCGAACATATTTCCCCGATCCGCCCAGAAACGACGCGCGGCGCCGACATCTTGATCGTACGCGAGCTGACGGGTGGCATCTATTTCGGCGAACGGCACTGCGACGAGCGGCAGGCGTCAGACCTCTGTGCCTATGACCGCGACCAGATCGAGCGCGTCGCGCATGTCGCCTTCCGGGCGGCCCGGACGCGGCGCGGCAAGCTGACCTCGGTCGACAAGGCCAACGTTCTGGCCACCTCGAAACTGTGGCGGCAGACCGTTACCGAAATTGCAGCCGATTATCCCGACGTCACCATTGACCATCTCTATGTCGACGCCTGCGCCATGGCCCTCATCCTCGAGCCGCGACGGTTCGATGTCGTCCTCACCGAAAATCTGTTCGGCGACATATTGTCCGATGAGCTGTCGGCACTGGGCGGGTCGATCGGCCTGCTCGGTTCGGCCAGTATCGGCGCCGAGGGCCCGGGACTGTTCGAGCCGATCCACGGGTCGGCACCGGCGCTGGCGGGTCTCGACACCGTCAACCCGGCCGGCACCATCGCCAGTACGGCGATGATGCTCGACCAGCTCGATTTCGGCGAATGGGCGGACGTCCTGCGCGGCGCGCTGGAACAGACGCTGGCGGAAGGCTGTCGCACGCCCGACGTCGGCGGCGACGCCCGATGTTCCGAGTTCGGCGACCAGGTGCGCCGTAACCTCTGCGCCGCGCTGCGTCGCCATGACGCGCAGCGGCAAATCATCTCGGCCGTCCACCGGTGCTGCGCATGACCGGCCAGCCGCGCACGCTGTACGAAAAGATCTGGGACGATCATGTGGTTGAACGCCGCGACGACGGCACCTGCCTGATCTACATCGACCGTCACCTCGTCCATGAAGTCACCTCACCCCAGGCGTTCGAAGGGCTGCGCGCCGACGGCCGCCGGGTTCGCCGCCCCGACCTGACGCTGGCGGTGGCGGACCACAACCTGCCGACCACGGCGCGCACCGGTCCCGACGGCACCCGGCTGCCGATCGCGGACCCGGCCAGTGCCGAGCAGCTCGCCGCGCTCGAACAGAATGTCGCCGAGTTCGGCATTCCCTACATCAAGGACACCGCGCCGGAGCAGGGCATTGTCCACGTCGTCGGGCCCGAACAGGGCTTCACCCTGCCCGGCACCACCCTGGTGTGCGGCGACAGCCACACCGCAGCCCATGGCGCGCTGGGGGCACTCGCGTTCGGCATCGGGACTAGTGAAGTAGAACATGTGCTGGCGACGCAGACGCTGCTGCTCAAGCGGTCGAAAACGCTCGAAATCCGGGTCGATGGCTCGCTCGGCTTCGGGGTGAGCGCCAAGGATGTGATCCTCGCCATCATCGGTCGCATCGGCACGGCGGGCGGCACCGGCCACGTCATCGAATATCGCGGCAGCACCTTCGACGCGATGACCGTGGAGGGCCGACTGACGATTGCCAACATGTCGATCGAGGGCGGCGCCCGCTCGGGCCTGTTTGCCCCCGACGACAAAACCTTCGCCTACCTTAAAGGTCGTCCGATGGCGCCGCAGGGCGAAAGTTGGGATCGCGCGGTAGAGCGCTGGCGCCGCCTGCGCAGCGACGAGGGCGCGACCTTCGACCAATCGGTGCGCCTGTCCGCCAGCGACATCGCGCCGACGGTCAGCTGGGGCACAAGTCCCGAAGATGTCGTTGCGATCACCGGGGCCGTTCCAGGCCTCGACAGCTTCACCGACCCGGCCAAGCGGCAGGCCGCGGCGCGAGCGCTCGACTATATGGGCCTGTCGCCGGGCCAGCGGATGCAGGACGTCGCGCTGGAGCATGTCTTCATCGGCAGTTGCACCAACAGCCGGATCGAGGATTTCCGGGCCGCCGCCACCGTCCTCAACGGCCGTCGCATTGCCGGTACCATTCGTCAGGCGCTCGCCGTTCCCGGTTCGGGCTTGGTCAAGCGACAGGCCGAGGCGGAAGGGCTCGACCGCATCTTCATCGAGGCCGGTTTCGAATGGCGCGAACCGGGCTGTTCGATGTGCCTGGCCATGAACCCGGACAAGGTGCCGCCGGGCGAGCGTTGCGCGTCGACCTCGAACCGCAATTTCATGGGGCGACAGGGACCGGGAGCGCGGACCCACTTATTGTCGCCAGCGATGGCCGCCGCCGCTGCCGTCACCGGGCGCCTGACCGACGTGCGCGATCTCCTGGACGCATCGAACGGGGACTTGGCAGCATGATGCCGCTGACCGTCGTCGAAGGCCGGGCTTATCCGCTTGGCCTGGCCAACGTCGATACCGACCTCATCATTCCGGCGGATCACCTGAAGACGATCCGGCGTAGCGGCCTCGGCGCCTTTGCCTTCCAGCACCTGAGGTCCGACCCCGGCAACCTGTTCGACGACCCGACCTATCGCGGCGCCCCGATCCTTATCGCTGGCGACAATTTCGGCTGCGGGTCAAGCCGCGAACATGCGGCATGGGCGCTGGCCGACCTCGGCATCCGCGCGATCGTCGCGCCAAGCTTTTCCGACATCTTTGCCAGCAACGCCTTTAAGAACGGCATCGCAACGGTAGCGCTGTCTCAGGCGGAGGTCGACCTGTTGCTTGGGGAAGCGGACCGCGACGTACGGATCGACCTCGAGTCGATGGTGGTGACGAGCGCCGGCGGCCTTCGGTTCGCCTTTGCCATGGACCCGTTCCGCCGCGATTGTCTGATGGGCGGCCTCGACGAAATCGCCCTGACCCTGACCCGCGACGCCGCAATCAGCGCCTATGAGGCAAGAATGACCATATGAGGGGATGCGTCGGCGATGCCGGGTATGGTGCCGCTTACAGGACTCGAACCTGTGACCCCCTCATTACGAAATCGACCCTTCGTTCGCGGGATTTTGTAGGTTTTCAGGTGGTTTAGACGAGAAATCGCGTCACCGCTTCACCCCGCCCAAGCCTTTCCCAATTCGGCGGGAACGTGCGTTAAGGGCCGACCCTTTGCAACGCGCACAAATTGGACGCGACTGCATTTTGCGACCTCCCAGCGGCCCACACAATCGATTTTCAGACGGTCGTTCATGGTGCGCTTTTCCAAAAGCTCCCAAATCCCTCGCATGGCACATTGAATACGAAAAAATGTATACATTTCATGTTTAAGGTATATCTTGACTATACTAACTATATAAGCTATTGGGGGAAACAGGGAGGCAATTGTGATGACCAAAGTTATTCGAATCGTATCGGAAGACAGCATCGAAGCGATGGTAGCCGCTAACGGATCGGCTGCGTGGTATGGAACCAAAGAAAAGTTCAGCGAGGCATCGCACTTCGTTGCGGTTCGGAAAGGCGACCGCAGGCCGGTGTTCATTGCCGAAATTAGGGAGATAATCCCGGTTCCGGAAAGCGGTGACAAGCGCTGGAGCTTCCAGTTCTCGCGTTACGCAGAGTTGGATCCTGAAAAGTTCGAAGCAGACAAAAGCTCAAACCCGGCGATAGGCGTCGAACTCGCGCAAATCCTTCCAGGCTTGTCGATAAACACGATCGATTGGCAGATCGCGGGGAAGCCCACGCAACAATGGTCATTCTCGAACTCTCCGCGCCAGATCAAGAAATCCAAGCAACGCACGCCCAGAGGGCTGACGATAGCCGAGGCAAAGAGAGGGCTGAGTGTGGGTCTTGGTGTTAGCGAAGATCAAATCGACATTGTCATTAAGGGCTGATCCCGGCCTCACTTGACCAATACAAACTTGAAGGAGAAGCGCACATGGCCGCCACGAACCCGCTCGCCTTAAGTTACCTCCAGCATATCCTGACTGCCGTTAGTGTTCGCGATCGAAGCGCTCCCTATCGGACTTTTTTCGACAACTGGTTCGCGTTCGAGAGGGGTGGCCCGTTTTTGAACGCGAGCTCGAGACCGCACTGGTACAACAATCCCTGCCCTAGCCGGCACGGTGAGGCGCTCCGTAGGGCGCACTTTATATCGACTATGGCAGCCCGAACCCTCGCAGGCTTAGAACGCAAACGCCTGGTGAAAGACCACGTGATACCGGTCGCCGTTCTCAGGGATCTGCTGTTCGAGCAGCAACCGAGATCGATCGAAGAAGTGCGGCTGATGATGCAGAAACACTATCGCATAGGCATCCTCGCAATCGAAGAGGATGAGAGCCTCTCAAGGTCGGGTCTTCGTTCAAAAATGCCGGGTGGTTGGATGATAACCGACAGCCCATTTGCTAGATATGAATCAGCTGGCATCGTCGCGCAGGATGTTGGGCTCTATGGCAACGCGGTCCATGCTCAGCTCAGGCAAACTGCGAGCGAATCCGGGTACCGGCCGCTTGGACGGCACTACGACAATGGTTGATTCTTCGAACGGAGCCGGTTCCGGTCTGGCCGAAGACGATGAGGTCGCGACGGATGCGGTCCAGCTGACGACCGTGGCCGTTTTCAATGGGCTTTGCCGTCTCATCGCGGCGCTGGGGCACAATGGTTTGCTAAATCCTCTGCAGATCGACAACATCCACGACTGTATGACCGCCCCGCTCGATGACCCTGAGTGGCGCGATTACGACTATATCACCAGCACTCGCGATATTCTGGAAGAGGTGCTGGCGTTAGCGATGAAAGACGCTAGGTTTCGCTGGGATCACGGGCTGGCTCATGACTAGAACTCACCTAAAACTGCCGAATGGCGGATCGAAGTTTGCCCTCTACAAATCTCACTTTCGGTTTGCTGGCTGCCTTAGTCTGAGATTGAGGGGCACCCAGTGAAACAGGTCGCTGCCGCAATAGTCGTTCATAACAATCGAATATTGGTGGCGCGTCGCGGTCCGGGCCAGAGCCTCGAGGGGTTGTGGGAGTTTCCAGGCGGCAAACTGGAAGAATGCGAATCTCCGCAACAGTGCGTCATTCGCGAGATCGAGGAAGAACTATCTCTGGAAATACAAGCGGGCGAAATCCTTTGTGAGTCAGTTCACCACTACCCTGGCGGCGCCATCAACTTGATCGCAGTTTTAGCAACAACTGGCAGCCGAAAGCTGGAGATGACGGTACACGACGGTATCCAATGGCTTAGTCCTGCGGAGCTGCTCACCGTTGATCTTGCGCCGGCAGATATACCGATTGCTCTTCGCCTAGCGGAGCGATTTTCTTATGATGATGGAGTGAACGCGTAATGCGCTACTGGTGGGTGAACCAAAACCAAACCTACCGCCAAGAGGTTAAAGGCGGGTTCCTTTGGTCGCCGAAACTCACCGCTGATGGGCGGCGAAACGAGTTCTATGAAAACATGACAAAGGTCGAACCTGGCGACCTGGTTTTCTCTTTCGCCGAGACGCTCGTCAAAGCCGTAGGGACCGTGACCGCCCCAGCCGAGTCCTCAGAGAAGCCGGATTTTGGTGGCGCCGGCCACTACTGGGACCAAGAGGGTTGGCACGTACAAGTCAGCTGGCACGAAGTTTCAAAGCCCGTGCACCCCAAGTCGTTCGTGGCCGAGCTCATTCCCCACTTCCAGGGAAAGTACGACCCGCTCCAGAAAAATGGCAACGGCAACCAGGGCGTCTATCTCGCCGAGATCAGTGCTGGCTTCGCTCAGGTTCTCCTGGATAAGCTCGACTATAGACCGCCGGCATTGGAACTTGAGCTGACGGATGACGAAATTGCAGACGAGAAAGCACTGGCGAACCTATTCGGCCGAACCGACATAGGGGCCACTCAGAAACAACAGCTCGTCAAGTCCCGTAGGGGGCAAGGCGTCTTCCGTTCAAACTTACAGCTCAACGAAGACCGCTGCCGACTGACGGGCGTGAAGGAGATCAACCTTCTCGTCGCCAGTCACATCAAGCCGTGGTCAGTTTCATCCGACGCAGAGAAGCTCGACGGATGCAATGGGCTTCTCCTTGCTCCCCACATCGACCGCCTCTTCGATCGAGGCTTGATCAGTTTTGAGGATGACGGCCGGGTCCTCAAATCAAGCTCTGTGTCGCCCACCGTTTGGAAAGCGTGGCACCTTGAGGGGCCGTTGAACGGGGGCGCCTTTTCGGAAAAACAGTCCGCTTATCTTGCGTACCACCGCAAGGAACGGTTCAAACCTTGACGCACTTCACCGCTGGAGAGTCCCGGGCTGCAGCGCCCGCCTAATTTCGAGTTTGAAACTCCAAAAGCTCAGCTCGATCCTCGGCGTCGCAGAGGTAAAGTCCGGTAAGGTAGCCCATACGACCCCTTAGCTGCACAAAACTCAAGTTCAGCAGTCGGCTGCCTTCATCGATCATTTTTGGCATCGCCCAGAAAGGCGCCGGTGGAAGGTACGCAAGCGCCGATCGACTCTTGGACTGAAGATTTACGGTGCCAAAGAAGCGTGCGGGCTCGTCTTGGTTCTGGCCGTAGCGGCAAGCAGAAATCACACTAACGTCGAGGGATTGTCCCAAACAGTCTCGGAAGGACGGTGGCGGCTCAATGATGCAAGCCTGTATCGACAAGATCGCCTCGTCATCCGAGGCGCCTTCGTCCCTCTGCTTCCTAGAAATGAAGTAGCTTCGTCGAGACGATTGAATCTCAGCCCAAATCTCAAAAGTTTTGGCAACAACACGCTTTGGTTTTGCTGGTTTGGCCATTTCCAGTTCTCCCGATCGGGTGCGAAGCGGTAAATAGCGTCAGGCTCCACACAGATCTTCACATGGGATGCCGTCGCTGTCGCCGTCCAGCCGCGACAGGCCACATTGACGGAAGTGGAATTGGGCTTCTTCGCAGCTGTTCATCTGCGTGCAGTACCTTTTAGCTCCGCATTGGAAATCACTATTCCAGGGTTCATCACTGGGCTGCGTTGAAGGCGCAAAGCCGGTCGTTGAACCGACACCGGATGACGCGACGGAAGTGGTATCGACCGCCTCAGCCATCGGCTCCGCTTCGACCTCAAAGGCATCAGAGCCAGCAACCGGCGAGGACGTGCCCGCTTCAAACGCCGATCGAATGCCGTTTGGCGGCTCCGATTTGGGCTCGCTCTTTTCTCCCCCAAGATTGCCCAGAACGGCAATCACGGCGATAGCAGCCAACCCAAGGCCCAACCCACCCGAGGGTTTTCTGCCTCGAGTTTTTCGGGGCATCGAGTGAGCCCTATAGGGAGCACGGCGAGGCGAGTATCGACGAGGCCGTTTCAACGCCAACGAGCCAGTTTCGACCGGAAATACCCCTTCACTTTTGACAGGCCCCTCTCGAACCAACCTTTCTCCGGATCATCCGTGGCAAGTCCATGAACGGGCATATCGCCAAGGTCACTGATGGTTGAACCTTCAATTGGGCGCGGAGGCCGGACAACTTCGAAACCCGTCACAGTAGGCGCAGGAGCAGGCGCCACCGGCAGAGGCGGAGCGCTGTGGGCTTGCGGTGCCTGTTGTGCTGGTTCGGCGGGTACGACCGAGGGCGCTGAAGGTACAGGGTGGGCTTTTCTGGAAACGGCCAGCGCTAGCCTTTCCAAAGCGCGATCTAACTCATCCATTGCTGGCTACTCACCCGCCTGCTTCCCCAGTTCCTGAGTCATTCGCCGGACCCGTATTTCGATGCGTCGGCGCTTGCGATCATCACCGGCCGCTCGCCCGTCCGCCAGTCGATCGACCGGTTCGATCATTTGCGCACCTGACAAGGGGAGAATGGTGACTCCGCGGAGGCGCGGATCGGCGCGAAGCACGCGCGCTACCGAAGTAGCACGCGCGATGGCCAGGCCGGCATTGTCGGTTGGTTGCAATGCGCCCATGCCGATGCGCCCCTGCATTGCCGGGATAAGTGTCTTATCAAGGTTGCTTTGGCCAACCATGGGCACTTCGTCCGTGTGACCAATCACCTCGATTACATTGACACCGTAATCCCGAACAATTTCAGCCAACTTTGCGGAAGTGTTGGTCCGGAGCGCACGATCAAATTCAGGTCTCAGCTGAGCGCTGCCGCTCTCGAAGAAATACCCGTCCGCTTCGCTCAAACTGATGAATGGCGGCCATTGCCCCTTCTTCCCTAGTTTTGCCTCCTCCGACGCTTTGCGGATGAGGTTAAGCGGATCGTTCTCGCCTTGTTGCTCCGCCAGCTCGCGCGCTGCTCTACCGACAGCTGCGTCCTCGACGACCTGATCGGTAAGCCCCTCTTCAGAGGCCATTTGATCGAGCCTGTCTTTGGCATCTGCTGCGAGCACCAGGTCCTTAAAAAGTTCATCCAGGTTTTTGGCTTGAGGATACCGCTCTTGAAGCTTCGCAATCAGTTCTTGCGCTTCAGAAGCGTGCGAGAGCTGCTCAATCTTCTCGTCGCGTTTGGCCAATGCCGCGGTCAGCGCCATGAGCAACAGGAAGATGATCAAAATCATGATCTCGGCCATCGTCAAACCGAGAATCAGCCCTCGCCTGTATGGCTTGAGTTGCCTTGGGTCGTAGCGCTCGGTCACCGGGCGTTACCATTACCGTTTACATGGTCGGTTAGCTGGTCGACTGCTCGAACGATCCCGTCTTGGACGCGCGTCTGGTAACCCTGAGTTTTCTGAAGTTCAGCCGCAAGACTTTCGTTCAGCCGTGTCATCGTGGCCACGGCCTCGCGCAGGGCTTGCACATGGGCTTGCACGGCTTCCTTGCCCGCCGCTGCAGCGACAGCCAACTGTTCGTTTGCTCGCGCCTCGATTTGATTGAGAAGGCCAGAGACCTTTTCTGCCGATGCCGTAGGCATTTGCTCCAACTGCGCCAGTCTGCGATCGTATGCTTCGCCAACCCCTTGGATGGAAGCCGTCATTTGTCCCACCAGTCCAGCAAGCGCCTGTGTTTGCTGAGAAAGGGTCATGGCCGTACTTGCAATGCTGGTTTGAATGCCGCTGGTTTTCTCCGCCTGCTCGGCGACCTTGGCCGTAAAAGTGTCCAAGCGTTCCGTCGCTTCCGCTAGCGTGTCCGCCTTCGTCGACGCTTTCTCCAGTGCTAACGAAGCCTTTTTCGCAGCTGCCGCATGCTCGCTAATCGCTGCACTGACTTCCTTGGTGCTGCCTACCAGCTCGTCAGCGCAACCATCGAGGCGGCCGAAGGCTTCAAGAACTTTCTCTTCTGCTGTCGTCGACATTTTGGCGAGCTTCGTGCCCGCCTCCTTGATCGTGTTGATCATGCCAGCTTCAACACCATCAACAGCCTCTTTAAGGGACTGCCTCGTCAGACGTCCAAAGTCATTCATTTCAACGACGATTTGGTTCAGTTCTGACTTGAGCGCCGTTGCGGCTTCCGTCAGCTCTATGCGGGCGCGGTCTTCAATCTCCACCAGGTCGGCGCGCACCTGGTTGAAGAACACGCGCAACATCAGGCCTGCAATGGTGGTAGCCAAAGCGATACCGAAACCCTCAACGATCGAGTCTGACTTTGCACCCGGCCGGAAGGTGAAGATGGCGTAGGCTAAACCGCTGAGGGTATAGAGCAGACCCAGATAGTAGAGATTGTCACCGGCTTGGTCGGCACGAATTCGCCCTTTCATCGCCCGCCAAACAATGAACGCATAAAGGAGCATCACAGCGACCGCTCCGCCGCTCACAATCAACGAGTTCGTGGGATTGGTTGCATCGAGGGCTACCTTGCTAACGACGATGCCGACGCATCCGACAACCGCAAAGATGATGAAGCCCCAACGCTCAAACCATTGAGCTTTTGCCAAGCGGTCGATGTACGGAATTTCAGTCACGTGCTTCACCCATTTATGTTGTGCACAGGAATGTCGCCCTCGGCGCCTTCGCTGCGAAAGATTAGTGCCCATAGCGTCGCTAAGGATCGGCCTTGGATGTCGGCCGCGGTCGGCCTGGAAAGCATCCAAATCTCTGTTTTCACCCCGGTCAGGTCTGACATTCCCGTTCGATACGTATTGGTTCGACGGAGTTCTTCGAGCGTCGGGAGGCGGTGATAAAAATTTAGGTCGCCGCTGTTTTGAAGCAGGTCAGAAACCAGGATAAGCTTCTTTGGCTTCCCTGCGGCGTCTGGCCGTTGCAACTTCGTGAGAGTCACTGATTGCACGCTCTCAAGAATAGGCGATTCCGCCGCGCCGCTTTGCTTGGTCAGTTCAACGAAGGCATCCTCAACTGGCTTCGAGAATTCCGACAACCAGAGAGCTCGAACTTTCTTCGGATTGCCATTCGCCTCCGTAATGTCGCTACCGTCGCCGGGATTACACTTGTCAAAGACGGGCTCGAGCAGGTGCTCCTTCGTCGCGTCCACCCTATACAAGGTCAGTCGACCGTACTTCGGCACCCCATTTCGAACCCGCTCAAGCTGGTTGAGAAAGTCCTGCTTTTGTGGAACCGACAACGGGTCGGTAAGGTCAACAACAACCGCCGTCAAAGACGCTTCACCTGTTACCGGGCAGAGATCTCCTCCGAGCTCCGAGCGGCCACTCAGTTGAACCGCAATTTGCCAGCCACCAACGCCTAGAAAGGCGACCGCTGCAGCAAGTCCGAGCCACCCCTTAAGTTTACCTCCGCTCTCGCCACGATTTCGCGGTGACCTGCGCGTCCGATTTCTGGTCATCCACTCACTCCACCAGGTCATCGATGCGTTTGAAGCTCTCGACGTGTTCCACAAAGGCTTCGTCGATGTCTTTGATGGCCGCAGCAAGGGCGCGATGTGTCTCGGCCACTTCCGTATCCAGCTGCGCTGTCAGATTCGGCGGCGGCGTGGTCCCGGGATCGGCAAGAGGTGTCAGCTTCCACGGGTCGTTGAAGTATGGAGGCGGCGGTGTTGTCCGAGCCGCCCGGTTGGCATTTCGGTAAATGCCCAGAAGCCTGTTTCCTGCGGTCTGCAAATTCGGATGCCGCTGCCCATAAAGCGCGATGAAACTTTGGCGGCCCACTAAGGCTGACTCATACTCCCGCCGGTCACGCGCCAGCCGCTTCTCTACCTCGAGCGCGGTTTGAACGGCATCGTCCTTGATCCGCCGAAGTTCGTCGGTCGCATCCTCGATGCCCTGGTTGTACCTCTCGAGAATCTCATCGTGCTGTCGACTGACAGGCCCGTATTCTGGATACGGATCGTCAGACTGATAGGCAGCAATAAGTGCAGCAAGCGAACAGCCAAGGCCGAACAGTATCAGCAGCCACGCCACGACGTTCGGCAACCCAATGGGGTTGGCCAAGAGGTGCGTAATGGCTGCCCCCTCCGGATCAGCGGCGCCCTGCCCTTTCACAAAACGGTAATGAGCCCCCGCCAGATTTAGGAGGAGGGCCGCAAAACAGTAGAGTGTAATGAAGGCGTTTGCTCGCCAGCGCTGAAAGGGATGAACGCTGTTTTTGAACGGCATCACGACCTTGCCGCAAAGCGTTGCGATACCGACGTTGATGGCTGCAATGGCGAACGCCATCATACCACCACCGATGTAACCTAGGTCGTCGTTGACCCGCAGGAAAATGGCATTGATCGCTGTTTCGGCGGCTACGGCGAAAATCGCCACCCCCCAAAACGAAATCCCGCGCTTTTGAGGCTTGGCGAGTCGATTTCCCAGCCGGTTCTCTGAGCGAAACTCTTCCAGGTAGGCAGTCGAGCGCTTCACCTCTTGTCGATCAAGGGTCAACCGGCCGTCCCAGATGCGAGCTTCCGCCACGAACTCGCCAAGTGCAGACGAGGCAGCAGATCGCGCCTTGGCGAAGCTACCCAGCAAGTCGAGACTTGTTAGGCGACCGTCCATTGCCCGCAGCTCGTTCACGCACTCCGTAAAGGCCTGCCTTGCTTCGGTTTCGATGCGATCGACAATATCAAGCTCGACATCGTCAAAGGTGGTGGCATCAGTTGGGGGTAAGTCGGCCGCACCACGTTGAGTCCCGCGCTCTTCAAGCTTCATTTCTTTGGCCAGAGCGTCCACGTCCAGCTGAAGGAAAGGATTCAATGCTGGAACGTATGGTTGGGTCTTTGCACCCAGAAGCTCTTTCAACGTGTCGAGCGCTGACATTTATCCCCCGTTTCCCAGTCGCGCATCAAAAAGGGATAACTAGTTCCCTGGGAATACGCTCTCTAGGTTTCTGCCGTCGCTATAATCAGCAATAAAGGCGACGAAAACTTGCAGCCAAACCGGCGTGCGAGCAAGTGAAATCTAAGGTTAACTTAGCAACGATGCCCTCGCCAGTAGCGATCCCACCGCACCGCGCCTCCACGGGCGATAACCTTGCATGATAGGTCGCCGAACGACGGCGAGTAACACCAAGCTGCAGTCCGGCTTCCCCCGGCTGAACCATCTGAGCGGCACGTCATCGTCGCCGCTTTTACTTTTATGTGGCCGGTTGGCATGGTGCCTCTGGGCCCGCCAAATAGCGCGACCAACCGATCGCGCGCATCGACCCCTGAAACGCTCGGGCATGGCTGGCTAGGCCGGCAGGTTTCGTCAATCTCGCGCGCTGCAACCCCAGCAATCCGGACTTTCGGTCCTTCGGCGCACCACACTGGGCCGTCGCCATCCCAAACGGCAATGGGCGTGCAGCTGAACGTCCGCCCCGCGGTCACGACCTGTGCCTCCGCCACAGAAATGCGGCCTGGCAGGATGGACAGTAAAACGCCCAACCCAACCATGGCTAGTCTAAGTGCTCTCAACTCTTGGTCCCCCCGAACCTATTCCATACTTACCCGAGCAAACTACCGCCTAAGGTTGAACGCAGCGGCTGGTCAAGATCGCAATATCACAGGCAACTCTTAACCGACCGCGTGGGGCCGATAGGAGCTACCCGAACAAGATAAATAATGTGGCAGACGGCCGGGAGGCGCATTGCCATGGCCCAGCCGCCTGCCCGGCATGTCACTAGTTGGCAGCCACGCCGTAGGTGCCGGCCCCGTCGAGGGTCCATCGATGATGGGATGCCTTGCCCGTCATTGTCTTGAGCAAGATGTTCGCGTGCCGGTAGTCGAAGCCCATGGCACGCATGGCGCCGACGATCTCGGAGTGTGTACACACGCCGGCTATGATTAATGCCTCGATCGCGACCGTAGCTCGCTCATGCTTGTTAGATGCCGGGCAGCATTCGGAGAGCAGCTGTTGAATGTCGGCGAGCGCGCTGTCGATGCTCGCCGCCGGCGTGTGTTTGGTAGTCGTGTTCATGTTTGTGCCTAACGTTCGTTGATTTGATGGCGAAGGACGCGATAGAAATTGGACCCGATTGGCGCGGCCACGTCAGCCCTGCTCACTGAGTTGTACCGCGGCCCGCAGACTAGCTGCTCCAGCTTCGACCGCCGCCAAGAGTGTTTCATTCGCCAAGTGTGAATAGCGCATCGTCGACTGGTGGTCGGCGTGCCCAAGGACCCGTCCGACAGTGTAAAGATCGATGCCGGAGTTGATCATAAACGACGCCGCCGAGTGCCTTAGGTCGTGAATCCGAAGGTCAGCAATCCCGGCCGCTTCTCTTGCCGTGTCCCATGGGTGTTTGATGCAGGTGAACGGCTTGCGGGTCTTCGGGTTGGGGATGAGGTAAGGGCACTTGTCGAACTTAGGCAGGGCTTTGATCACCTCAACGGCCATGGTCGAAAGTGGGACGTGCCGAGCCTTGCCGGTCTTTGACAACGGAATGAACCACTCCTGGCGTTCCAGGTTTACGTGCTCCCACTTCGCGTTGAGCAGTTCCGACTTACGAGCGCCCGTCAACATCAACAGATGGATGATGGCTTTTAGCTGCCTGTTTTTCGACCCTGACGCAGCCTCGAGAAGCCGATGCACCTCGTCGGCCGTGAGGTAGCGATTCCGAGCGTTGTTGAACCGAACCCGGGCTGCATTGCGCACAGGATTGGTTTCGCTGCCAGGAATGTTCCACATGCGCGCCAGCTCGAACGACCGGCTGAAGACCACGCGGATCTTCTCAACCGTGGCAGGCTTCAACCCCTGTGCTCGTTTGTCGGCAAGCCAACGTGAGATATCCTGCGGTTGGATGTCGGTCAGGCGATATCGGCCCCACTTCGGAATGACGTGAACCCGGAGATTGGATTCCGTGTTGTCGGCTCGGCGCAGCGTGGCCTTGGCGTGCGAAATATGCTGATCGGCAAGTTCGGCATAGGTTGGTATTGCCTTGCGCCGTTGCCGCTCCGCTGCGGGATTTTCGCCGAGTACAACTTGCGACCGAAGCACTTTGGCCGCCTTGCGAGCCTGGTCGAACGTGATGTCGCCATATCTTCCGATCTTTGTTTGTCTCTGGGTTCCACCTTCGTCGGTATAGCGGAGTGCATATGTCTTTGTACCAGACGACTGGCATTCCAGCACGAAGCCACGAATACCAGTGTCCCAATAGGTAGTCTTGCGCTTGCCCGGTTCGCAGGAGGCGGTCAGGCAGAACGCAGCATCGAGTTTTCGAATTGCCATGAGAGTGCGTTCCTTTTTCTGTGTGGATGGGTGGGCAGCGCTGAGCGCGCCCGGGCCCAGGGTGGGCCGCAGCACCGGAGCCATGCCGGATGGGCTCTGGCTGGCCTCTGCGGCCCGACAGTCGGGTTTTTTTGGGGGGAGCCGCCGGGTCAGCCCTCGCCTGCTGCGCGGGGGTGGTGGCCGGGGGCCCCGGGGTTCTGGGATTCTAGAACACCATTTCCGGCTGCGCGATCGTTAGTGCCTGCCTTGGGTCCAGCAGGCGATAAATTCGCAACCCGCGATGTTGAACGTCGAATGCCCAAAAGTGCTTGTTGGGATCGTTGCCGGTGTACTTGTCGATGAGTCGATCGACGGCGTTCCTCGACACCCCGAGGTCCCGTGCGACTTCTTTGGCCATGGACATTTTGCCCTTGCCCCCGGCATCGATAAGGCGCGCCACCGCTTGAATCACCTCAGCATCGTTCGACAAGTCGATCTGTCGCCGTAAAGCGGCAAGCTCCTCATCGGTATGAATTGTGAGCGTACCGACGAGCTCCGAATACTTGCGGCGCGGTACGTCGCTGTAGCTCAATATGGCCTGCTGAATGGTGCAGCCCCGTTGCTTTATGGCATCGGCCTGCACGAACTGCCGTCCCGGTTCCAAATGCGGGATGCGCTTCAACGTGAACACATAGTCGAAGTCATCTCGGATATCGGTGGTTCCAGCAAAGATCGGATTGCCGTCTTGATCCGCCCGCTTGTTCGTATGCGCCAGGCCCAACAGGGAGCCCCCGTGGAGCGTAAATTGGCGCACCTGACTCGCGAACCGGCTGCTGTCCGCCTTGTCCATTAAATTGGTGAACTTCTTGAGCGTGTCGACAATGAGGAAGCGGCGTTTCGCCGTCCCGGTCAGAATGGATTCGCCGACCAACTTCGGAAAGTCAGTGACATTGAAGCCCCCGAATCCGGGAACCAAGACGTTGACGCCAACGGCCTCAAGAAGCTCTAGTTTTGAGAGTGCCCCGGTCGCCCCATCGTCAGCGGCAATGTAGAAGCAGTCGTCGCCATTAAGCACCTTGGAGTTCACGTCATCAATCATCAGTTTTATGGCGGCTAGTGTCTTCCCTACGTTGGGCTCGGCGTACCAGACACCTGCCTGACCCTGGACTGCCAAGCCGCCCAACAAGGGCACCTGATCCTGAGCGAGCGACCGGAGGCTTTCGGCCCGGCCGTTGAGCGCGTGCTCGGCAAATGGACTCCGGCTCTCTGGACCGGACATTGATGGTTCTGTCATGTTGAATTCCGCTTATTGCAGGCGAATAGAGCTCGCCCTCGGTTGTGTGGTTGGGTCGCACTTGCGAGTAGGATCGAGGCGCCAAGCGGCGCCAAGTCTCAGCAAAAGATTGGACGTCCGATGTCGTCCTTCGATTCGCGACCCGGCAACTCAGTTTGGTGTTGCCCCTTGCGGAATCGGTGACGTCCATCAGCGCGTACGGTGACGCTGTCAACGTCGGATTTCAGCTTTCTAGTTTCCCGCGTTTCCCAGCGAGGAGGGGTGCGAAGCGAAGAGCCACGGCCACCGGCTGCCCCCTCCCCCGACCATGGTTAGAGAGGCTGCGTTATCTTTATCTGGACCATGTCGGGGTGCAACCCGAACACCGCAGCGATGGCCTCAATCGCCTGCTGCACCTCGAACAAATCGTCCAAGCTGATGACGGGCTCGACCTTCAGATTGATAGGTAGGGACACCAGGCAAAATTCGTTGAGGTTTTCCGGTGTGATGGTGTCGAGAGATTCGTAGTCAATTTCCATAGCATTGCCCTTTGAACGAGCGCGGCGGCTCGTTGAGTGTGGGCCTGCGATGTGTTGGAGCTGAAATGCCACCGCCACAAACGCAAGCCAGTTTGCCCCGGAATTGAATTCCGGTGCGGCTCAGTTGCGACGCGGTTGGCTTGCTATGGCTAAGCGGGCATATGCCGGTCAGGAGCGCGGCAAATAACGATCGGCCGAGCACCGTCAATCGTTTTTTCCGGCGGGCCGGCGAACTGCGATAATCGTCGCGACGAAAGCCACGCAGACGATCGTCGTGGCCGGCCGGCTGGAAAGCGCCTCCGTCATGAGCGCGAGCAGAACCAGCCCCAACAGCTCCATCGGCTTGGTAAAAAGCGCCCATAGTAGCGAGATCGCGAGTACTAGGATCAAGACCAGCGTCAGAGCCCGAGCGAGGCTGAGGATGACGCTGGCAATGATCAGGAAGGCCAGAAACCGCATGGCTTCCTCCTGCTTCATATAAGATGGCCCTATGGCCGTGTTTGTGGAGCGAAGGTCCGACACAGACGATGCAGTTCGTGATCGATTTTATCGCTATCGGGGATGAACAGCACGAACGCGAAGCCGTCGTTGCCAACGGTATGGATCATTTCGAACCAACCGTTGTGGCGCTCCAGAAAGCCCCAGCCGGGTTCGAAGCCCTTGTCCCTGAAACGGGTACCATCGATTGGGTTGGTCAGAGGTGAGAAAGCCAATTCAGCGATGATCGCCTGTTCGGTGTCGCCGGGTTCGATGATTGCTAGGTGTGTGAGGTCTAACAGGTCAGTCGTCGTCCAGTCGTTGACGCGGTCGGCGATCAACTTTTGAAGGACTGGATCGCTGGTCATGGCTTCAGGAGCCGCCGCGATTGCGGCAGCGTCATGGAATGAAAGCATGGGGTGTTCCTTTCAGGGCACAAAAAAACGCCCGCCGGAGGGTCCGGGGGCGCGATGGGATTGGTGGGTTCGGTCAGCCGTTCGCGATGTGTGAGGCTCGCTGGGGCTATACCATTAAGTGAACGGGTTCTTGGCGATCAGGCCCTCGTTTGACACTCGGCACCGGGCAAAGCGAATTGCTCGCAAAACGCGATCAGGTTTGTATCAATACCTTCGGTTTTCGGCACGACAAGGACGTGGCCATAGCCGCTATCCTCAAAAACGAAGACCGCCTCGAAGCAGAAACCGTGGTCGGCGATCCATTCCGAACTTGGACTAAAATCCGCTTGGCCGAAGCGCGAGCCATCGACCTGATTGACTAGGACATCAAACCCTAGCGCCCGCTCCAGCGCAGGCAATTTATCGGCCGGCTGCACCACAAGGAAATGCGCAAGTTCGGTCAGCTCGAAATCCTCGCCAAGCTGCCTTCGTCGTTTTCGAAGTAGGCGTTTCAATCGGTCGTCAATGGGCAGTTCGAGGGCGCGTAAAAGCGCCGTATCTTCGCGGATGCTAATCATGTGGCATCTCCGAAAGAAAAGCGCCCACGGATTGCTCCGCAGGCGCTGCTGTTGATGTGGGATCGCCCTGAGGGCTTGTTCGGCTTCAGATCATGCTTGTTCAGGTTCGCCGATGTCCAAAACCCTGCAATCGCTGGGATCGATTTTGGCTTTGATGACCCAAGTACGAAGCGCGCCGAAACCGTTTTCGCCCCGAAAGGTCATAGCGACATTACGCCCGCGAAAGTCCGACTCAATCGCCGTCGTGTCCACGAGTTCGAAAGCATGAGGATTGTGCAGGCTGCTACGGACCGTGGCCTGGGACACCGGAAAGCATCGCTGGAGCTGTGCGATCAGCTTGCCTGCCCTTTCCTGTTCCTTTGCCGCTGTAGCAAGCTCCGCGTCCAATCGGCGGCTTTCCGCTTCCTCTTTCAACTCATTCTGGCGGTCGATTTCGGCCTGCTTGGCTTCAGCGGCGCCTTTAGGGGTTCTCTCCCATGCCTCGCCAACTTGGCCGAGCGCGAACCCGTACAGCACCACATATGTCGGGATGCACAAATAGGCCATGACTTTGGCGAAGCGAGGCAAGCGGAAAAAAGCTGGCGGCATATGGGCGGCCGCGATCACCATGCCAATTGCCATGGTCGACCAAAATAGGATCAGCGGAGCGTTGGGAGCGGAGAGTTGATAAATGTTCATTCGCAGGCTGAGCGCGAACAAACCGACAATTGCGACCACAAGCCATTGCCAGACTTGCGCTCTTCGGCCCAGCAAACCTCGTGCGGCTAAAGCTAAGCTTGAAGTTTCGACGGTACGTTTACTCATTATTCCCCCTTTGAAGGTGAGCGTTGATAGTTTGCGCTCACATTCCGAGCCCTTCGTTCCCGACGGCCGGTTGACGAGCAAGCGAAAATGACACGATTGGTCTACAGACTAGAACGCAGGTGCACGGCCACATCATTTGCATGGACGTGGTTCAGCTCCTTGGTGAAAATGTCCGGCGTTACCGGAAGCGAAAGGGCATGACCCAGGAGCAACTGGCGCTCGAAGTTGGCATGGAACGCAGCTACATCAGCGATCTTGAGCGAGGGACGCGGAACCCATCGGTTCGTGCGGCGGACCGGCTGGCAAAGGCGCTAGGTGTTGAGGCTCACCATTTGCTGAAACCTATTGATAATTGACCCTCGCCAGCTTTGCGGCATTTCCAAATAAGGTGACAAAATTTGCGCGTTACCGAACGATAGGGGTTTGGTACGCCTTAAGGATGTCTATTCTTGACTGCCGACCTTCCTTGCTTCCAGTCCTATTGATTGACGGCGATGCGGGACTGCCTGTGCCTATTCGAATTTGGGGTTTTGACGGATGACCAGCCAACAACAGCGTGATGCCTTGCATCGACAGATTTGGGCCATCGCCAACGATGTAAGAGGCGCGGTCGATGGCTGGGACTTCAAACAGTTCGTCTTGGGCGCTCTGTTTTACCGGTTCATCAGCGAGAATTTCACTGACTACATCGAGGCGGGCGATGATAGCATCAACTATGCGTCAATGGCAGACAGTGCCATTCCGCAGGAAGCCAAGGTCGATGCGGTGAAAACCAAAGGGTACTTCATCTACCCCAGCCAACTGTTCGCAAACGTCGCAGCCAACGCTAACACCAATGACAGCTTGAACACCGATCTGGCGGCCGTGTTCAAGGCGATCGAGAGCTCCGCAAACGGCTATCCATCCGAAGAGGATATCCGAGGCCTGTTTTCGGACTTCGACACAACCAGCAATCGCCTGGGCAATACGGTGAAGGAAAAGAACACCCGTCTGGCGGCGGTCCTGAAGGGCGTTGCGGGACTGCCTCTGAAATTTGAAGACAACCAAGGCGACCTGTTCGGGGATGCCTATGAGTTTCTGATTTCGAACTATGCGGCCAATGCGGGCAAGTCGGGCGGCGAGTTTTTTACGCCGCAGCACGTCTCCAAGCTGATCGCGCAGCTGGCGATGCACGGACAAACCAGCGTCAACAAGATCTACGACCCTGCCGCTGGCTCCGGGTCACTGCTCTTGCAGGCCAAAAAGCAATTCGACGATCATATCATCGAGGACGGATTTTTCGGGCAGGAAATCAACTACACGACCTACAACCTCGCCCGCATGAACATGTTCTTGCACAACATCAATTATGACAAGTTCGACATCCGGAACGGCAACACACTCGAACATCCGCAGTTCCTGGATGAGAAACCGTTCGACGCGATCGTTTCCAATCCGCCTTATTCGGTCCGCTGGAAGGGATCGGATGATCCCACGCTGATCAATGACGAACGCTTTGCTCCGGCCGGGGTGCTGGCGCCCAAGTCCAAGGCGGACTTCGCCTTTGTGCTTCACGCCCTTCACTATCTGTCGGCCAAGGGACGCGCTGCAATCGTCTGCTTCCCCGGCATTTTCTATCGCAGCGGGGCAGAGCAGAAAATCCGCCAATATCTGGTCGACAACAACTATGTTGAAACCGTCATTGCCCTCGCGCCTAACCTGTTTTTCGGCACGACCATTGCCGTCAACATTCTGGTGCTGGCCAAGAACAAGACCGATACGGGCGTACAGTTTATCGACGCCACAGGCCAGGAGTTCTTTCGCAAGGGCACCAACAACAACTTCATGGATGATAAGCACATCGCCAAGATCATGGAGGTTTTCAGCCGCAAGGAAGAGGTGCCGCATGTCGCGGAAACCGTCTCTTATGAGCGGATTGTCGGGGCTGACTTTAATCTGTCGGTTAGCGCCTACTTGAAGCCTAAAGACACTCGGGAGCTGATTGATATTAACGCTCTGAACGCCGAGCTGAAATCCACCGTCGCAAAGATCGACCAGCTACGCGCCGATATTGACTCGATTATCGCGGAGATCGAGGCGTGAGTGATCTGGGCTTTCTGGGAAAGTTGCTGGATGGCGCTGACGTTGAGTGGCTGCTGCTCGGTGACTTAGAAGACGCAGGCCTCGTCAAGCTAGGCAGAGGCAACGTAATTTCAAAAAATGATTTGGCCAATACTCCCGGGGATTTCCCGGTCTATTCTTCATCTGCCAGCAACCAAGGCGAGTTCGGACGCTACGGCAAATTCATGTTCGATGATGAGCGCCTTACTTGGTCAATTGACGGCGGTGGGCGGTTTTTCCACCGAAGCCCTCACAAATATTCGGTAACCAATGTATGCGGATGGCTGCGCGTGCTACAGCCGGAAAAATTAATAACCCGCTATCTATTTCATTCTCTGTCAGCGGCTTGGGCAATCAAGGTTTTCGATTACACTAAAAAGGCCCACCCGTCTGTTATTCGCAAAGAATACTCAATCCCGATCCCCTGCCCGGACAACCCGAAAAAGTCACTCGCGATTCAGGCGGAGATTGTTCGGATCCTGGATAGCTTCACCGAGCTGACCGCCGAGCTGACCGCCGAGCTGACCGCCGAGCTTGATGCGCGGAAAAGACAATACAAGCACTACCGCGAAGCTCTCTTCACCTTTGGCGACGGAGAGGCCGATTATTTGGCGTTGGGTGATGAGCGGCTTGGTGCGTTCACGCGCGGCGGCGGGCTACAAAAGAAGGATTTTGTGGGGGATGGCGTTGGCTGCATTCATTACGGCCAAATCTACACTCACTATGGTACGTTCACGCACTCAACCAAGAGCTTTGTCACCGCAGATTTTGCCCGCAAGGCCAAGATGGCAAAGCAAGGGGATTTGGTAATCGCGACGACAAGCGAGAACGACGACGATGTGTGCAAGGCAGTCGCTTGGCTCGGCGAAAGCGACATCGCAGTTAGCAGCGACGCTTGCTTCTATGCCCACAACCTCGATCCGAAATATGTGTCGTACTTCTTTCAGACTGAGCAATTTCAGAAGCAAAAGCGACCATACGTCACGGGTACGAAGGTGAGGCGCGTAAACGTCGAAAATCTGGCCAAGATTATGATCCCCATCCCCAAACAGGAAAGTGCCCAGGGTCGGATTGTCGCGATCCTCGACAAATTCGACACGCTCACCACCTCGCTCAGCGCGGGCCTTCCGCGCGAAATCGCGTTGCGAAACCAGCAATATGAATATTATCGCGACCTGCTCCTGAGTTTTCCCAAGCCAGAAGAGGCTACTCAGGCGTGAGCAAGTCCCTCGAAGAGATCGCGCAAAAGCTGCACGACGCCGACAAGAAGGTTCAGTTGATTTATGCCTTCAATGGTAACGGCAAGACCCGCTTGTCCCGTGCTCTGAAAGAATTGGTTGCGCCAAAGCCGGACGGCGACGAGGACGCTGAGCCGACGCGGCAAAAAATCCTCTATTACAATGCCCACACCGAAGACCTGTTCTATTGGGACAATGACCTGCTCAATGATGCCGAGCCCAGGCTAGTCATTCAGCCGAACTCCTTCACCGACTGGATATTGCTGGAGCAGGGCCAGGAACCCAACATTACGAGGAATTTTCAGCGCTACGCTAACGATAAACTGACCCCGACTTTTAACGAAGAGTATCAGCGTATTGGTCCGGACGGCAGCGAGGCGACCGTCAAAGCGTTTTCCGAAGTCACCTTCTCAATGGAAACGGGCGACGAGGGAACCGGCAATCTGAAAATTTCCAAGGGCGAGGAAAGCAACTTCATCTGGAGCATATTCTACACGCTGCTTGAAGTCGTGATCGACGTGCTGAGCGTGCCGGAACCGGGCGATCGTGATAGCGATCAATTCAACAACCTATCCTACGTGTTCATCGATGACCCTGTAACTTCCCTTGACGAGAATCACCTTATCCAGCTGGCGGTAGACCTCGCCGCCTTGATCAAGCGCGCCCCTGAACCGTTGAAATTCGTCATTACGACACACAGTCCGCTTTTCTATAACGTGCTGCACAATGAACTAGGAAGCAAAGCTTGCTACCTGCTCGGGCGGTTGGATGACGGCACGTTCGAGTTGGTTGAAAAGCAAGGCGATTCCAATCAGAGCTTCTCATATCACCTGCATTTGAAAAAGCTGTTGGAGCAAGCGATCGCAAGCAACGCAATCGAACGGTTTCACTTCACTTTGCTCCGCAACTTGTACGAAAAAACGGCGAGCTTTCTGGGGTATCCAAGGTGGTCCGAATTGTTACCCGACGACAAACAGTCGTACTTTAACCGCATCATTCAGTTTACCAGCCACAGCACTCTTTCGAGTGAGGCCATCTCCGAACCATCTCCCGAAGAGAAACAGGTCGTGGCGTTTCTGCTAAATCACATCAAAGAGAATTACAGCTACTGGCAGCAGGTTGAGCAGAATGGTTGAGCACACAAAACCGATCGCGGAGTCTAAGAACTTCATTGTTCTGGACAAATATGCCAGCGAGTGGGTTGCCGCTGACCATTATCAGAGCGAAGATGAGTTGGAGCGCGAACTCATCAAGGATCTGCGTAGCCAAGGCTACGAGTTCCGCCCTGATATCGCATCGACTGAGGCCATGCTCGCCAATGTGCGGTTGCAGCTAAACGCTCTCAACAGCGTGGAATTCTCCGATGCGGAATGGTTGCGCTTTGTCGAAACCTACCTCGACAAACCCAGCGATGGCATCATCGAGAAGGCGCGCAAGGTCCACGACGATTCCATCCACGATTTCGTCTTCGATGACGGGCACATCCAAAATATCTACCTGTTCGATAAGACGAATATCGCGCGCAACAAGCTTCAGGTCATCAAGCAGTTTGAACAGACCGGCGTTCATGCCAACCGATATGATGTGACGATCCTCGTCAACGGCCTACCCTTGGTGCAAATCGAGCTGAAGAAGCGCGGCGTCGCCATTCGCGAGGCGTTCAACCAGATTCACCGCTACAGCAAGGAGAGCTTCAACAGCGAAAATTCGCTCTATAAGTTCCTGCAAATGTTCGTGATCTCCAACGGCACCGATACACGATATTTTGCCAACACTACGAAGCGCAACAAGCACAGTTTCGACTTCACGATGAACTGGGCGAAGGCCGACAACGGTCTGATCAAAGACCTGAAGGATTTCACCGCCACGTTCTTGCAGAAGCACACGCTTCTCAATGTTCTATTGCACTACTCCGTCTTCGATGTGAGCGAGACGCTGCTGATCATGCGGCCCTATCAGATCGCCGCAACCGAACGCATTCTGTGGAAAATAAGAAGCTCTCATAACGCAAAGACCTGGAGCAAGCCGGAGGGCGGAGGATATGTCTGGCACACCACCGGCTCGGGCAAAACACTGACGAGTTTCAAGGCGGCACGTTTGGCTACCGAGTTAGATTTCATCGACAAGGTGTTTTTCGTCGTTGACCGTAAGGACCTCGATTACCAGACGATGAAGGAATATCAGCGATTTTCGCCCGACAGCGTTAATGGCTCTGAGAACACGGCTGCGCTCAAGCGCAATCTGGCGAAGGACGACAACAAGATCGTCGTCACCACGATCCAGAAGTTAAACAACCTGATGAAGAGCGAGAGCGACTTGCCTGTCTATGACAAGGAAGTGGTTTTCATCTTCGACGAGTGCCATCGCAGTCAGTTCGGCGAGGCGCAGAAGAACCTGAAGAAGAAGTTCAAGCGCTTCTACCAGTTCGGCTTCACGGGAACCCCCATCTTCCCGCAAAACGCATCAGGTGCAGAAACCACCGCCAGCGTCTTCGGCCAGGAACTCCACTCTTATGTGATCACGGATGCGATCCGGGACGAGAAGGTTCTCAAGTTTAAGGTCGACTATAATGACGTTCGGCCGAAGTTCAGAGAGATCGAAGAGGAACAGGATGAGGCCAAACTCAGCGCTGCTGAGAACAAGAAGGCCCTGTTGCACCCTCAGCGTATTCGGGAAGTTTCCCAATACATATTGAACAATTTTCGCCAGAAAACGCACCGCACCAATCTTGGAAGCGGCGGCTTCAATGCGATGTTTGCGGTAAGCAGCGTGGACGCCGCCAAGCTCTATTACGAAGCCTTGAATCAGCTGCAAAGTGACAGCGAAAAGTCCCTCAAGATCGCCACAATTTTTTCGTTCGCGGCGAATGAGGAGCAGAACGCGATCGGCGAGATTCTGGACGAAAGCTTCGATGTGTCCGCTCTTGAGAGCAGCGGCAAAGAGTTTTTGAACGCGGCTATCCGGGACTACAATTCGCTGTTTGGTACGAGTTTCAGCACGGACGGAAACGGATTTCAGAACTACTACCGTGACCTCGCCAATCGGGTGAAGTCCAAGGAAGTAGACCTACTGATCGTGGTTGGAATGTTTCTGACCGGCTTCGACGCTCCGTCGCTTAACACACTGTTTGTTGACAAGAATCTCCGTTTCCACGGGTTGATCCAGGCCTACTCCCGCACCAATCGAATCTTCGATGCAACGAAGACGTTCGGCAACATCGTCGCGTTCCGTAATCTGGAGCAGGCGACCATCGATGCCATCACCTTGTTTGGCGACAGCAACACAAAGAACGTCGTGCTGGAGAAAAGCTATCAGGAATACATGGACGGCTTCTCCGACATCGCTTCCGGGGCAGCCTGCCGAGGGCTTACAACGATCCTGGATGAGCTGGAGCACCGCTTTCCTAACCCCAGCGAGATTTTCAAGGAAGCAGACAAGAAGGACTTTGCAAAGCTATTTGGCGAGTTCCTCAGGGCCGAAAACATCCTTCAAAACTTCGACGAGTTCGTTGCCTTGAGGGCCTTTCAAGACCTCGACCGAAGCGACACAGAGGCCATAGAGTCTTTTAAAGAACTCTATCATCTGACTGACGACGACATCGAAAAGCTGGCGGTCGTGAAGCTACCGGCTGAGCGGAAAATTCAAGATTACAAATCCACCTACAACGACATTCGTGATTGGTTGCGGCGAGAGAAGGAATCGGCAGAGCGCGAAGAGTCGACGCTCGATTGGGATGATGTTGTCTTTGAAGTCGACCTCCTGAAGTCTCAAGAGATCAATCTCGACTACATTCTAGAGCTCATTTTCGAGAAGAATCGTCACGCGAAAGATAAAGGCGATCTGATCGAGGAAGCCCGCCGCTTGATCCGGGCGAGCCTAGGCAATCGTGCAAAGGAAGGTTTGATCGTCGAATTCATCAGTCAAACCAATCTTGATGAGATCGACGGCAAGGATGGTGTGATCGAAGCGTTCTTCGCATTTGCTCAGGGCGAGCAGCGCCGTGAATTTGATGAGCTTGTGGCAGCAGAGAACCTAAACCCTGAGGCCGCCAAGCGCTATGTTACAAACTCCATCAAACGAGAATTTGCGAGTGAAAACGGCAATGATTTGAAAGACATCTTGCCGAAAATGAGCCCCCTAAACCCGGACTACCTCAAAAAGAAGAATTCCGTGTTCCAGAAAGTCTCGGACTTTGTCGCCAAATTTAAGGGCGTGGGCGGCGAGATATAGAGCGTTCGGCGGCATGAACTCGTCACGAAAACATCGACCCACGCGCACCCCACAAACGAACGTGCTTTAAGAGGGTCGCCGTGAATTTGCCTTCTCAAAGGCGCATAAAACGGATGGTGCCGCTTACAGGACTCGAACCTGTGACCCCCTCATTACGAATGAGGTGCTCTACCAACTGAGCTAAAGCGGCTTGGGCGCGACGGCCGTTGCGGATTGCGCCCCTACACGGCCTCGTTTCGCCCCGCAAGCCTGTCCTGAATTTGCCGGAAACCCATCGCGCGTCGCCAAATATGCTTAACGCTTTTGCAACGCTTATCCTTCAAATTGGACCGGATTTGGAGATTTGCGGGGTTTTTACGCGTGGACAGCTATTCCGATCACCCGTCCGACTTCGACCTGCCGGCCGCAACGCCGGCAGCACCGGAGCCCGATGTGTCGAACGCGATCGGCACCGACGAGCGCCGCATGCATGTGCGCGCCTATAATTACTGGTGCTCGCTGCTCGATGGGCGCGACTATCCTTCGATCGAGGATCTCGAGCCGGGCGATATCCAAGACTTCGGCCCGCATAGCGTGCTGCTCGATTTCACCGAGGGCGGCGACAACCCGGCGACGCCGTACATCGGCACCGCCATCCGCGAGGAATGCGGGCTGGGCGACGACATCAAATCGATCGCCGACGTTCCGGGCCGCTCGCTGCTGAGCCGCCTTACCGACCATTATATGCAAATCATCGCCAACCGCGCTCCGGTCGGATTTGAAGCCGAATTCGTCAACCAGCGCGGTCACAACATCTGCTACCGCGGCATCCTAATGCCGTTCAGCAGCGACGGCGACACCATCGATTTCATCTACGGCGTCATCAACTGGAAGGATGCCGGGGAAGCCGGACAGGTCGCGCAGGTGATCCGCCCCGCGCTGCCGCCGCTCGAACCCGAAACCGACGAGGCGGACGAAGACGTCCTCGACCTGGCCGAAGCGGCTGAACCGGTCGAAGCCGGTGCCGATGCGGGCGCCGCCGTGCCGCACTTGGTCTGGGAAGACGGGCCGCTGGCCGACGCCATCGCGATCGAAACCGACCCGGCCGATGATGAGGCGAGCGAGATCAGCGTCGACGCCGACGCCGGCCTTGCCGACCGCCTGTGGGCCGCGCGCGAAAGCGCCGAGGTCTGCAAGCAGGCCGACGGCCGCAGCCGCGCCGCGCTCTACCGCGCGCTCGACATGGCCTATGATTTCGCCGTGGCGTGCCGCCGCGTGCCCGAAGAATATGCCGAAATCCTCGAAGACGCAGGCGTAAAGGCGCAGGAACGCGCGCCGATGACGCCGATCGTCAAGCTCGTCTTCGGCGTCGATTACGACAAAACCCGCCTTACCGAATTCGCCGCGGCGCTGTCCTATGCCGAACGCATGGGCGTCGATTTCGGCGGTTTCCACAAATTCCTCGAGGATGCCGACGGCGGCCTCAAGGGCCTGGTCGCGGCCGAACGCAAGGCGCGCCGTCCCGACAAGCCCGACGCGGTCGACCATGCGGTGCTGGCCAAAACTCGGCTGCGCGCCGCCACGCCACTGGCGCTGGCACAGCTTGCGACCAACGAGGAATTCGCGCTGGTCATTACCCGTCGCAACGCCAATGGCGTCCACGAAGTGGTCGAACTGGTCGGCGACGACGCCCTGCTCGACCGCGCGCTTCGTCGCAGCCGCCGCTAGGGAAAGCGCCCTCCCGGCAAGCATTGCCCTGTTGCCTTGGCGCGCGGGCGGGACTAGGCCCCGCCCCAATCGCTAGCCATGCGGAGCAAATACAGGACATGACGGCCACATCGGGCAAGGGATCGGCGCTGGCCGATCGTCTGCAACAGGCGCTTTCGGACCATGCGTTGCCAGGAGAACTGGACGGGTTCGGGCCCGAGCAGCGGCTGGAAGCCGCGAACTTCCTGGCTGGCGCCATGGCCTCGCGCAGCCCGCAATCGCCCACGATCCAGCTCGAATCGACCGGTGGCGAGGCTGGACGCCGACGGATGCGGCTGGCGATCGTCAACGACGACAAGCCGTTCCTGGTCGACTCGGTCGCCAATGCGATCGCCGGGCGCCAACTGACCATCCACCGCCTGCTCCACCCCGTGGTCGGCGTGAAGCGCAATGCCGACGGCGTCGCCGAGCAGATCGGCGAAGCGGGCCAGTCCGGTTTCAATGCGGAATCGGTGATGTACATCGAACTCGACCGCGCCGACGCGCGCGGTCGCCGCGATCTGGTCGCCGACCTGAACGCGGTCCTTAAAGACGTCAGCGCCGCCGTTCGCGACTGGCCGCAACTGCAGGCCAAGATGCGGGCCGACGCTGCCGAGGTCGAGAATGACGAAGGAAGGCAGCTGCTTGAATGGTTCGCCGACGGCGCGATGACGCTGCTTGGCTACCATGTCGAGCGCCCGGGGAAGGAGCCGAGCGAGGAGCTGGGCATCTTCACTATCCCCGGCGAAGCCACCGACAAGGGCGGCAGCGAAGGTGCCATTCGCTACTTCGAACAGGGCGGCGCGGTACCGCTGCTGACCAAGGCCGAACGCCTGTCGACCGTTCATCGCCGCGTGCCGCTCGACCTCGTCGTGGTGCCGATCCGCGAAAAGGGCAAGGTGACGGGCATCGGCGTCCATGCCGGCCTGTGGACCAGCCAGGCGCTGACCCAGCCGACCGAAGACGTCCCGGTGCTACGGCAGCGGCTTAAAGAGCTGGATCGCCATTTCGGGTTCGACCCGCGGGGGCATAGCGGCAAGGCGCTGCGCCATGCGGTCGGATCGGTACCGCGCGACCTGCTGATCAGCATCAGCGCCGAAAGCGGCCGCGAACTGATCGAAGCGGCCATGTCGCTGGCCGACCGTCCGCGTCCCGCCATCCTGCTGCTGCGCTCGATCCTGAAGGGCAATCTGTTCGCCTTCGTGTGGCTGCCGCGCGAAGAGCTGAACACCCAGCGCCGTCTGGCGATTGCCGAAATGCTGGAGGAAGTGACTGGCCGGCGCGTCACCAGCTGGCAGGTCGAACTTGGCGAGGGCGATCTCGCCCTGCTGCGCTACACGGTCGATATCGAATCGTGGGCACCGACGCCCGACATTGCCGATCTCAACCATCGCCTCGACGAAATGGTCCGCGGCTGGCGGCCCAACGTCGAAGAGGAATTGATCGAACGGACCGGCCCGGGCCGGGGCACCCGCCTTGCGATCACCTATGCCGATGCCTTCCCGGAAGGCTATCGCTCCCTCATTCGCGCCAGCGAGGCGGCGAGCGATATCATCCGGCTCGCCAGCATCGACGGCGAAGGCCGCGACGCGCGCATCTACCTCAGCCGCACCGACAAGGGCGGCCAGTTGCACCTCAACATTTACGCCAAGTCCGGCCTCATCCCGTTGTCGGATGCGGTGCCGGTGCTGGAGAATTTCGGTTTCCGCGTCATCGACGAAATGCCTAGCGAATTGCGCGACGGCGTCGGGTACATCCACGACTTCCAGCTCGAACTGCCATGCGAGAGCGACGTCAAATCCGTCATCGACCGCGCGCACCTGGTCGAGGACGCACTATCGTCGGTCCTCGACCGCCGCAGCGAAGATGACGAGTTCAACCAGCTGGTGCTGTTCGCCGGGCTCGACCCGCGCTCGGTCGTCTGGCTGCGTGCCTGGTTCCGCTACCTGCGCCAGACCGGCGTGTCGTTCGGCCTGCTGACCGTGGTCGAGGCGCTGCGCCGCGCGCCTGCCGCGACGCGCGCGCTGATCGACCTGTTCGTCGCTTCGCACGATCCGAAATTCGACGGCGATCGCAAGGCCGCGATGGCCGAGCAGTCGACCGCCTTCGACGATGCGTTGAAGAACGTCCGCGCGATCGACGACGACCGCATCCTGCGCCTGATGCGCAGCGTGGTCGGCGCGACGCTTCGCACCAACGCTTTTTCCCCGGCGGCTGCCGAAGCGCTGGCGTTCAAGATCGACAGCGCCAAGGTGCCGGGCCTGCCCGCGCCGATCCCCTATCGCGAAATCTGGGTCTACAGCCCGCGGGTCGAAGGCATCCACCTGCGCGGCGGGCCGATCGCCCGCGGCGGCCTGCGCTGGTCCGACCGGCGCGACGATTTCCGCACCGAAATCCTGGGCCTGATGAAGGCGCAGCTGGTCAAGAACGCGGTCATCGTGCCGACCGGCGCGAAGGGCGGCTTCTATCCCAAGCACCTGCCCAACCCGGCGGTCGATCGCGACGCCTGGTTCGAAGAGGGCAAGGAAAGCTACCGCATCTTCATCCGTTCGCTGCTGTCGGTCACCGACAACATCGTCAACGATCATGTCACGCACCCCGACAGCGTCGTCATCCATGACGGCGAAGACCCCTATTTCGTCGTCGCCGCCGACAAGGGCACCGCGACGTTCAGCGACGTCGCCAACGCCATCGCGCTCGATCGCGGCTTCTGGCTGGGCGACGCCTTCGCCAGCGGCGGCTCCAACGGTTATGACCACAAGGCGATGGGCATCACCGCTAAGGGCGCGTGGATTTCGGTCCAGCGCCATTTCCTGGAGATGGGCGTCGACGTCCAGAAAGACCCGGTCAAGGTCGCCGGCTGCGGCGATATGTCGGGCGACGTATTCGGCAACGGCATGCTGCTGTCGAAATCGATTCTGCTGGTGGCTGCCTTCGACCACCGCCACATCTTCATCGACCCCGATCCCGATCCGGCGAAAAGCTGGAAGGAACGCGAGCGGATGTTCAACCTGCCGCGCTCCAGCTGGGACGATTATGACCGCAAGGTCATGTCGAAGGGCGGCATGATCGTACCGCGCAGCCAGAAATCGATCGAACTGACCAAGCAGGCCAAGGAAGCGCTGGGCCTCGACGTCGACACGATCGACCCGACCAGCCTTATTACCGCGATCCTGAAAAGCCCGGTCGACCTGCTCTGGTTCGGCGGCATCGGCACCTACATCAAGGCGTCGACCCAGACCAATGCACAGGTCGGCGATCCGGCCAACGACACGCTGCGGGTCGACGCGCGCGACGTCCGTGCGAAGGTCATCGGCGAAGGGGCCAACCTGGCGATCAACCAGGCCGGTCGCATCGAATTCGCGGAACAGGGCGGGCGCATCAACACCGACTTCATCGACAATTCGGCTGGCGTCGATTGTTCGGATAACGAGGTGAACATCAAGATCCCGCTCAACCGCGAAATGCGCGACGGCCGGCTCGACGAAGCGGTCCGCAACAAGCTGCTCGCCAAGATGACCGACGAAGTCAGCGACCTCGTGCTGGAAGACAACCGCCTCCAGAGCCTGGCGTTGTCGATCGCCGAGGCGCGCGGGCCCGCCGGGCTTCCCGGCTTCGTGCGGACGATCGAAATCCTCGAAGCCAGCGGCCGCCTCGATCGCAAGGTCGAGGGGCTGGAAAGCAGCGACGCGCTGCTCCGTCGGGGGCTCGAGGGCCGCGGGCTCACCCGCCCCGAACTGGCGGTGGTGCTGTCGATGTCGAAGCTGACGCTGCAGGCCGCGGCCGAAGAGCTTGAGTTGGCCGACGATCCGATGATGGAGGACGAGCTGTTCGCCGCCTTCCCCGCGCCGATGGTCAAGGCCCATGCCGACGCCATCCGCGCCCATCGCCTGCGGCACCAGATCATCGCGACCAAGGTCGCCAATCGGCTCGTCAACCGCCTTGGGCCGAGCGTCGCGCTCGACATGGTCGAAGAGGAAGGCGTCGGGATCGGTCAGGTCGTTTCGGCCTTCCTCGCGGCCGAACGGCTGCTGGGCCTGCCCGCGCTATGGCAGCGGATCGAACAGGCCGATGTGCCAGAGACGGTCCGCATCGAACTGTTCGCCAATGCCGCACGGCTGGTTCGCGCACACCTTGGCGACCTGATCCGTGCCGCGGCGGGCGAGACGTTCGTGTCGAAGATCGTCGAAACGCTGAAGCCCGGCCTCGACAAGGTCGCGGCGCAGGCTGCCGTCCTCATCCGCTCCGAAGTGCGCGGCGAGGCGGCGGCGCGGCGCGAAGCGCTGGAAGCGATCACCGGCGACCGCAAGATCGTCGACGAACTGGTCCGCCTTTACGAACTGGACGGTATCTTCGGCATCGCGTCGCTGGGCGCGCGCAAGGGTCTCGACGAACTGGCGATCACCCGCGCCTACACCCGCCTCGGCGAAGTGCTGGGCATCGACTGGGCGCAGCAGCAAGTGGCAAGCTTCACCCCCGCCGACCAGTGGGAACGCTTGCTGCAAGCCAATCTGGCGCGAGACTTCGAACAACTGCGGATCGAGTTCCTGTCCCGCACGCGCAGCGACGATCCGGACGAAAGCGTGCAGAAGTGGGTCGACAAGAACCCCATCCGCATTGCCCAGTTCCGCTCGCTCGTCGAACGCGCCAAGCATGGCGGAACGGTAACTGCGCCGATGCTGTCGCAAATCGCCAGCCAGGCCCGGATTTTGCTGTCGCGATGACGCTATCCCGCAACCCCGGGTAGTGACTAACCCGATGCGTATCGCCGTTCTGGTACCGCCGCCCGGCTTCCACGAGGAATGGGACTGGGCGTTCGACGTCGAAGCCGCGGCCATTCGTGCCCAAGGGGCCGAGGTCGAGGCATTGCCGTGGACCGACGTCGGCGACCTGTCCGGCTTCGACCTCGTTACGCCGCTGGTGGCTTGGGGCTACCACCTAGACCCGCCGCGCTGGCATGCCCTGCTCGACCGGCTCGATCGTGATCAGGTGCCGACGCTCAACCCCGTCGCCTTGCTGCGCTGGAATAGCGACAAGCGTTACTTGGCGGAGCTTGGCGACAAGGGGATCGCCACCATAGCGACGCGTCTGGTCGACACGATGGATGACGCCGCGCTTTCCGCTGCTCGCGCCGATTTCGGGGACGAATTGGTGATCAAGCCGCCAGTGTCGGCCAGCGCCGACGGGACTCACCGCCTGGGCCCGACGGATTCCCTACCGGGCGATGTCGTGGGCAAGGCGATGATGGTCCAGCCGTTCCTCCATTCGGTCACCGGCGAAGGCGAATATTCGTTGATGCTGTTCGGCGGGCAGTTCAGCCACTGCATCGTCAAGCGGCCAAAGGCCGGGGACTATCGCGTCCAGTCGCACCTAGGCGGCCGCGAAGAGCCCTGCGATCCGCCCGCCGGTGCGATCGAACTGGCACAAGCGGCGCTTGCAGCTGCGCCCGCGGAAGCGGCCTACGCGCGGGTCGACTTGATCCGCGGCAACGATCTGGCGCTGAAGGTAATCGAACTGGAATTGATCGAGCCGGCGCTGTGGTTGGAGCATGCCCCGGACGGTGGCGCCTTATTCGCCGCTACGCTGCTCCAGCGCGCGCGCCAATAGCCACTGCCGGATGGCCGAGGTCAGGTTTGGCGGCGGATCGCCGTCCATTCGCTCGACGTCGATCCGGGCGATGAGCGCGTTGAGCGGCAGCGCTTCCGCTGCCGCCGCCGTTTCCAGCTGCTGCCAAAAGACGGGCTCGAGGCTGATCGAGGTTTCGTGCCCCGCAATGGTCACCGACCGCTTTGTCGGGGCACCGAAATCCATCAGTACATGTGCTGGCCGCCGTTGATCGACAGCGTCGACCCGGTGACGAAGCCCGCATTCTCATCGACCAGAAAGGCCACGCCGCGCGCAATTTCCTCCGCCTTGCCGAGGCGGCGGACCGGGATCTTGGCGACGATTTTGGCCAGCACGTCTTCGGGCACCGCGGCGACCATGTCGGTGTCGATATAGCCCGGGGCGATCGCGTTGACGGTAACGTTGGTCCGCGCGCCTTCCTGCGCCAGCGCCTTGGTGAAGCCGTGGATGCCCGACTTGGCGGCGGCATAATTGACCTGCCCATATTGGCCTGCCTGCCCGTTGATCGAGCCGATGTTGACGATCCGGCCATAGCCACGCTCGCACATGCCGTCGAACACCGCCTTGGCCATGTTGAAACAACCGCCGAGATTGGTGTCCATCACCTGCTGCCACTTTTCGTGGGTCATGCGCTTCATGGTCGTGTCGCGGGTGATACCGGCATTGTTGACCAGCACATCGACCGGGCCGAGGTCGGCTTCGACCTTCTTCACACCTTCGATGCAAGCGTCATGGTCGGCCACGTCCCATTTATAGGCAGGAATGCCGGTGCGGTCGGTAAATTCGCGGGCGCGTTCGTCGTTGCCGGCATAATTGGCCGCGACCTTCATGCCCATGTCGCGCAGCGCAATGCTGATCGCCTCGCCAATCCCACGCGTTCCACCGGTAACGATCGCCACTCGCGCCATGACTCTCTCCTTCGCGTTTTTTCGTTGGTTAGGACGCGGACCACCATCCGGCAAGTTCGCGCGTGATCAGCTGTTCAAGCATGTCCATGCCCGCAGCGCTATCATTGAGGCAATCGAGCCGGGCGAAATGCGTCCCCCCGGCTTCGACGAAATCTTCGCGGCCGCGAATGCCCAGCTCCTCGATCGTTTCAAGGCAGTCGGCCGAAAAGCCCGGAGCGGCGATCGCGACACGGGTCACCCCGGCCGCCGGATAGTCCTTAAGCACCGTGTCGGTGGCAGGCTCCAGCCACTTGGCGCGGCCGAAGCGGGACTGGAAGGCGACGTCGATCGGAACGGCCATCCGCTCGCCGAGCAGGCGTGCGGTCTTCTGGCAATGGCAATGATAGGGATCGCCGAGGTCCAGCGTCCGCTGCGGCATGCCGTGGAAACTGAGCAGCAGCCGCTGCGGCGCAAAGTCGAGCGCGTCGACCTGGCGTTGGAGATCGGCCGCCAGCGCATCGATGTAAAGCGCATCGTCGTAATAGGGCGGCAGCGTGCGGATCGCCGGCTGCCAGCGCCATCCGGCCAGGTGCGCAAAGGCATAATCGTTGGCAGTCGCGGTCGTCGCCGCGCAATATTGGGGATAGAGCGGCGCCAGCAGGATTCGCGTCGCCCCGGCCTTGAACAGCCGGTCGAGCGCATGATCGATCGCCGGATTGCCGTAGCGCATCGCCCAGTCGACGATCACGCTGTCGCCCAATCGCTGCTGCAGACCAACCGCCTGCCGCGCGGTGATGGCGGCCAGGGGCGAACCTTCCTCGGTCCAAACCTGGCGATAGGCTTCGGCGCTCTTTTTCGGGCGGGTACGAAGGATGATCCCCTGCAGGATCGGTTGCCACAGGATCGGCGGGATTTCGACCACCCGCCGGTCGGACAGGAACTGGCTGAGATATCGCCGCACCGCACCCGTATCCGGCGAATCGGGAGTGCCGAGGTTGGTCAGCAAGACGCCGACCTTGGCGGCGGGAATGCTGGGATGACCGTCGGGACGCTGCATCAGCCCGCCATGGGGTCGAATGGCAGGTTTCGCAAGCGTCTGCCGGTCGCGGCGAAGATCGCGTTGGCCACTGCCGGCGCGATGACTGCGATGCCAAGCCCGCTGACGCCGCCGGGATCGGCCCGACTGCCGACGATTTCGACCGCCACCTCGGGCACCTTCGCCAGCCGTTCGAACGGCCGTCCGGTCATGGTCACCGCCTTCCAGAGGCCGCCGACCCGGTCGGGCGCCGGAACGGTCGCGGCGGCGAGGCCGGCCAGCAGGCCGCTTTCCACCTGCTGGCGAACTAGCCCTGGATTGACCACCCGCCCGCAATCGACCGCCGCCGTCAGCTTGCTGACCTCGACAGACTGGTCGGCGCCGATGGTGGCGGTGGCCAGCAGCGCGATGTGGCTGCTTTGCAGCGACGCGCAGGCAAGGCCCATGCTGCTGCCCGGTCCGCCGCCGTCCCATCCGCCGTTGGCCGTCACGATGGTCAGCACGCGCGCCAGCCGCGACGCGCCGCCCAGCTTGGCAAGGCGATAGGCGAAAGGATCCATGCCCGCGGCACGCGCCATTTCGTCGATGAAGCTTTCGGTCGCGAATGTCGTCAGCGCCTCGTCGCCACCCCGCCAGTATCCCGTGTCGATCGGCAGGCCGGCATCGACCGTTTCGACCCGCAGCGACGGGAAAGCGTAGGGCGGCGATGCGCTGGCCGGCGCAAAGCCCGGCTTGCGGCCCCCGCCTAGGTCGGCAAGGTCAGCGGAAAGACTGGCCATGCCCGCCAGCCGCGCGCGCCATGCCTTGATCTGGCCGCCGGGCGCCGGCAGCGCGGTCATCGCCGCGCGCAGCGGCGGACGCACGCGGTCGGACTGCTGCGCATCGCGGTGCGACATCGCCAGGCTGACCGGTCGGCCAGCGTCGCGCGCCAGTTCAGCGGCAATAACCGCGATCGACGCGTCGAACCCGGTCCCGGACTGGTCGCCGATCGGCATCGGATAGACATTGACGTCCCGGTCGTTCAGCCCGCCCGCCTTGGCCACCGCGGCCTTGACGAGGTCCGGAACGCGGGTCGCCACCCACAGGTCGAGCCGACCGTTGGTCCAGTGCGCCGCCGCAGACGGCGGATCGAGCGAGTGGTGCGGCAGCGGTGCGATGCTGTAGGTCGCCGCCAGCGGTCGCGAGCCCTCGACCGCCGCATCATAATCCCCGATGTCGACCATCCGGTCGAATGCGCCGCCGCCGATCGCGTCCGCCATTCGCTGCGCAAGATCGTCGGAGGACACCGCCGGACCTTCGCGCCGGATCGCAGCCCGTTCGAGCGCGCGGTCGGCCGCCCACCAGCTGTCGGCGATCGCCGCCACCCACGCGTCGCGCACGACCAGCTTTCGGCACCCCTGCTGGGCCAAAGCCGCGCGCTCGTCGGCGCCGACGATGCGACCCCCGGACGGCGCCTTGCGCAGGCTGGCGAACAGCATGTCCGCAAGGCGAACGTCGGACGCGAAACGGAAACTGCCGTCGGACTTCGCGCCAAGGTCGAGCCGGGGCAGCGCCTGGCCGATCAGTCGGCCGTCGCTGTCGTCGCGCAGCTGGACCGCATCCGCCGGCCGGAGGCGCGATGCCGCCTCGGCCACCGCGCCGAAACTGGTCGATCGCGCTTCATGGACGATCCTGCCGCCGACCGTGCGGCATTCGCGCGGGTCCGCCGACCATTGGTCGGCCGCCGCACGGACCAGCAGATCGCGCGCAGCAGCAGCAGCCTCGCGCACCGGCTGTTCGAATGATCGGATGGAAGTGCCGAGCGCGGTGATGCGCAGCGGCACCTTGGGATCGACGAGCCTGTTGAAATAGGCATCCGAATGAGGGGCTGGCTCGACCGCCATCCGGGCGAAGTCGGCGCCCAGTTCATCCGCCGCGACCTGCGCGAGCCCGGTCCAGATGCCCTGCCCGACCTCGGCCTGCGGCACGGCGATCGTCACCCGATCGTCGCTGGCGATGCGAAGATAGGCGTTGACCAGCCGGTCGTTGCGGCCCGGCACCATCGGCGCCCCCTCGCGCCGTGGCCACGCCAGGAAGCCGACCACCAGCCCCACCCCCGCGCCGCCGCCGATCAGCAGGGTCCGCCGGTCGATGGCGGGCAATTTCATGGTCAGGCCGCGTACCGCTGCTTCAACGCGACGCGGTCGATCTTGCCGGTGCCGAGCCGCGGCAGCGGTTCGCTGGCGAAGATGAACTTGGCCGGCATCTTGAACGCCGCCAGCCGCGCGCCCAGGAAATCGCGCAGCTGCTCTTCGCTAAGGGTCGAACCGTCGCGGCGATACAGGATGGCGGCAGGCACTTCGCCAAGCCGGTCGTCGGCGATGCCGAACACCGCGGCTTCGGCCACCCCGTCGCAGCCGTAAATCGCGGCTTCCACTTCGGCGGCGCTGATATTCTCGCCGCCGCGGATGATAATTTCCTTCATCCGGTCGACGATGAACAGATAGCCGTCGGGGTCGATGTAGCCGACGTCCCCGGTGCGGAAATAGCCGTCACTGGTGAACGCTGCTTCGGTGGCGGCGGGATCGCGGAAATAGCCCTTGATGACCCCGGCTGCCCGGATCGCGATTTCGCCCGTCTCTCCCTGCGGCAGGTGGCTGCCGTCGGCGCCGAGGATCGCCAGTTCGACGTAGGGGATTTGCGGTCGTCCGGTCGAGGTCGGCTTTTCCTTGTAATTGCTCCAGAAGATGCCGCAGCCGACGGCATTGGTTTCGGTGAGGCCATAGCCCTGGACCGAGCGCGTCGTCGGCATGTCGCGCTCTTGCCGCTCGACGTGGCTGGCCGGGCGCGGCGCCCCGCCCGAATTGATGTCGGCCAGCGTGCTGAGGTCGTGGTTTGCGCGATCGGGGTGGTTGAGGATTTCCAGCGCCATCGTCGGCACGCCGGTAAAGGCGGTAATCTTTTCGCGCTCGATCAGGCGAATGGCTTCGCCCGCATCCCATTTGGGCATCAGCACCAGCGTCCGGCCGATCGCCATGCTGGTCAGCATCACCGGTATCTCGCCGGTCACGTGGAACAGCGGCACCGACACCAGCGCCCGCAGCGGGTGGACCGGCGGCGTGCCCTTATGTTCGAGGATGCCCTTCAGGACGAGCAGCGAGGTGACATAGGTATAGGTCGCCGCCATCACCTGGCGGTGGGTCGACAGCGCGCCCTTGGCAAGGCCGGTCGAGCCCGAGGTGAACAGGATCGTCGCATCGTCGTCGGGCACGATTTCGGGCAGCGGCGTCGCATCGCCGACCACGGTGATAAGCGCCGCGAAGGCTTCCTCGGCCGGCTTGCGGATGTCGATCGGCTCGACCTTCCAGCCGCCCTCAAGGCTGTCGACAAGCTGGGCGCGCGGCCCGTCGGCGATAATCAGCGACGGTTCGGTCAGGCGCAGCGCATGGTCAAGCTCCGCTTCGCGCCACCAGCCGTTGATCAGCGTGGCGACGGCCCCGACCTTGGCCACCGCCATGTAGGACAGGATCCACGCCGCGCAGTTGCGCATCGCGATCGCAACGCGGTCGCCCTTATGCACCCCGCGCTTCACCAGCGCCCGGGCAATCCGGTCCGACAGCGCATTGGCCTCGGCGAAGGTCAGCCGCTGCTCGCCGTCGACGATGCATTCGACCGCCGCGTGCATCGCCGAAAAAGCCTGGAAGAAGGTCGGCAGCGTCTGCGGGAAGTTGGCGACATAGGCGCGGCCCATTGCGTCTTTTTCGATCACCAGCGGACCGCCGGGCGCGGTCATGGCCGCAAGCACGGCTTCATATTGCTGGTCGAGAACGGACGGCATCGCTACTCCTTGGACTTTATTTTTTCCCACCCTATGAGGCGGCAAGGACAAGGGGAAGCCCATGAGTGTGATGTTGTTGACGATTGCCGCCGCCGCTTCGAACGCGATCGCCTTTCCCGACCTTGGCCTGTCGCCGGTGATCTTCAAGATCGGCTTCTTCCAGCTCCGCTGGTATTCGATCGCCTACCTTGCCGGCATCTTCATCGGCTACTGGTACATGCTCAAGCTGTTGAAGCAGCCCGGCGCGCCGATGGCCCGCCGCCATGCCGACGACCTCGTCTTCTACGCCTCGCTCGGGATCATCTTCGGCGGGCGACTGGGCTATGTGCTGTTCTACAACCTGCCCTGGTACCTCCAGCACCCGCTCGACATCCTCAAGCTGTGGGACGGGGGGATGAGCTTCCACGGCGGTCTGTTGGGCACCATCGCCGCGATCGCCTACATCAGCTGGAAGGAAAAGCTGAACTTCATCCGCGTCCACGACTATGTCGCCTGCGTGGTGCCGTTCGGGCTGTTCTTCGGCCGGCTGGCCAATTTCGTAAACCAGGAATTGTGGGGGTCGGTCACCACCGTTCCTTGGGCGATCCGGTTCGAAGAAGTGGTCGACGGCATGCGTGTCCTCGGTCCCCCGCGCCACCCCAGCCAGCTTTACGAAGCCGGGTTGGAAGGCATCGTCATGTTCCTCATCCTGTGGCTGCTCTTCTGGAAGACCGACAGTCGCTACAAGCCCGGCATGCTGTGCGGCGCCTTCCTGTTCTTCTACGGCATCTTCCGCTTCGCGGTCGAATTCGTCCGCCTGCCCGACGCGCAATTGAGCGAGTTTGCGCAGACAACCGGCCTGCACATGGGGCAGTGGCTATGCGTGCCGATGATCCTTGGCGGGCTTTACCTGATGCTGACCTCCGCCAAGCGGCGGGTTAGGGTCGAGCCGACCGTCGGCACCGCCAGCGTGGCATGACTCCGCTCCAGCGCGCGCTGACCGACCGCATTCGCGCTGAAGGGCGCATGACCGTCGAGGCCTTCATGCAGGCCTGCAACGAATATTATTACGCCACCCGCGATCCGTTGGGCATCGAGGGCGACTTCACCACCGCGCCGGAAATGAGCCAGATGTACGGCGAGATGATCGGCGCCGCGCTGGCGGATGTCTGGGCGCGCGCGGGGCGGCCCCACAATGTCCGCTATGCTGAGCTCGGTCCGGGGCGCGGTACTCTTGCTGCCGACGCCTTGCGCGTCCTGCGGGCGTCGGGCTGCGAACCGACGTCGGTCGAACTGGTCGAAACCAGCCCGACCCTGCGCGCGGCCCAACGCGAACGCGTGCCCGACGCCGTCTGCCATGACGATCTGGGCGGCCTTTCCGCAGGCGACGGCCCGCTCCTGCTTGTCGCCTCCGAATTTTTCGACGCGCTGCCGATCCGCCAGTTCGTCGGGGGTTTCGAACGCCATGTGATCCTCGCGGCCGGCGGTCTAGCCTTCGACCGCGACGGACCGATCGTCGAGACCGCGCCGGCCCGGAATGACGCGATGGAAGCACTTGCACGCCTACTGGCCGACAAGGGTGGCGCGGCCATCGTCATCGATTATGGCTTCGGCGAAAAGGACGCCAAGGGCGACACGCTGCAGGCGATGCGCGCCCATAAACATACTTACGTCCTCGACACGCCCGGCGAGCAGGACCTCACCAGCCATGTCGACTTCCCTGCCCTGGCCGAGGCCGCGCGCCGCGGCGGCGCGGTGCCGAGCCGCCTGATCAGCCAGGGAAGCTGGCTCGAGACCCTTGGCATCGGCGCGCGGGCGATGGCGCTGGCGGCACGCAACCCGGAGCGCACCGAGGAGATCGCCAACGACCGCCGCCGCCTGTGCGACGAGGCCGAGATGGGGCGGCTGTTCAAGGTTCTGGGCGTCCGCGCGCCGGGCTGGCCCGATATCGCAGGACTGGATGCATGACGCTTAGCTATCGCGACGGCCGCCCGGGTGATGGCGAAGCGATCAGCAAGCTCTTCTGCCGCGCCTTCGCCGCGACCTTCGGCCATATGTATGCCAGCGACGACCTCGCCAGCTTCCTGTGCGACAAGGCACCGGAAGCGTTCGAAGCGCAGCTCGCCGATCCCGACTATGCCTTCCGTCTGGTCGAAGCGGGCGGCGCGATCATCGGTTATATCAAGATGGGACCCAACGAGCTTCCGGGCGACGCGCCTGACCGGACGTGGGAACTGCACCAGCTCTACCTCGACGACGCCGCCAAGGGACGCGGCATTGCCGACGCATTGATCGACTGGGGCTTTACCGAAGCCCGCGCCCGCGGCTTCACCCACCTACAGCTCAGCGTGTTCATCGAAAACCATCGAGCCCGCCGCCTTTACGAAAAACGCGGCTTCGTGGAAGTCGGCGCCTATAAATTCATGGTCGGCAATCACGAAGACGACGACCGCATCATGCGGGTCGCGCTATGAGCGCGCTCGACATCGTCCGCGCGAGTGCGCTTGCCGTCCCGCACGGCTTTTTCGGCCGCGCCGGGGGACGATCGACCGGCGGCGTGGCAGGGCTCAACTGCGGGCTCGGCAGCGGCGATGATCCGGCCACGGTCGAGGCCAACCGCCGCATGGCCGCCGACGCCATCCTGCCCGGCGCGCCGCTGGCCAGCGTCTACCAGGTCCATTCGCCGAAGGCAGTGATCGTCACCGAAGCCGTCCCGCGCGACGAGCGGCCCGAGGCCGACGCGCTGGTCACCGACCGACGGGGCCTGCTGCTCGGAATCGTCACCGCCGATTGCGCGCCGATCCTGCTCGCCGACGCCAAGGCCGGCGTCGTCGGCGCCGCCCATGCCGGCTGGCGCGGCGCGGTCGGCGGGGTCACCGACCAGACCATTGCCGCGATGATCTCGCTCGGCGCGACCATCGACCATATCGCCGCCGCGGTCGGCCCGTGCATCGCGCAGAAGAGTTTCGAGGTCGGCTTCGACTTCCCCGAGCCGATCCTGAAGGACGATCCGGCCAACGAGCGCTTCTTCATCGACGGCCCGTCGGGCCAGCCGCATTTCGACCTGGAAGCCTATGTCGTCGCGCGCCTCGCGGCGGCGGGGGTTCGGCGGATCGAGGCAGTCGGGCTCGACACCTATGCGCTGGAGGATCGCTTCTACAGCTTCCGCCGCTCGACGCATCGCTACGAACCGACTTATGGTCGGCAGGTCAGTTTGATCGGGCTGCCGGCCCAATAGGGGGAATGTCGATGGCCGAGCGTGTGGGCCTGTGGGGTGGACTGGTCGTCTTCGTCGTCATGTGGCTGATCTCCGCGCCGCTCGGCATGTCGGTCGAGGCATGGCGCGTTGCGGCGCTGACCGTGCTGATGGCGATATGGTGGATGACGCAGGCGCTGCCGCTCACCGTTACCGCGCTGCTCCCCTTCCTCATCCTTCCCGCCGCGGGCGTAATGAACGTCAACGACACGGCGGGCAGCTATTATTCGCCGATCCTGTTCCTGGTGCTGGGCGGCGCGATGATCGCGCTGGCGATCGAGCGGGTCGGCCTGCACCGCCGCCTCGCCCATGCCATCATCAAGCGCGGCGGCGGCAGCGCCGGGTCGATGCTGCTGGCCTTCATGTCATCTACCGCGATTCTGAGCTTCATCGTCAGCAACACCGCGACCAGCCTGATCATGATCCCGATCGCGCTGGCCATCGTCCGCGCCGGCGCGGTGCCCGAAGGCAAGACCGAGGGCTTTGCCGGGGCGCTGATGATGGGCGTCGCCTTCGCCGCGTCGATCGGCGGGCTTGGCACGCTGGTCGGTTCGCCGACCAACGCCATCGCCGCCGCACTGATCGAGAAGACGACGGGTACCAAGATCGATTTCCTAACTTGGGCGACTTACGGATTGCCGCTCGTCCTGCTGGCGATCCCCACCTGCTGGCTGATCCTGATGCGCGTGCAGGGTGTCGCCCGCGACAGCTTCGATCCCGCCGCCGCGGCGCGCGGGCTGGGCGACATCGGCGCCTGGTCGGAGGCGGAGAAGCGGCTGGTGCCGCTGGTGGCGCTGGTCGTCGCCGCCTGGGTGGCGCAGCCGTTTGTCGAGCCGCTGCTGCCCAAGGGCAGCATCAGCGACGGAACTATCGCCATTGCCGGCGCCCTGCTGCTGTTCGTCCTTCCCGACGGATCGGGCCGGCCGATGCTCAACTGGGAGGAGGCCAATCGTGCGCCGTGGGGCGTAATCATGATGTTCGGCGGCGGTTTGGCGCTGGCGGCCGGCATTGGTGAAAGCGGGCTCGGCGCCTGGCTCGGCACCGCGATGGAGCCGCTGCGCAGCGTCCACCCGCTGCTGCTGACCCTGCTGGTCGTCGCACTGGTCATCGTCTTCACCGAATTCGCGTCCAACGTCGCCACCGCCAGCGCGCTCATCCCCATCGTCGGCGCGATGATCGCGGGCAGCGGGGTCGATCCGCTGCTGCTCGCCCTGCCCGCCGCCATGGCCGCCAGCTGGGGCTTCATGCTGCCCAGCGGCACCGGCCCCAACGCCATCGCCTGGGCGACCGGCCACATCGCCTTGCCGCGCATGCTGAAGGCGGGCTTGCTGCTCGACATCGCCGGTATCCCGCTGATGGTCGGGACGGTCTGGCTGGTGGCCGCGCTGATCGGTTGAAATCATGGCGTGCCGGCGCTAATTCGCCCCCACGGCGAGCCGGCGGAGATGCGTCCTGCGGAGGTTAGGACGGTAAGCGCCCCGGCTTCCTCGCCACCAGTTCCCGCCTTCCTGGGAACGACCGGTTCGAGGATCTGACATGACCAACAGCAACAAGCGCGCGCCCAAGGCGTCCCACACCCATATCGGCAACCACAAGCTGGACCCCGCGACCTTGATGATGGGCCATGGCTTCGACCCGGCGTTGTCCGAAGGCAGCCTGAAGGCGCCGATCTTCCTGACCTCCACCTACGTCTTTTCCACCGCCGCCGAGGGCAAGAGCTTCTTCGAAGGCATTACCGGCAAGAGCGACGGCACCGGCAAGGCCGCGGGCCTCGTCTATTCGCGCTTCAACGGACCGAACCAGGAAATCCTCGAAGACCGTCTCGCCATCTGGGAAGATGCCGAAGGCGCGCTGTCCTTCTCCAGCGGCATGACGGCGATCACCACGCTGGTGCTCGCGCTCGCCAACCAGAATGACGTCATCGTCCATTCGGGCCCGCTTTACGCCGCGACCGAGAGCGTCATCGACAAGATCATGGCCCGCTTCGGCGTCAGCTATGTCGACTTCCCCGCCGGCGCGACCCGCGAGGAGCTGGACGCGGTGATGGCCAAGGCCAAAGCGATGGCAGCCGACAAGGGCGGCAAGGTCGCGATGATCTACCTTGAAAGCCCGGCCAACCCGACCAACGCGCTGGTCGATGTCGAGGCCGTTCGCGCCGCGAGCGAGGCCGCGTTCGGAGGCGACCGTCCGCCGATCGCGATCGACAATACCTTCCTCGGCCCGCTGTGGGCCAAGCCGCTCAACCAGGGCGCGGACGTGTCGGTCTACAGCCTCACCAAATATGTCGGCGGGCATAGCGACCTCGTCGCCGGCGCGCTGGTCGGCAGCAAGGCGGTGCTCGACAAGGTCCGGCTGATCCGCAACCCGATGGGCGGCATCTGCGACCCCAACACCGCGTGGATGCTGATGCGCAGCCTCGAAACGCTCGAACTGCGCATGAGCCGCGCGGGCGAGAATGCGGAGAAGGTCTGCACCTTCCTGCGTGACCATCCGAAGGTCGAAAAGGTCGGCTATTTGGGCTTCCTCGAACCCGGCAGCCGCCAGAAGGACATTTACGACCGTCACTGCCTCGGCGCGGGGTCGACTTTCTCGCTTTACCTCAAGGGCGGCGAGGCCGAAGCCTTCCGCTTCCTCGACGCGCTGCAGATCGCCAAGCTGGCGGTCAGCCTCGGCGGCACCGAAACGCTGGCCTCGGCCCCGGCGGCAATGACCCACCTGTCGGTCCCCGAAGAACGGCGCGCTGCGCTCGGCATCAGCGACAATCTGGTGCGCATCTCGATCGGCGTCGAAAAGGCGGAAGATTTGATCGCCGACTTCTCGAACGCGCTCGACGCGATCTGAGCCACGCAGACCGCGCCGCTTAAGTTCACTATCTGCTCACCAACGGCGCGATTCTGGGCCGTTTGCGTGAATTTAAGCGGTCTCGCGGCTGGTCACATTTTGCGCGGTCATGGCGACCACGGCGTCTGTCCGCGCACCACATCCAGACCGATCAAAGAACCGTGGCGGACGGTGGCATAGTCGTGCTGCTGTAGGACAGCGAAATGTGAATGTCCGCTATGGGTGGAAAGCGGACGTTGACGGTTGGAAGTCGCGAAAGCAAGATGCTGCAAATGAAGCCTGACGAGTTTGCAACAGCAAAGGCATGGGAGCAATCGTCGCGGATTATTGTTCTCGTCTTGCTTTTCCTAAGTGGACTTCAGTTTCTGGCAGCGGCCATTGTGTTCGGCTCTCTCGGGACGTCGGAGACAGACCGCCTTCTCACGTCCGGGTTCTTAGTCTTGTCAGGTGTTGCGTTCGCGCTGGGGTTGGCATTTCGAAAGTTCGGCGCGCCCACTTGGAAACATAAGCTCGCAGTTGCCATTCTCGTGCTTCCGGCCGCTCTTTCGCTGCTAGTGCGCTAACGTCTGCAATGGGTCGAAAGCGGACACCGGTCGAAATGAGTGGAAACCGGACGTCAGATCATATTCTCAGGCAGAGTCCGGACGATCATCTCCCACAGAGTGAATACCTGGTCAGTCTCATCCATCGTCCAAACAGAAATGCCATCATAAAACGGGGCGAGGCTTGCGATGAAAGCTTCCAGATCATCGTCGAGGGTGTCCGCGCCCGGATGGTTTACCCAACCGCCTTCCTTGGCGAACACATTCATGGCCCAAGATGTCTCTACGTTCAGACCGCCCTCGAAATAACGAGTGCATTCGATCGAGATCGTCGCGCCATCGAAGCGTGTGCTTGGAGCCGTAAACCCGATTGCTAAGCTTTGCATATGTAGGCGATCGCTGAATCGGCCAATGACTGCAATGGGTCGAAAGCGGACGTCAGCCGCCGACCCAGCCAGCCACCTGCGTCGCCACCTGGTTGGCGGCCTGGTTGAGCGCTGGCCCCACCGTTCCCGCCGTCCCGTCCGCAGGCACCTTGGCTTCGAAGCGCCGCGTTTCGACGCGGGTGCCGCCCGCCGTCGACAGGGCGCCGTCGTAGCGGACGACGACCATGCCTTCGCCGCTGTCATAGCCGAAGCGGGTGAGGGTGCCGGTCAGCTTGAGGCCGGGGTCCAGCGCCGACTGGCGCGGGTCGAGCACGACGCGGTTAGTGGTGCGGATAACCGTTTCCTGCAGCAGGTCCTGGAACAGCCGGTCGGGGCTTTCGACCCACATCAGATCCTTGATGTAGGCGACCGCGGTCGATCCGACCGTCGCCGGGACGCGGGTCGTCGCCAGTTCCTTCGACACTACCGGCACGTCGATGGTCAGCGCCTCGCCCGGCGCCGACGCGCGGGCAACCTCGGCCGGGGCCGGGGCGGTGCTGGTCAGCGTCAGCAGCGTGGCGGGAACCTTCGCCCCGCCGAAACAGCCGGCGAGGGAGAGCGCCGTGAAGGCGACAAGGAACAGGCGGGTGTGACGCATCATTTGGTCTTTCCGGGCTGATAGTCGGGAAGCTTTTCGGGGCCCAATGCCCCACCGACGCCGCGCTCGTTCAGGCGGTCGCTGAACTGGCGCAGGCTTTCGCTCAAATCGCGCAGGTCATGCACCAGCCGGTTGGCCTCGGGCAGCGTCGACTTCGAAAAATTCTGTATGCCGGGCCGCGCGTCGGCGACGACCGCGTCGATATTGTCGGCCGCCTTCTGCACCGATGCGATCGCCTTTTGCAGGTCCTGCATCGCCGGCTGGGCATTGTCCTTCAGGATGCCGTTGGTCGTATTGGCGACTTCGCCCCAGCGCTGCGCAGCGATGCCCGCATTCTTGGCCGCGATGCGCGCATCAGCGACGGCGTCGGCAAGGTCGGGGGCGCGCTGCGCCAGCACCTTGGTCGTCGCATCGACATTTTCGAGGATGTCGGACACCGCATTCTGGTTCTTGTCGCTCAAAAGTTCGGTCAGGCGCTCGGTCAGCCGCTGGATGCGGTCGATCAGTTCCGGCGCGCTGTTGAGCAGGGCGCCAAGCCCGCCGCTGGACGATGGGATGACGGGGCAGCCCTGCGGGCCGACCTGCGACAGCGGCTTGCCGCCCGACACCGCGCCTTCCAGTGCGATTTCGCTGACGCCGGTGAAGCCGACGCCCTTGATCTGCGCCGTCGTCCCTTGGAGGACCGGGGTTTCACCGTCCACCTCGACACGCACCCAGACGAATTCGGGGCGGTCGGGCAGCAGGCTGATCTTGGTGATCTGGCCGACCGGGACGCCGTTGTAGTTGACCGACGATCCGCGGTTCAACCCGCCGACACCCTGGTTGAAATAGATGTCGAAACAGCTGGTTTCCTTGTTGCTGAGCCCCGCCAGCCAGACGATGAAGAACAGCAGCCCCGCCAGCAAGGCCAGCGTGACCGATCCGACCAGCACATGGTTCGAACGCGTTTCCATCAGCTATTCTGTCCCTTCAGCGAGGCTAGCGCCGCGCGTCCGCGGGGCCCGTTGAAATATTCCTGTATCCACGGATGGTCGAGTGCCAGCAATTCTTCAATCGTCCCGACCGCAATCACCTTCTGGTCGGCCAGCACCGCCACCCGGTCGCAGATCGCCCACAATGTGTCGAGATCGTGCGTAATGAGGAAGACGGTAAGGTCGAGCTTGTGCTTCAGGCCTTCGATCAGTTCGTCGAACGCCGCCGCGCCGATCGGGTCGAGGCCGGCGGTGGGCTCGTCGAGGAACAGCAGTTCGGGATCGAGCGCCAGCGCCCGGGCGAGCCCTGCGCGCTTCCTCATCCCGCCCGACAGTTCGGACGGATATTTGGCGCCCGCCTCTGGCGGCAGGCCCGACATGGCGATCTTGTAGCTGGCGATCTCGTCGAGCAGCGGCGGCTTGATGAAGGGGAAATATTCGCGGATCGGCACTTCGACATTTTCCGCGACGGTCAGCGTCGAGAACAGCGCGCCGTTCTGGAACAGGACGCCCCAGCGGCGGCGGATGTTCTTGGCCTCCAGCTCGTCGCGGTCGACCATGTTTTCGCCCAGCACCTCGACCGTACCTTCGACCGGGACCTGGAGGCCGATGATCGACCGCATGAGAACGGACTTGCCGGTACCCGACCCGCCGACGACGCCCAGGATTTCGCCCCGCCGCACGTCGAGGTCGAGCCCTTCATGGACGATCTGGTCGCCGAAAGCGTTCTTGAGCCCGCGGACCTTGATGATCGTCTCGCCGCTCATATCCAGCCCACCGACGAGAAGAAGACCGCGAACACGGCGTCGAGGACGATGACCATGAAGATCGCCTGCACGACCGCCGAGGTCGTCTTGGTGCCGACTTCCTCGCTGTTGCCCTGCACCAGCATGCCCTGGAAACAACCGCCAAGCGCGATGATGAAGCCGAATACCGGCGCCTTGATGAGGCCGACCCACAGGTCGGTCAGCGGGATGACTTCCTGCAAGCGCTGGATATAGGTCAGCGGCGGGATGCCGAGCGAAATCCAGCAGAACATGCCGCCGCCGAGCAGCGACATGATCATCGCGTAGAAGGCGAGCAGCGGCATCATGATCACCGCCGCCATCATGCGCGGCACCACCAGCGCTTCGATCGGCGACACGCCGATGGTGCGCATGGCGTCGACCTCTTCGGTGATCTTCATCGTGCCGATCTGCGCGGCGAAGGCGGAGCCGGACCGGCCGGCGACCATGATCGCGGTCATCAGCGTGCCCAGTTCGCGCGTGGTGATGCGGCCGATAAGGTTGATGGTGTAGACCTCGGCGCCGAACTGTTCGAGCTGGACCGCGCCCTGCTGGCCGATGACGATGCCGATCAGGAAGCTCATGAGCCCGATGATGCCGAGCGCGCGGACCCCGACGAGGTCGAACCGCTGGATGACCGCATTGAGGCGGAAGCGCTTGGGGTGGCGGATGATGCTGGCGAAGGCGATCAGCGTCGCGCCGAAAAATCCGATCAGGCCGAGGAAGGTGCGACCGGATTCGGTGACCCAGGCGCCCAGTTCGTCGAGCGTCGCCAGCGGGCCGGGCTTCTTGTCGGGAACGACTTTCGCGGGGCGATCGGCTTCGGCGACCTGCGTCAGCAGTTCCTCGACGTCCTTGCTCGCGCCGCGGATCGTCGCGCCGCGGTCGCGCACCGTGCGGTGCAGCAGCCAAGCGCCGACGGTGTCCATCCGTTCCACGCCGCTGACGTCGATGGTCAGCGGGTCGGGGCTGTCGGCGATCAGCCGTTCGGTCGAACCGACGCGCGCGATGGTCAGCGCGCCGGTGATGGACAACGCCGCGTCGCTGGTCTCGTCGTTCGTTCCGGCCCCGCTCATCGCGCCAACCCTGCGCGATAATCCGCCAAGCGGCAAGGGCGACGCGCATTGCCTCTTTGTTAGCGGACAAAATCGCCTATAGCCGGGCGCCATGAGCGGCTCGACCAGCTTCGTCACCGTCGGCACCAACCCAGCCCGCGTTTTCGGCATGGCCGCGGACGATCGTGCGCGCGCGCTGGCGGCGAAGGCCGGGCTGCGGCCTGTCGAAGGGACGGTTGCGGGGGCCGGTACCATCTACGCCAATCTCGCCTATGCCTGGGACCCGGCGTGGCTGTCGCATCTTTCCGCGACGCCCGGTGCAGTGCTGGTCAAGGACGGCCGGCCCGTGCTGGCGCACATCGCACCGGACGCGGACGCGACCGCGCTGGTCGCGGCGATGGGACAGGATACCGCCGTCGATACCGGCGATCTCGAGTGCATCGACGCCGACACGGCGGAGCTCACCAACGAACTGCTGCGCAAGCGCGAGCGGCCCTTCGTCCTTAGGCTCGATGCCGAAGATACCGAGCTCGTGGAACGCGCCTCCTATGACGCCAGCTACAAGGGCGTCACCGACGCGCTGACGCTCTACCTGTGGCGCAAGCCCGCCTTCTACCTGACGCGCTGGGCCGCGCTGGCGGGCATTTCGCCCAACCAGGTGACGCTGGTCGGTTTCCTGTTCTGCATCGCCGCCTTCTACCTGTTCTGGACCGGCTGGTACTGGAGCGGGGTTGCGACCGGCTTCGTGTTCATGGTGCTCGACACTGTCGACGGAAAGCTGGCACGCTGCACCGGCCAGTCGAGCGAGTGGGGCAACATCCTCGATCATGGCGTCGACCTCGTCCATCCGCCCTTCTGGTGGTGGGCGTGGGCGCATGGCCTTGCCGCCGTCGGCCGGCCGATCGAACCGGTGCTGGAAATGCTCGTTCTGGGCATAATCGTCGGCGGCTATGTGCTGCAACGACTGATCGAAGGCGCGTTCCTTTATCGGTACAAAATGCACATCCACGTCTGGCGGCGGATCGACAGCCAATTCCGGCTGATCACGGCGCGCCGCAACCCGAACATGGTGATCCTGGTCGCCGCGCTGGCGATCGGGCGGCCCGACCTGGGGCTGGAGTGGGTCGCGGCGTGGACCTTGATCTCGCTGATCTTCCACTGGGTCCGACTGGTCCAGGCCAATGCCCGCCGCGACCGCGGGCGGCCGGTCACAAGTTGGCTCGCCTGATGTCAGACAAAGGCGACGGCTGGGCTGCGCTGGTGCTGGCAGGCTCACGCCCCGGCGTCGACCCGTTCGCGGCGCGATACGGCACGGACCTGAAGGCGCTGATTCCGGTCGCGGGTGTGCCGATGGTCGCGCGCCCGGTCGCGGCGCTGCTCGACAGCAGCGAGGTCGCCACAGTACGTGTGCTTGCGCAGCAGCCCGAGCGGATCCAGCCGGCACTGCCAAAGAACGAGAAGCTGGTGCTGGAACCGTCGGGCGCGACCATCGCCGCGACGCTGGATGCGATCCTGGGCGATCCGGCGACCCGCTTCCCGCTGCTGGTCACGACCGCCGATCATGCGCTGCTCGACGCGGCCATGGTCGCCGACTTTTGCGCCAAGGCGGCGGGCGCCGACCTGGCCATTGGCCTGGTCGAGCAACGCCCGCTGATGGCTCGCCTGCCCGGCACCCAGCGCACATGGCTAAAATTCCGCGGGGGTGCCTATTCGGGTGCCAACCTGTTCGCCTTCGGGGCGAAGGAGGCGGCGAAGGCCGTGGCGCTGTGGCGCTCGGTCGAACAGGACCGCAAGAAGGGGTGGAAGATGATCGCCGCCTTGGGCCCGTCGGTGCTGATGGGCGCGGTGCTGCGGCTGCGCACCTTGCAGCAGACACTCGACGGGGTCGGCCGCAAGCTCGGCCTCACCATCCGCGCGGTCGAAATGGCCAACCCGCTGGCGGCGGTGGACGTCGACAAGCCTGCCGACCACGACCTCGTCACCGCCATCCTCGAGGGCCGCGCATGACCACCGATTTCGCCATCTACGACATGGACCGTACGGTCACCCGCCGCGCGACCTGGACGCCCTTCCTGCTCCATTGCGCGGTACGCAGCGCGCCGTGGCGGCTCATTTTCATTCCGCTCGTGATCGTGTCGATGCTGGCCTATGTCGCCAAGCTGATCGACCGCGGCCGGCTCAAGGAAATCAACCACCGCCTGCTGCTCGGCCACAATCGCCATCCGGCCGAACTGAAGCCCCTGATCGAAAGCTTCGCGGAAAAGACGCTGGCCACCAACGTCTGCCCCGGCGCGCTTCGGGCCATCGCGCGCGACAAGGCGGAGGGTCGCCGCGTCGTCATGGCCACCGCCAGCTACCGCTTCTACGCCCGCGAAATCGCCGAGCGGCTCGGCTTCGACGACTGCATCGGCACCAATTCGATCCTCGGCCTCGACGACCGGGTCCATGCCAAGATCGACGGCCAGAACTGCTACGGCCCGGCCAAGCTCGCCATGATCCTCGACTGGCTCGAAAAGTCAGGCCTCCAGCGCGGCCATGTCCGCTTCTACTCCGACCACGCCAGCGACGCGCCGGTTTTCGAATGGGCCGACGAGGCGGTAGCGGTGAATCCGCATGATCGGTTGAGGAGGCTGGCGGGCGAGCGCGGATGGGATGTTGTCGACTGGGGATGATTGCCTGTGTCCGCTAACGACCCATTGCGGTCATTAGCCTTATGGCCGCTTTGCGCCGAGAGCAGTCGTTCAGTTCCCGCAATCTCTTCGCAAAACTGGTCTTTCATTCCGATTGGCGTGGTGGGAAGCTTCACCGATACTAAGGTACTAGCCAAAAGCGAACGATCAGATGTGCTCGATCCGTCTCGCGGAGTTAGTCCGATCTTCGCTGACCCCAATCATGATGACCGTGCTCGGGCCTATTCCCGGTCGATAAAGTCCATGATGTCCGCGTTGATGATCTCGGGGTGGCTTGTCGGCATCCCATGGGGAAGATCGACGTACGACTTAATCGTACCGCGCCTAAGCAACTTCACAGCGAGTGGTCCCGAAGCCGCAAAAGGCACGACCTGATCGTCCTCGCTATGAAGCACGAGAACCGGCACATCGATCGCCTTGAGATCTTCGGTCAGGTCGGTCTCGGAGAAGACCCTGATGCAATCATAGTGAGCCTTGATCCCGCCCATCATTCCCTGGCGCCACCAGTTGCGAATAGCGCCTTCAATCGGCACTGCGTTGGGGCGATTGAAGCCGTAGAACGGACCGGAAGCGATTTCGAGATATGCCTGCGCGCGGTTCTGGGCAACGGCTCGGCGGTAGCCGTCGAATATTTCAATCGGTAGCCCCGCAGGATTGCTATCCTTACGGATCATGACCGGTGTGATAGCGCTTATGAGCACGGCCATGGATACGCGACCAGGCTCGGCACGCGCGACATAGCGCGCCACCTCGCCGCCGCCGGTCGAATGGCCGACGTGAATTGCGTCCCGCAGATCTAGCACCCGAGCGAGCTGCATGACGTCGTCGGCATAGGTGTCCATGTCGTTGCCCTCGCCGGATTGCGTAGATCGGCCGTGTCCGCGCCGGTCATGCGCTATCACGCGAAAGCCGCGTTCCAAAAAGAACATCATCTGGTTGTCCCATTCGTCTGAGCTGAGGGGCCAGCCGTGATGGAAGACAATGGGCCTGGCATCCTTGGGGCCCCAGTCCTTGTAGAAGATGCGCGTGCCGTCGCTGGTGATGATCAGGTCCATTAGACGTCTCCCTGCGGCGCCGAATAAAGATGGGCAGGGGCTGTCCGGCGCACGGCAGCCAGCACGCCCGACGTCAATTCGGTCGACCGAATGGCCCCTCGGCATCGGCAGACGCGGCCCGCGACCTCAGGTCGAAGGTCTCCGAAACTAAATCTTCGCTCTTCCCCCAAAGGGCTTTGGCTGTTTCCAGATCGAGCGCATAAGGCCGCACGCCCGGGCTGGAGAAGCCAATGCTTTCGTCGCTCACGACCGGAGAGACCTGGCAATCTTCACAGTAGCGTCCGCCGACATCATCAGCGTTTGCTACGAGGCCTGCCCAGAGCGCTGTTGCCGCGCCCTGCGCAGTCGTCTTCCATTCCAGCGGCGGTTTACCTTCCTTCGCCAGATCCGCGTTGACGCGATCGACAAGCAGCTGGAGTTGTTCGCGGCCCATGTGGCGTGCGAGTTCGGTTTGTATCCCGCCTGGGTGAACTGCGGTAGCGCGAAGGCCGAGCGAGCGATACCGCCGATCGAATTCGACCGCGAACAGGATGTTGGCAGTCTTGGATCGACCGTATGCTACAAACGGGTCGTATGGAGTTGCCTCGAAATTGGGGTCCTCCAGATCGACATTCGAAAAGCGATGTCCGGACGAGGCCAGCACAACCAGTCGAGATCCAGCAACCATGCGTGTCGCAATCCTGTTGACGAATACGAAATGCCCGAGGTGATTGGTCCCAAACTGGGTTTCGAAACCGTCGGCTGTGAGACCGAATGGCGGTGCCATGACCCCGGCGTTGGCGATCACAAGATCAAGCGGTCGGCGCGCCTTTCGAACCTCCTCGGCGGCACGTCGAACGCTCGCCAGATCAGCTAGGTCCAGCTCGACCAGTTCCACGGATCCGCTGTCCAACCCGACATCGGACATAGCGCTGACAGCCTTTTTCAGGTCTCTTGCCGTGCCAACGACCTCTGCACCATGGCTGGCGAGAGCACGCGCTGTCTCCAGACCAAGCCCCGCTGAAATTCCAGTTACAAGGATGCGTTTGTCTGTCAGATCGAGGCCGGCGAGCACATCGTCAGTTGTGGATTCTCGGTTGAAGGTAATGGGCATGATATTTTCCTTGGTTTGCCGAACGGTCCTCGGCGGCGAAACCGATAGTGGGGTGAACTTTGGTTCTATCCGACTGCATCGATTCATTGGGCAATTGTGATTGCGATCTTGCCCTGCTGCCGCACGACCCCGTTTCGACCTGCGACCGCGTCATAGGCTGTCTCAATCTCCTCCATGGAGAAGGTCCGTGGATCGAGACGAGGAATGAGCTTGCCCGCATCGACGAGTTCGCTCGCACTCTTCAGGATTTCCCCGAAGTGTGCACGGCCTTGGTCGGCCAGAAGTGGGTGCAGTGTGAATACGCCGGAATAGGTCGCTTGCTTGAAGGAGAGCGGAGCAAGTTTGTGTGTACCCCAGCCCAGACAGCTGACCACATGTCCGAACCGCTTTACGGCGCGGAATGAAGCATCCAGCACGGGACCGCCGATCGTATCGTAGACTAGATCGAAACCTCGACCGTCGGTGTGCTCGGCGGCATACTGCTCTGCCTCAATGGACCCGTCGATTGGGATCGCACCCAAGCTTCGCACATAGTCGAGATCTTCTCGCAGAGCGGTTGCGAAGACTTTCGCTCCTCGCGCAAGCGCAATTTGTACAGCAGCGTGGCCCACGCCTCCGCCACCGCCCTGGATCAAAACCGTCTTCCCGGCTTGTAACTGAGCGCGATCGATCAGCCCTTCCCAGGCCGTAATGATAACCAGCGGCAGCACAGCTGCCTCCAGCATCGTGAGTGAATTGGGTTTCCGTGCCAGCAGTCTTGCGTCCACCGCCGCAAACTGCGCCTGCGACCCCTGCAGCCCGCCGACGCCCCCAGTCAGCCCGAATACAGCGTCGCCGATGCGGAAGTTCTCGACGCCCGCGCCGATTGCAATCACGGTTCCGGCAAGATCCATTCCGAGGATGGCCGGCAGGGGCTGATTGGCGTGGGGCGCCTCGCCCGACCTGATTTTGGCATCCAGAGGATTGGTGCCGCTCGCTTCAATCTGAACTAGAACCTGGCCAGGGCCAGCTTCCGGGCGCGCAACCTCGCGCAAAATGAAAGGCCCGTTGGTCGCTTCGACAACGGCGGCGGTCATAGTTGGCGTGGACATGAGCAACCTCCTGATGGCGACTGGAAGATGCGCTCATTCGACTTTGACTAAAAGTCGCAAAACATGCACGTTGTCCATGCAATTCTGAATGGATACGACATGTCCGCTGCCCCTCTTGAGTGGAGTGACCTGCGGGTTTTCCTTGCGATCGCTCGAGAAGGAACGCTCGGAGCCGCAGGCCGACGTTTGAAGCAATCTCAGCCGACGATGGGCCGGCGGCTGCGCGCTCTCGAAGAGGCCGTGGGCGCGAAACTGTTCCAGCGTTCTACGTCCGGCTTATCGCTGACCGACGATGGTGAAATCATTCTTCGCCACGCCGAAGTGATGGAGGCTGAAGCGATCGCAATGGAACGTCAGCTTTCCGGTCGAAATGGATCCCTGGAAGGTATGCTGCGGCTGACCTGCTCCGACTGGTTCGGGCGAATCATGGTGGCACCGGTGATCGCGGAGTTTGCACTTCTTCATCCCGCTGTTGTCGTTGAGATGCTCACCGATGCCCGGGTCTACAGTCTAGTTCGTCGCGAGGCCGATCTAGTGATCCGCATTGCCGGATTCGACGAGCCAGAGGTTGTCGCCCGAAGGCTGACGACCGTAAGCTATGCGCTCTACGGCAAAATAGGGAGGTGGAAGCCGGTCGCGGGGGATGGACTGGGCTGCCCGTTGATCATGATGGATACGGGCTTCGGCGGGATGCCTGACGTCGCCTGGCTGACTCGGACTTTCCCGAACGCTCACATCGCGGCACGAAGCAATAGTCGAGATGTGCAGGCACAGCTTTGCGCCCTAGGCGTTGGCCTAGCTGTACTTCCGGTGTCGCTTGGCGAGGCAACTGCGGGAATCGAAAAGGTCGAACTGGACATCGCTCCGCCAAGTCGGGACAATTGGTTGGGTTTCCACAGGGATCTCGGGCGATTGCCTCGTCTGCGCGCGTTTGTGGACTTGCTGGTGGAACGCCTCGCTCACGAATAGCCGCGCCACCTAACCCGTAGCCCGAACCCTTGCCTGAATATCATGGCCCAACGGCGGGATTTCGCGCTTAGTTGTCGAAAGCCGATGGCTCTGTTCCGGCCAAGCGTAACCGATATCCATGCCGTTGGACCGCCATGCTTTTAAAGGATAGTCTACACTCAAAATATGGTGTGCAGGGCTATTAGGGTTTGGGCATGACGCATTCCGAACGGCATCTAGTCGAACGAATTGGTTGGCTTCGTGCGGCCGTGCTTGGCGCCAACGACGGCATCGTATCCACATCTAGTCTGATTGTCGGAGTGGCAGCAGCCGCTACGGGCAAGACGGAAGTCCTGCTCGCCGGCGTAGCTGGACTCGTTGCCGGGGCGATGTCCATGGCGGCGGGAGAGTTTGTATCGGTGAGCTCTCAAGCCGACACCGAGCAGGCTGACCTTGACCGCGAGAGGACCGAGCTCGCCGCCCAGCCAGAGTTTGAGCATGCTGAGCTGGCATCAATATACCGAGCTCGTGGCCTCGATGAAGAAACGGCGGACATTGTAGCGAAGCAGCTCATGGCAGCCGACCCGCTCGCGGCCCACGCCCGAGACGAGCTAAGCATCACGCAAACCACGACGGCGCGACCGATTCAAGCGGCGCTGACCTCGGCGGCCACGTTCACGGCCGGAGCGGCAATCCCACTCGCGGTTGCCTGGATTGCTCCAGTCGGTCGCACTATGCTGCTCAGCGTTTCCGGCCTCTCACTCGTCGCCTTAGGAATACTCGGCGCGATTGGCGCAAAGACTGGTGGAGCGCCAGTGGTCAAAGCAACGTTCCGGGTAGCGTTCTGGGGCGCATTCGCGATGGCTTTGACTGCGGGGATCGGCAAATTGGTGGGAACGTCAGTTTGATCCGGCGTGGCCGATTTGCAGCAATTTCCACCTGAAGCCGACCGTCCGCTTCCGGGCTAAAAGCAGCCGCTCGCTGCTTTGGCCGAACGACCGCTTTCCACCCTTAGCGGACGATCACGCCAACGACTTCGACGCCTGTTCGAACACGTCCTTGCTGAGCCCCGGCGTCGCCACGATGCGTTCGAGTTCGGCGCGCATCATTTCGGCGCGGCCGGGCTCCAGGCGGCGCCAGCGGCCGAGCGGCGGGACCTGCCGCGCGGCGACCTGCGGGTTCAACCTGTCGACTTCGATGATGCGGTCGGCGAGGAAGCGGTAACCGCGGCCGGACGCTTCGTGGAATGCCCATTGGTTGGCAGCGAAGCTGCCGACCAGCGCGCGCCAGCGGTTCGGATTCTTCAGCGTGAAGTCGGCATGCCCCGCCAGCCGTTCGACCGCATCGACCGTGTCGCTGCGCTGGGCGATCGCCTGCAGCATGAACCATTTGTCGAGCGTCAGCGTGTCGCCCTGATAGCGCTGGTAGAAGTCGGCGAACGCCGCCTCCCGATCCGCCCCGTCGAGGCTCGCCAGCACCGCCAGCGCGCCTTGCCGGTCGGTCATATTGTCCGCCGCATCATATTGCGCCTTGGCCAGCGCCGCGCCGCGCGCGGGGTTGCCCGCCGCGAACAGCGCCAGCGTCACCGACTTCAGCTTGCGGATGCCCTTGGCGTGCGGGCTGAGGTCGTTGCCCGGCGCGCCCATCGCCTGCGCTTCGGCCAGTTCGCCCGCCAGCGCTTCCCCGATTGCGCGGCGCAGCGCCTCGCGGCTTTCGTGGATGGCATCGGGATCGACCACCTCCATACGGTCGCCGATCAGGCTTTCCGACGGCAGGGTCAGCGCCTCGCCCTTGAACGCGGCGTCGAGTTCGTTGCTGGTCAGCGTCCGCCGCACCGCGTCGATCACCGGCCAGGGATCGATCGCCTCGCCCTTCGCGCCCGCAATCAGCGATCGCAGCATCAGCTCCTGCCCGGCCTCATATCGGGCGAAGGCATTGTTGTCGCACGCGGCCAGCCGCTCCAGCTCGCCCGCCTGGCGCGTCACGTCCATCACCACCGGCGCGGAAAAGTCGCGGTTGATCGACAGCAGCGGCGTTTCGGAGATGCCCTCGAACCGCACCTCGGCCTGGCTGTCGCGGAGCAGCACCAGCCGTTCCTCGCCCAGCATCGCGCCGCTGTCGCGCCCGATGAGGGCGGTCTTCAGCGGGATGACCATCGGCTGCTTGCCGCTCTGGCCCGGTGTGTCGGGCACGACCTGCGACAGCTTCAGCACCGCCGCGTCGCCGTCGCGCTCCAGCCTCGCGCCGATCTTCGGCGTCCCGGCCTGCGAATACCACAGGCGGAACTGCGACAGGTCGACGCCGCTGGCATCCTCCATCGCCTTAACGAAATCCTCGCAGGTCGCGGCCGTCCCGTCGTGGCGCTTGAAATAGAGGTCGCTGCCGGCGCGGAACTTGTCCGGACCAAGCATGGTCTTCATCATGCGGATCACTTCCGCGCCCTTGTTGTAGACGGTCGCGGTGTAGAAATTGGTGATCTCGATATAGCTTTCGGGGCGGATCGGATGGGCCAGCGGCCCGGCATCTTCCGGGAACTGGATCGCGCGCAGCAGCCGCACATCGTCGATCCGCTTGACCGCTTCCGACCCCATGTCGGCCGAGAAGCTCTGGTCGCGGAAGACGGTGAAGCCTTCCTTCAGCGAAAGCTGGAACCAGTCGCGGCAGGTGACGCGGTCGCCCGACCAGTTGTGGAAATATTCGTGCGCGACGACGCCCGCGATGGCGTCGAAATCGGCGTCGGTCGCGGTGTTCTGGTCGGCCAGCACATAGCGCGAGTTGAAGATGTTGAGGCCCTTGTTCTCCATCGCGCCGAAGTTGAAATCATCGACCGCGACGATGCTGAACAGGTCGAGGTCATATTCGCGGCCGTAAACTTCCTCGTCCCACTGCATCGCCGCCTTCAGGCTGGCCATCGCATGATCTGTTTTCGGCAGGTCCTTTTCGCGCACCCACACCGCCAGCTCGACCTCGCGCCCGCTGAAGGTGCGGAACCGGTCGCGATTGGCGGCAAGGTCGCCCGCGACCAGCGCGAACAAATAGCTCGGCTTGGGGAAGGGGTCGTGCCATTCGGCCCAGTGCGTCCCGCCGTCGCCATCGCCCTCGGCGACCTTGTTGCCGTTGGCGAGAAGGATCGGGAAGCGCGCCTTGTCCGCGCTCATCCGCACCGTGTAGACGCCCAGCACGTCGGGCCGGTCGGGGTGGAAGGTGATACGCCGGAAGCCTTCGCTCTCGCACTGGGTGCACAGGATGCCGCCCGACGCATAAAGCCCCATCAGCTGCGAATTGGCCTCGGGCGAGATTTCGACCTCGGTCGCGATCTCGGCCCGGTCGCGATCCATGTCGATCACCAAGTCGTCGCCGTCGAGCGTCCAGCGCGCCGGCTCGCCATCCACCGTGACGCTGAGCGGCTTCAGTCCGTCGCCCGCCAGGCGAAGCGGACGCGGATGGTCCCCGTTCCGCACGACCTTGAGCAGCGCGCGAACCCGCGTCGCCGCCGGATCGAGCGCCAGGTCGAGCCGCACCTCCGGCACCCACCAGTCGGGTTCGCGGTAATCCTTGCGGAAAATGCTGACATGCTCCGGCGAGGTCGGAGCTTCGGGAGAGATTACTGCGTCGGCCATGTACCGTGCCTAGGAAGGCCACGCGTTCGACGCAATGCCTGTGGTTTCGATCAACGACCAGCAGCACCCTTGCGTCGGCCAATGGCGACGGTCAGTCTGGCTGCGTAACGATAATTGGGGGCACCATGACCATCGACCTGCTTGCTGCGGCGACCGCCACATTCGATCCCGACGCCGCGACCCGCGCCTATCTCGCCACGCTGCAAGGCGCTGCCCGCGCGCGCAGCGACGCCTATTTCGAAGGCGGCTACTGGATCGCGCTGTGGGACGGTTTGGTTGCCGCGCTGGCCTATTGGCTGATGCTCCATCTGGGCTGGTCGGCGAAGTGGAGCGCCTGGGCGTCGCGCGTAACGCGCCGGCCCGCCTTGCAGGCCGGGCTGTACGCCATCCCCTTTTCGGTCGTCGGCGCGCTGTTGCTGCTGCCGTGGGGGGCCTACACCGGCTACTTCCGCGAGCATCAATACAGCATGAGCAACCAGACCTTCCCCGCATGGCTGGGCGAGCTGGCGATCGGCGCGGGCGTCAACCTCGTCTTCATGTTCGTGCTGTTCGCGATCGTCTTCGCAGTGATCCGCAAGGCACCGCGCACATGGTGGTTGTGGGCGACCGGGACGATCGTCGCGCTGATGGTCTTCCTCGTCATGCTGAGCCCGCTGTTCGTCGAGCCGCTGTTCAACAAATATACGCCGATGAAGGACGGGCCGGTGAAGGCCGAGATCCTGCGCATCGCCCATGAACAGGAAATCCCGACCAACGACGTCTACGTCGTCGACGCGTCGCGCCAGACCAAGCGTATTTCCGCCAATGTCGCGGGCCTTGGCCCGACCATCCGCATCGCGCTCAACGACAATCTGCTCAACCGTTCGAACCTCGCCGGAATCAAGTCGGTGATGGGTCACGAGATGGGCCACTACAAGCTGCACCATGTGTGGAAGCTGATCGGCTATTTCAGCCTCATCGCGCTGCTCGCCGCGGCGTTGCTGAAATGGGGCGCGCCGCCGCTGCTCGCCCGCTACGGCGACCGGTGGAAGGTGAAGTCGGTCAGCGATCCGGCGGTGGCGCCGCTGTTCGGCCTGCTGATCGCGCTCTATCTCATCCCGGCCGACATCGCTTTCAACAGCGTCATCCGCCATCATGAAAGCGAAGCCGACGCCTTCGGCCTGGAGGCCGCGCGCGAACCCGACGGTTTTGCCATGACCGCGATGCAGCTCAGCGAATATCGCAAGATCGAACCGGGCAAGTGGGAGGAAATCCTCTTCTACGACCACCCGTCAGGCCGAACCCGCGTCCAGATGGCGATGGACTGGAAGGCGAAGCACCTCAAGGAACTGCCCGTCGACCAGCAACGCGCCTTCGTCATGACCGCCGACCAGCCGGCGAAGTGATCAGCCCGCGTCGGGGGCGGCGGCCGGCAACGGTCGCCGTCGCCACGCCAGCGCCAGCAGCATTCCGCCCACCGCCAGCGCCGCGCCGCAGCCCGCCAGCAGGCTCCAGCGATATCCTTCGAACAGGGTCGACAGCGCCATCGCGATGATCGGCACCATGACGCTGCTGTAGGCGGCCCGGCCCGGTCCGATCTTGCGAACCACGGGAAAATAAAGGCTGAAGCAAAGCACCGACGCGGCCAGCGCGAGGTAGAGCAGCCCGAGCACATAACCGGGTCGCGGATCGAAGGTCGGCGGCCCGGCGACGATGCTGGCAATACCGACGTCGAGCATCGCGCCGATCGCCATCGCCCAGGCCAGCAGGCTGAACAGCGGGTGGCGCCGCGCCTCCTCGCCCGCCTGATAGACATTGGCCATCGATGCGCCGAGCAGGCCAAGCAGCGTGAAGCCGAGGCCGATCAAAATCCTGTCGGGCGATTCCGGGCTGACCTGTAATTCGTGCAGGAACAGCAGGGCCACGCCGGCCACCGCCACCGCCGCCCCGGCCATGAAGCGCGCGCCCGGTTTCTGCTTCAGGAAGGCCCAGGCCAGCAGCGAATTGGGGATCAGCAGGATGGCGAAAACCGTCGCGACGATGCCCGAGGTGATGAAGCGTTCCGCCATGTAGACGCTGTTGAAGTTCATGCAGAACTGGGTGAAGCCGAGCACCGCCGCCGCTTTCAGCCCGCCGCGGTCGAGCCGCAGCGAATCGCCGTTCCACCGTGCCACCGCCGCCATTGCCACCGCGGCGATGCCGAAGCGATAGGCGACCGACCATTGCGGGGCGACAACGCCGAGCTGGTCGCGGATGACGATCCAGGTCGAACTCCACACCAGCGTGAAGACGATGAACGGGATGACGACCGACCGGTCGATCGGATGCTCGCCCGGGGCGCTCATGGCGCTAAAGCGCTCGGATTGCGGCGGCCAGCCGCTCGACCGCGGACATGTCCTGATCCCAGCTGGTCACCAGGCGGACCTCTCCCGGCGCCCAGTCGTAAAAGTCGAAGCCCCGTGCGCGGATCGCGGCGGCCTCGTCCGGGGTCATCCGCACGAACAGTTCGTTGGCCTCGACCGGGTGGACGAGCCGCTCGCTTCCGCAAGCATCGGCAAGCGTCGTTGCGGCACGGTTGGCGGCACGCGCGTTGTCGAGCCACAAGTCGCCCTCCAGCAGCGCGAGGATCTGCGCGGCGGCATAGCGACCCTTGCTCATCAAATGGCCCGACCGCTTGCGCAGGCGCGGCACGACCTCGGCCTTGGCGGGGTCGAAAAAGACCAGTGCCTCGGCATTCATCCCACCATTCTTGACGCAGCCGAAGCTCAGCACGTCGACACCCGCCCGCCAGGTCACGTCGGCGGGATCGCATCCGGTGAAGGCGATGGCATTGGCGAAGCGCGCGCCGTCCATGTGGAAGCCGAGCCCGCGCCGCTTGGCGACCTCCCCCAGCGCGGCGACTTCATCGGGGCGGTAGGCCAGGCCATATTCGGTGGCATTGGTGATGCTGAGCGCGGCAGGCTGGACCTGGTGGACGTCCGCGCGGACGCGGGCGCAGGCTTCCTCGACCGCGTCCGGCGAGACCTTGGCGCCCTCGCCGCCCAGCAGCGTCAGCTTGGCGCCATGGGTGAAAAAGCCCGGCGCCCCCGCCTCGTCCTGCTCGATATGCGCGAATTCGTGGCACAGGATCGACCCATGCGGCGGGCAGACGGCCGCGAGCGCAAGGCAGTTGGCGGCGGTGCCGGTGGTCACCCACAGCGCCCGCACGTCAGTCCCGAACAGGTCGGAAAAGGCGCCGTCGAGCTTCGCCGACCATTCATCGCCGTCATAGGCCGTGGTGAGGACGTTGGCGCCGGCAAGCGCCTCAAGCACCTTGGGATGAGCGGGCGCGGCATTGTCGGAAAAGAAGCGCATGCGCTGCGTGTGGCGGGACGCGATGCGGGCGTCAATCGGCGGGTGAGATGTTCGTCTTTCCCGAAGGCCCGAGCTTGGCCTCCGGCGGATCATTCCGCGAAAACCATCCCCCGGATGGTCTTCGGGGAATGATGGTGCTGCCGGTGAGGATTGAACTCACGACCTCAGCCTTACCAAGGATGCGCTCTACCACTGAGCTACGGCAGCATGATGTCGGAAAGACGGGCGGGCCTATGGCCGACGCGTCACGACTCGTCAAGCGACTTGCAGCGATGCCGCGCGAAGATTAGCGCTGGGCCATGGCCAAGAGGGACAAGGAAGAGCGGCTCGCCGCTGCGCTGCGCGAGAATTTGCGGCGCCGCAAGGCGCAGAACCGCGAATCGGCTGATCAGAAGAGCGAAGCGACCGACGCCGACAAGGCATAGGCCTTGTCGAGCCCGCGATTGAGCGCGGCGCGCGGTCCCATGATGTAGAGCGCGGCCAGCACCCAGCCCAGCGCCATCCACAGCAGCGGCGCCTTGGCCGCCTTCAACTTGCTCATGCCCTAATTCCCCCAGTGACAGGCGGCAATTGTCCCCAACCGCCTGCCCCGGTCAATGCGGTTCGCCGCAACGGCGATTCCGCTCGTCGTTACTCGGGCGCCTTCATCAGGAAGGCGTTGAGCTTGTTGCCATCGGGATCGCGGAAATAACCGGCATAGAAACCGCCGCCGCGATCGCCCGGCGCACCCTCGTCGGTCCCGCCATTGGCCAGCGCGATGTCGTAGAGCCGCTGCACCTGCGCTTCGTCCTTGGCTTCCAGTGCGACCATCACGCCATTGCCCACGGTGGCACTATTGCCGTCGAACGGCTTGGTGAGGCCGATGCCTGCCCCACCGCCATGCTCGCCCCAGGCGATGAACGTTTCGAATTCCATCATCCGGCCGACGCCCAGCTCACCGCACAAGGCATCATAAAACTTCGCCGCACGGGGCAGATCGTTGGTGCCGAGCGTCACATAACCGATCATCGCGCTTCTCCTGTCCTGAGTCAGATAAGGAACATAACGCGAACGAACAGTCAGGTCAAAGCGGCGCGCACTGGTCCTTGAGCCATTCGAGATCGGCGCCCGACAGTTGCGGTCCGATCTTCGCCAGCACCTCCGCATGATAGGCGTTGAGCCAGTCGCGCTCCTTCGCGGAAAGCATCGAGGCGTCGATCAACTTCTTGTCGATCGGCGCGAAGGTCAGCGTCTCGAAGCCGAGCATTTCCTTCTCCGCGCCCGCAATCTCGACCGGCACCACCAGCACCAGGTTCTCGATGCGGATGCCGAAATCGCCCTGCTTGTAATAGCCGGGCTCGTTGGACAGGATCATGCCCGCCTGCAGCGGCTCGTCCCCGCCCGACTGGCTCGATCCGACCGGCGAGATGCGCTGCGGACCTTCATGCACGCTCAGGAAGCTGCCGACGCCATGGCCGGTGCCATGGGCATAATCGACGCCCGCCTCCCACAGCGGACGTCGCGCGAAGCTGTCGAGCTGGCTGCCGCGGGTGCCCTTGGGGAAGACCGCCGTCGCGATCGCGATATGGCCCTGCAGCACCCGCGTGTTGCGATCGATCATCTCCGCCGTCGGCTCGCCGATCGGCACGGTGCGGGTGATGTCGGTGGTGCCGTCCTGATACTGGCCGCCCGAATCGACGAGGTAGAGCGTGCCCGGCTTGAACGGCAGGTTGGATTCGACCGTGCCCTTGTAATGCGGCAGCGCGCCGTTGGGGCCATAAGCGCTGATCGTGTCGAAGCTTAGGTCGCGCAGATCGCCATGTTCCTTTCGGAACGCCTCCAGCCGGTCGGCGGCGATGATTTCGTCGAGGCCGCCCTTTGGCGCTTCATCCTCGACCCACTTCAGGAACCGCGACACCGCCGCGCCGTCGCGCGCCTGCGCCGCCTTTTGCCCGCCGATCTCCGCCTCATTCTTGATCGCGCGCGGCAGCACGGTCGGATCGCGGCGCTTCAAGATACGCGCCCCGCCCGCTTCCAGCGCCTGGGCGATGGCGGCGACCGAGCGTTCGGGGTCGACCGCGACGATCTTGCCCTCCAGCGTCTTCAGATAATCCTCGAACGCATCGCGCTCGTGCAGCCGCACGCCATTGCCGAGGTGGGCGCGGACGTCGTCTCCGACCTTCTCGCCCGCCACGAACAGGTCGGTGGTCCCGTCCTTGTGCGACACCGCATAGGCAAGCGCGACCGGCGTATGAGTGACGTCGGCACCGCGCACGTTGAGCGTCCAGGCGATCGAATCGAGCGCCGCCAGCACCGCGGCATCCGCCCCTTCCTTTTCGAGCCAATCGGCGATGTCGTGGCGCTTCTCGGCGCTGGTCTTGCCGGCGAGTTCGTCCGGTTGGACGATCAGCCGCGCCTTCGACGGTTCGGGCTGGTCGGCCCAGACCTTGTCGATCGGGTTCTTGCCCACCGCGACCAGTTCCGCGCCCTTCGCGGCCAGTTGTTCGGTCGCCATCTTCACCCATTCGGCGGTGTGCAGCCACGGGTCGTAGCCGATCCGCGCGCCCGAAGCGGCATTGTCCTTCAGCCATTGCGCGACGCTGGTTTCCGGGACCGACTGGTAGCTCCATTCGGTCGGGCTGACCTGCTGGCGTACCTGGATGGTGTAGCGACCGTCGGTGAAGATCGCCGCTTCTTCCGGCAGCACCACCGCGCTGCCCGCAGAGCCCTTGAAGCCGGTCAGCCATTCCAGCCGCTGGGCATAGCTGCCGACATATTCGCTCATATGCTCGTCGGTCAGCGGCACCACGAAGCCGTCAAGGCGATCTTCCTTCAGCTGGGCGCGAAGGGCGGCAAGGCGGTCGGCGTAGGAGGACATGGCAAATTCCTATGTGGTCGCTATCTCTATGGCCCCTATCTAGTCGTTCGACCCGCAAACAGGAACCCGTGCATGACCCTTCCCACACCGCCCGTCGCCGAGCAGCGTCCATACAGCTACGAACGGCACGGGGTGCGGGTGGACGACCCTTGGCACTGGCTGCGCGACCAGGGCTATCCCAACGTTACCGACGAGGATGTGCTCGATTATCTCAAGGCGGAGAACGCCTATTTCGAGGCGTGGAAAGGCCCACACGAAGGGCTGATCGAGGACCTTTTCCAGGAGATGAAGGGCCGCATCAAGGAAGATGACGCCTCAGTGCCATTGAAGAACGGCGACTGGCTTTATTGGTCGGAGTTCAAGACCGGCACCCAATATCGCCTGTGGCATCGCAAGCGCCTCGACGGGTCGCAAGCGCAGCTGATCTACGACGAAAATGCCGAGGCGGGGGACCGCGACTATTTCAAGCTCGGCGCGATTTCGGTCAGCCGCGATGCCAAGCTGCTGGCGACCTTGGTCGACGACAATGGATCGGAACGCTTCAAGCTGATCGTCCGCGACCTTGCCACCGGCAAGGACATCGAAACCGTCACCGACGTCGGCATCGGCGAGCCGGTGTGGACCCCCGACAGCAAGGGCATCGTCTTCACCGAGGTCAACGACCAGTGGCGCAGCTACCGCGCCCGCTACCACCGCATCGGCGACGATCCTGCCAAGGCCGTGACGCTCTACGAGGAAAAGGACGACATCGCCTTCTCGGTCAGCGCCGACCGCGCGACCGACGACAGCCTGATCTTCATTTCGACCGGCAACAACAGCTCGACCGAAGTCCGCTTCGTCCCCGCCAACGACCCGACCGCACCGCTGACCCTGGTTCGCGCGCGCCAGCCCGAGCTGGAATATCAGTGCGACGCCGCCCACGGCCGCCTGTGGATCTACACCAACAACGGTCATGTGAATTTCCGCGTCATGTCCGCCGATCCCGCCAACCCCGGCGAGTGGCGCGAGGAAGTGGCGGGCAGCGACCAGACCTATATCCGCGGCATCGGCGCGCACCGCGACCATCTCATCATTTCCGCCCGCGTCGACGGCCTCGACCAGCTGCTGCTGCGCGATTATGCGACCGGCGAGATCGAGCGCGTGCCCTTCACCGAAGCCAGCTACAGCGCCGGCTTTGCGGGCAACCCCGAATATGCGCCCGACGCCTATCGCCTGACCTATTCGTCGATGGTCACGCCCGCGACGACCTACGACTACCACCCCGCCGACCGGCGGCTCGACGTGCTAAAGGTTCAGGAAATCCCGTCGGGCTATGACGCATCGCTCTACGTCACCGAACGCGTCACCATCGACGCCCGCGACGGCGCGAAGATCCCGGTGTCGGTGCTGCGGCGCAAGGACATGCCCCTCGACGGATCGGGCAAGCTCTTCATCTACGCCTATGGCGCCTATGGCATCGCCATCCCGCCTGCCTTTTCGACCAGCCGCCTGAGCCTCGTCGATCGCGGCTTCGCCTACGCCATCGCCCATATCCGCGGCGGCGACGACCTTGGCTATCAATGGTTCCTCGACGGCAAGCTCAAGAAGCGCACCAACACCTTCAACGATTTCGTCGACGTCACTCGCGGCCTCATCGCCAAGGGATATGCCAGCGCCGGGCGCGTCGCCGCGCAGGGCGGTTCGGCGGGCGGCGAGCTGATGGGCGCAGTCGTCAACCAGGCGGGCGAGCTATACGGCGCGGTCGTCGCCGACGTGCCCTTCGTCGACGTGCTGGCGACCATGCTCGACGACACGCTGCCGCTCACCCCGGGCGAATGGACCGAATGGGGCAATCCGATCACCGATCCGGACGCCTTCCATTTGCTCAAGAGCTACAGCCCCTACGACAATGTAACCGCCAAGCCCTATCCGCCGCTGCTGATCACCGGCGGCCTCCACGACCCGCGCGTTACCTATTGGGAGCCCACCAAATGGGCCGCGCGCCTCAGGGCGACCAAGACCGACGACCATCTCCTGCTCTTGAAGATCAACATGGGCGCGGGCCATGGCGGCAAGTCGGGACGCTGGAATTCGCTCTACGAGGTTGCGGAAGCCTACGCCTTCGTCCTGACCCAGATCGACTGACGAATCCGCGCTGTTTTGCGGCGCGGACAAGCCATGATATGCCTCCGCTCCGCAATCAGGAGAGGGGGGCTTTTCCAAATGCGATCCATCACATTCGTCGCCACCGCTGCGCTTGCCTGCGCGATCGCGGCGCCGGCGCGCGCCGACATCATCACCGACAGGGCCAGCTATGCGCTGAAGCTGGACGGCAGCGCAGACCGGACCGCCGACAATGCGCCGACCAACAGCCAGGTTGCGGCGGCGATGTTCGAAGCGGCCAATGCGATCGACCGTCGATATGAGCCCCTGTTGGGCCTTGCAGCCGCGACCCGTCCCGCCTCGACCGATGCGGCGGTGATCGTCGCGGCGCGCGATGTGCTGCTCGCCCATTATCCTACCAAGAAAGACCGAATCCTCGAAAACGCCAGCTTCGCGCTCGACGCCCTGGGCGGAGACCCGGCGGCCCGGGCCGAAGGGGAACGCATCGGCGCCGCCGCCGCCGCAGCGGCCTTGACGCGCGGTACGCTCGATCCGGCCGTCAAGCTGGTCGACTATCGCCCGCGCACGTCGCCCGGCACCTGGGTCGGGGCGAGCCTGCCCGTGTTCCAGCCCTATTGGCAGGGCATGCATCCTTGGGCCCTGGCATCCCCCAGCGCGATCCGCCCCGGCCCACCGCCGGCGCTGACCAGCGAGCGTTATGCGCGCGACTTCGACGAGGTGAAGCGCCTTGGCGGGACCAAGTCGACCGAGCGTACGCCCCACCAGTCGCTGATGGCGCGATACAGGATTACGCCCGACATCATGCCTACCGTGCGCCGCATCGCCGGACAGCCCGGTCGCCGGGCGGTCGACAATGCCCGCCTGCTCGCGCTTCTATGGATTGGTGAATATGACGAGGGTTTGGCGATGATCGACGCCAAGATGCATTATAATTTCTGGCGCCCAATCACTGCGATCCGCAACGCTGAGGACGACGGCAATCCCACCACCACGCCCGACGCCGGCTGGACGCCGATGATCAACACGCCTAACCACCCCGAATATCCCTGCGGCCATTGCGGCTATGCGTCGGTAACCGCGGAAATCCTGAAAGCCGAGGTCGGAAATGCGCCGCCGGGCGGGGTCGAAATAGCATCGGACTCGATTGACGATGCCGTCGTGATGCGGCTGCCAACGTTCGACAAGTGGGTGCAGGAAGTGAGCTTCAGCCGGACGCTGGGCGGGGTCCATTACCGCTTTTCCAACGAGGCTGCCGAAGACATGGGACGCAAGGTCGCGACGGCCGTGCTGGGATTGATGAAGCCGCTGAAAACGTCCAGTCGGAGAAAATGACCCGCCCCGTCTTCGAAAAACGCATCACCGCCCGTCCCGAACACATCGACGAGCTTGGGCACGTCAACAATGCGGTATGGGTGCAGTGGATTCAGGACGTCGCGCTGTCGCACTGGTATTCGGTGGCCGATGCGACGCACCAGGACGATTACATCTGGGTCGTAGTGCGACACGAGATCGACTATCTCCGAGCCGTGACCGAAGGCGAAACGGTCACGGGCCGCACCTGGGTCGGCGAAGCGCCAAAGGGCGCTCGCTTCGACCGCCACATGGAATTCGTCGGCGACGACGGGAAGGTACGGGTCAAGGCCGTTACGACCTGGGCGATCATCGACAAGGCTGCCGGCCGTCCGATCCGCGTTCCGGCGGAGGTTGTCGCGCCGTTCATGGGCGATTGACGCAAGGGCGCGCGGAGGCGCAATAGCCGGTCATGAGCCGCGCTGTCCTCTACGACTATTTCCGCTCCTCGGCCGCCTATCGGGTGCGCATCGCGCTCAATCTCAAGGGCGTTGATTACGAGCAGCGCTCGATCAACCTTGCAGAGGGCGTGCAGAAGGGCGGCGATTATCGCGCGGTCAATCCGCAGGGCTTCGTCCCGTGCCTCGAAATCGACGGCCACACGCTGACGCAAAGCCTGTCGATCGCAGTCTACCTCGACCAGACGATTCCCGAACCCGCGCTGATGCCGCGCGATCCGATCGACGGCGCGCACGTTCGCAGCCTCGCGCTCATGATCGCCTGCGACATCCACCCGCTCAACAACCTGCGCGTGCTCAAATATCTCGCCGGCGAACTGGGCGTCAGCGAGGCGCAGAAGGACGAATGGTATCGCCACTGGATCGCCGAAGGGCTGACCGCGCTGGAAGCGATGGCGAAGCCGCGCGCCGGGGCCTATCTGTTCGGCGACCAGCCGACGCTGGCTGACGTCTGCCTCGTGCCCCAGCTCTACAATGCTCGGCGCTTCAACGTGCCGCTCGACCCCTACCCCTATCTCCGCCGCGCCGACGAGACCGCGACCGCGCACCCGGCCTTCGCGGCGGCGCACCCCGATAAGCAGGACCACTGACATGAACCGCGTCGACAATATCAACAAGGGCATGGACCAGGTGACCGCGCTGGCGCAGGTCGACATCCCCAGCCTGAAGGGCAAGGTCAGCGACGAGGAATGGAAAATCCGCGTCGACCTCGCCGCCGCCTACCGGATGGTTGCCCATTATGGGTGGGACGATCTCATCTTCACCCATCTGTCCGCACGCATTCCGGGGCCGGAGCATCATTTCCTCATCAACCCCTACCAGCTGATGTTCGAGGAAATCACCGCATCCTCGCTGGTCAAGGTCGATGTCCACGGCAATCCGGTCGAGCCCACCCCGTTCATCACCAACCCGGCGGGCTTCACCATCCATTCGGCGATCCACATGGCGCGGGAGGACGCGCATGCCGTGATGCACCTTCACACACCGCACGGGCAGGCCGTCAGCGCGCATGAGGACGGGCTGCTGCCGCTCACCCAGACCGCGATGCTGGTCCGCGGCGACCTCGCCTTCCACGACTATGAAGGCGTTGCCACCGACCTCGACGAGCGCGAGCGGCTGGTCGCGGACCTTGGCGACAAGGGCGGCATGCTGCTGCGCAATCACGGCACGCTGGCGGTCGGCGGCAACGTCGGCGAATGTTTCCTCAAGCTCTATTTCATCGAACGGGCGTGCCAGGCGCAGATCATGGCGCTCAGTGCCGGCGACAAGGTATCGAACCCGCCGCAAGGCACGCCTGAGCTGGCGGCCGAACAGGGTTCGGTCGGCCTCAAGGTCGCGGCCAACATGCTGGCGTGGCCGGCGCTGCTGCGGAAGGCGTATCGACTGGATCCGGGTTTCGCGACCTGAGCGCCTTTAAAAGGTAATGCAGCGGCCCTATCTACGCATCGGGCGGGGGATTACCGAATGAGGAATCCCGATGAACTTCCTGATGGTTCTCACCAGTCACGACCAGCTTGGCGACACCGGCAAGAAGACCGGCTTCTGGCTCGAAGAATTCGCCGCGCCCTATTATGTCCTGAAGGACGCCGGTCACACGATCACGCTCGCCAGCCCCAAGGGCGGCCAGCCGCCGCTCGACCCCAAGAGCGACGAGCCTGACGCGCAAACCGAGGCGACCAAGCGCTTCAAGGCAGATGCCGAAGCACAGGCCCAGCTGGCGTCGACCGAAACGCTGTCGAGCATCGATCCCTCGACGTTCGACGCGGTCTTTTATCCCGGGGGCCACGGCCCGCTGTGGGACCTCGCGAACGACCCGACGTCCAAGTCGATCATCGAAACGACGCTGGCGGCGGACAAGCCCGTCGCGCTGGTCTGCCACGCGCCCGCGGTGCTGAAGAATGTCCAGGCGCCCAACGGCGATCCGCTGGTCAAGGGCCGCAAGGTCACCGGTTTCACCAATGCAGAGGAAGAGGCGGTCGGCCTGACCGACATCGTCCCCTTCCTGCTCGAAGACGAACTGAAGGCGCAGGGCGCGGACTTCAGCGAAGGCGGCACGTTCACCGAACATGTGGTGACCGACGGTCTCCTCATCACCGGCCAGAACCCGCCGTCGAGCGAGGCTGCCGCCGAAGCGCTATTGAAGGTGCTGGAAGAGCAGCGCCAGCCGGAAGCGGCGGACGCCTGAGTAGTTTAGGGTAGGCTGGAATAGGATTTTCATGCCCGGACTGCCCTCGGCAGTCCGGTGCGTGAAAATGGTCGGGGAGAGAGGATTCGAACCTCCGGCCCCTGCCTCCCGAAGACAGTGCTCTACCAGGCTGAGCTACTCCCCGACCGCTCCGGACGTTAGACGTCCGGGCAAGGCGAGCGCTCCCCTAGCGGGCCAACCGGCGATACGCAAGCGGTTCGCCTAGTGACCCAGCAATTTTAGCCAGTCGGCGTGCCGCACGATCTTTTCGCGCGGTGCGTCGGGCCGCGCCGCGGCTTCCTCTGCCTGCTCTATTCGGCGCCAGTCGTCGAAATCGGTCGATCTGACCGCCGCGGCCGAGAGGCGCTGGTCGAGCCCCGTCCCGCCCGCTTTTCCGCCATCGGTGCCCGGCGGCATCGCCGCTGAAACCTGCTCGGCAACGTCGTAGCCGTCGGGCCGATTGGTGCCGATCGTCCCCGACGGGCCGCGCCGCGCCCAGCCGACGCAGTAAAGCTGGTCGTCGATGCGGCCATCCTTGTTGGCGAAGCGGCCGCCCTTGTCGTCATAGGGCACGCCCTCGATTCGCGGAGTCTGGTAGCCGATGCAGCTGATCACCAGGCTGGCGGGGATGGCATAATGTTCGCCGGTCCCGACGCCTTGTCCTTCCTCGTTGAGCGCAGTCCGTTCGACCACCAGCCGTTCGGCGCGGCCATCCCCTTCGATGCGGACAGGGCGGGCGAAGAAATCGAACCGGACGCTTTTGGGCTTGGGATCATGCGCACGGGCAGCAAAATCGCGTAGATGCGTGACCGACTTGCGCTGACCCGGGTCGAGCGCTTCGTCGGCGGACGCGTCCGGGAAATCGGGCACGTCGACATAGGGTTCGGCGGCGGACAGGTGGCCAAGCTCTCCCAGTTCCTTGGGCGTCATCGCGATCTGGTGTGGGCCGCGTCGACCGACGATCGTGATTGTGCGGATATTCGACGCTTCGAGAGCGTCCAGCGCATGCGCGACGATGTCCGACCCGGCGAACTCCTCACGCGTTTTCGACAGGATGCGGGCGCAGTCGAGCGCGACATTGCCATTGCCGATGATCGCCGCCGCCGCGCCATCCAGCGGCGGATCGATATCGGCGAAATCGGGGTGACCGTTGTACCAGCCGACGAAGGCCGCAGAGCCGATGACGCCGGGCAGATGCTCGCCCTCGATCCCCAGCGTGCGATCGTGCGGGGCGCCGGTGGCAAAGATGACCGCGTCATAGAGGTCGCGCAAGTCGGCGACCGACACCGCGTCCCCCACCGCGACATTGCCCACGAACCGCACCTGCGCCTCGTCCGCGACCTTTTCGTAGCGCTTCGACACGGCCTTGATCGACTGGTGGTCGGGCGCGACGCCGAAGCGGATCAGGCCGTACGGCACGGGCAGCTTGTCGATGATGTCGATCCGGGCGGCGTCGCCATAGGCCTTCACCAGCGCTTCGGCGGTATAAAATCCCGCCGGTCCCGAACCCACGATCGCGAAATGACGCATCCAGCCGACTCCCGCCGTTTGCGGGGAGACTAGGGCCTGATCGTTACCGGCGAAAGCACGCAGCTAGCGGCGGTAACGTGAATCAGGCCCTCAATCAGTCGCCTCGCTTGTCGTCGAGCAGCAAGTCGCTGCCTTTTTTGCGCAGCGCCGCCTCGATCGGGCCGGCCATGAAGGACAGCATGCCGGGCAGGTTGAAGCGGCAGATGACCCGTTCGTCCTCGACCACCAGTTCCGCCTGAAGTGCCTGTCCCATCACCCCGATATCGAGGTTGAGCGTGTCGCCGGCCCAGCCCGACTTGACCTCTGCCGCGCCGGGCAGATGGTTTTCAAGCTTGTGGACATTGTCGGCGATGCGGCGGTGCGCTTCCTGCCTGCCGAGACGATGCGGTACGTCGACCGAGTGGGAATAACTCATTGCCGCAAGATGCGGACCGCCCGCTTGCAATTCAATGGCGCGCAGCGTTTCATGCAGTGATGAAGCGGTTGTTGCTCATTTTGCCGCTGGTGCTGGCCAGCCAGACGGCCGCCGACGCCCAGTCGTTCAACCCTGCGGCCGACTATGTCACCGCCGGGCAGGACGAGCCGGGTTACCGCGCGTGGATGGCCGGGGCGAGCTGGCGGCCGACCTATGTGAAGGCGTTCAACGACTATCTTGCGCAATATGGCGTCGCGGGCGTGGTCCCGACGTGGCAGTTGCTGCGTACCGCCACGGACTGGAGGAAGTGCGGCGCGGACCCGTTCGAAGTCCCGCCGACCAGCGGCTGGCCCAACATCGTCGCCGCCCTTCGCTACATCGGGACCTATGTCGAACCGCGCATCGGCCCGGTCGAAGCGGTGTCGGTGTATCGCAACCCGGCGCTCAACAGTTGCGCCGGCGGCGCACCCGAAAGCACGCACCGGACGGTCGGCGCGATCGACATGGTCCCGTTGCGGCCGGTCACGCGCGGGCAGTTGATGACCATGTTGTGCGATATCCACGTCCGCGACGGCAGCTGGAACAACATCGGCCTGGGCTTTTACAAAGGCGTGCGGTTCCACATCGACGCCAAGAAATATCGCGAATGGGGTACCGCCGGCGCGGCAGGCGGTTTCGGCTGCACGGCGGTGCTGGCGCAAGGGCCCATGCCGACCCGGCCGGACATCGGCCCGCCGCCGCTGTCCCCGGCGCCGCCACCGATGCAACCCACGCTGTCACCGGGCTTCAAGGTGATCAGCGCGCCGCCGTCCACGCCGGCCGCGAAGGACCCGCTGGCACCGACCAACTGAGGGCTTGTCTTAGCCCGATAACACACCACATCGACGCCAAGACACGAACATTGGGGCTCGTAAATGGACTTTGAAAAATTGACCGACCGCGCGCGCGGCTTCCTTCAGGCGGCCCAGACGATTGCGGTCCGCGAACATCACCAGCGCATCACCCCGGCGCACTACGCCAAGGCGCTGCTCGACGACGAACAGGGTATGGCGGTCGGCCTGATCAACGCGTCGGGCGGTGATGGCGCCGCAGCGCGCCGCGCGGTCGATGCGCTGGTCGCCAAGGAACCGAGCGTGACCGGCAGCGGCGCGACCAGTGCGCCGGGCGTCGACGGCGACCTGATTCGCATCCTCGACAAGGCGCAGGAAATCGCGACCAAGGCGAACGACAGCTATGTGACGGTCGAGCGGATCCTGCTGGCCTTTGCGCTGGCCAAGGGCACGCCGGTAGGCGACGCCCTGGCCCAGGCTGGCCTGAAACCGCAGGCGCTCAACGCCGCCATCGACAAGCTGCGCGGCGGGCGCACCGCCGATACGCAGGGCGCGGAAGATCGCTACGACGCGCTCAAGAAATATGCGGTCGACCTGACCCAGCGCGCGCTCGACGGAAAGCTCGACCCGGTCATCGGCCGCGACGAGGAAATCCGCCGCACCATCCAGGTGCTGGCGCGGCGGACCAAGAACAACCCCGTATTGATCGGCGAACCCGGCGTCGGCAAGACTGCGATCGCGGAAGGCTTGGCACTGCGCATCGCCAACGGGGACGTTCCCGACGGCCTCAAGGACCGCAAACTGTTGAGCCTCGACATGGGCGCGCTGATCGCGGGCGCGAAATATCGCGGCGAGTTCGAAGAACGGCTGAAGGGCGTCATCGACGAGGTGAAACAGTCGAACGGCGACATCATCCTGTTCATCGACGAGATGCACCAGTTGGTGGGCGCGGGTAAAAGCGAAGGGGCGATGGACGCGGGCAATCTGTTGAAGCCTGCCTTGTCGCGCGGCGAGCTGCACGTCGTCGGCGCCACGACGCTCGACGAATATCGAAAGCATGTCGAAAAGGACGCGGCGCTCGAACGGCGCTTCCAGCCGGTTTACGTGGGCGAACCGACCGTGGCCGACACCATTTCGATCCTGCGCGGCTTGAAGGAAAAATATGAGCTGCACCATGGCGTGCGCATCACCGATGCGGCGCTGGTTGCGGCGGCGACGCTGTCCAACCGCTACATCACCGACCGCTTCCTGCCCGACAAGGCGATCGACCTGATGGACGAAGCCGCCAGCCGCCTGCGGATGGAGGTCGAGTCCAAGCCGGAAGAGATCGAGAATCTCGACCGCCGCATCATCCAGCTCAAGATCGAGCGCGAAGCGCTGAAAAAGGAAAGCGACGAGGCGTCGAAGGATCGGCTTGTGAAACTGGAAGGCGAGCTCGCCAACCTCGAACAACAGTCGACCGAGCTGACCACCCGCTGGCAGGCGGAAAAGGAGAAGATCAGCGCCGAGGCCGACCTCAAGGCCAAGCTCGATGCCGCACGGATCGAACTGGAGCAGGCGCAGCGGACCGGCGACCTCGCCAAGGCGGGCGAACTGCAATACGGGCGCATTCCCGAGCTGGAAAAGAAGCTGTCCGACGCCGCGCAGGCGTCGAAGGGCGCGATGCTGCGCGAGGAAGTGACCGACGAGGACATCGCCTCGGTCGTCAGCCGCTGGACCGGCGTGCCGGTCGATCGGATGATGGAGGGCGAGCGCGAAAAGCTGCTCAATATGGAGCAGGCGATCGGCGCCAAAGTGATCGGCCAGGCCGATGCGGTAAAGGCCGTCAGCGCCGCCGTCCGCCGCGCCCGCGCGGGCCTGCAGGATCCGAACCGCCCGCTCGGCAGCTTCCTCTTCCTGGGGCCAACCGGCGTCGGCAAGACCGAACTGACCAAGGCATTGGCCGAATTCCTGTTCGACGACCCGACCGCGATGGTCCGCATCGACATGAGCGAATTCATGGAGAAGCACGCCGTCGCGCGGCTGATCGGCGCCCCGCCGGGCTATGTCGGTTATGAGGAAGGCGGCGTGCTGACCGAAGCCGTCCGCCGTCGCCCCTACCAGGTCGTGCTGTTCGACGAGGTCGAAAAGGCCCATGGCGACGTCTTCAACATATTGCTGCAGGTGCTCGATGACGGCCGCCTGACAGACGGGCAGGGCCGCACGGTCGATTTCACCAACACCATCATCATCTTGACCTCGAACCTTGGTTCGCAGTTCCTTGCTTCACTTGGCGAGGACGAGAATCCGACCAATGTCGAAGCGCAGGTGATGGAAGTGGTGCGCGGCCATTTCCGGCCCGAATTCTTGAACCGCCTAGACGAAATCATCCTGTTCCATCGCCTGTCGGCCAGCCACATGGGGCCGATCGTCGATATCCAGGTCAAGCGACTCCAGAAGCTGCTGGAGGATCGCAAGATCCTGCTCGACCTCAGCGACAAGGCACGGGCATGGCTCGGCCGCGTCGGCTACGACCCGGTCTATGGCGCCCGGCCGCTAAAACGCGCGGTGCAGAAATATCTGCAGGACCCGCTCGCCGACGAAATCCTGTCGGGAAAGGTCAAGGATGGGTCGACGGTCAAGGTCGACGAGGGCGACGGCGGGCTGGTGATCACGCCCGCCTGAGCGCGGTGCCGCCAGGCTCTAGGGTTTGTCGGCCCAGTAGCGCAGCAGGTTGGCCTGGACGAGCTGGAGACGGGAGAAATTCTCCTGGTCCATCTTCAGCCCTTCAAGCGCAGCGACTTCGTTCAGTTCGAATAGCAGGCTGCGTTCGAAGGGGTTCTTGAGCTGGCTCTGGATGAAGGTGATGGCCACCAGCCGTTCGCCGCGCGTGACCTTTTCGACTTCGTGGAAGGTGTCGCTGGGATAGAGGATCGCCTCGCCCGGGTTGAGCTTGAACCGAAGATCCGCGTCGCCGTATCGAACGTGAAGAGCGCCCCCGTCATAATCCTTGGGGTCGCTCAGGAAGATGGTGCAGCTGATGTCGCTGCGGATGCGGTGCGTGCCAAGATTGAGGAACGCCGCGTCGGCATGCGCGCCATAATGCATGCCGGGGCCGTATTTGGTCAGCAGCGGCGGCGCGATTACCGCCGGAAAAGCGAATTCGCGGAATTCCTCGCTGCGCTGGAAGGCTTGTAGCAATAGCTGGCTGCTGCGCTGCGATGCTTGCTGGTCGTGAAGCTGCTGGTTGTTCTTCGCCTTGTTGTGCGGATTGGTGATCCGTCCATCGACGAACTGGCTCGCGGCCGCGATCTTGCGACATTCCGCGACCTCGGTCGGGGTCAGCAGGGGCAGGATGCGATACATCTTCTCTCCTAGGCCATGAAGTTCGCGAGCGGCGCCGCGTCCGGGTGGCGCCCGACCATATCATGCAGCCAGCCAAGCGCCCGTTCAATGTCGTCGCGATGCTGCCGCCCCGCCTCGGCCAGCAGGTCCCGTCGCAAGCCAGGGCTATAGTCAAATTCGAGCGCCTTCGAATAGCGCGCCATCAACGGTCCTTCGGCGATCTCACGGATCATCTTATGGTCGACGGGCAATCCGAAATGCGCCGCAACGCGCGACAGGGCTTCTGTCATGTCGACCAGCATGGAATCGAAATCGAACCAAAGGGCCCGGTCACCGACTGCCGCGGCTGCCGCCTGCAGCGACAGCATTTCGGTCAGCCAGGTCGCGGCTGCGCGATGCGCATCGGTTGGCAGATCGCCGGTGTCGACCCCCCGGGCCGCTAGCCGCTGACGGCGGGTGGATTCCAGCGCGTTGAGCTCGACCCTGCTGTTCGGGCCGGCGAGGATGCTGGCGACGTAATTCTTCGGCGATGCGTAGAGCAGCAGGGCCCGGGCATCGGCCCCGATCAGTTGCGGCGCAAGCTCCGACACGAAACTGGTCGCCTTGACGATGACGCGCTGGTCGGGGGCAAAGGCTCGCCCCATCAGGCGCCTGACGGCATCGCAGGCGGCAGGACGGTCGGCCTCGCCGAAGAAGGTCAGGTCGCGGAGCGACCGCGGTTCACGCAGAGCAAGCGCTTCGCGCCACTCGCCGAGCAGCCGCGACACCAGGGTCGAGCCGACATGGCCGATATGGAAAATCCAGCCTGAGCCGGCGGGATCGAGCGTCGATGCCGCGGAAAAAACGGCATCCAGCGCAACCATCTTGGTGAACGACCCTCCCGCGAGCATCCGGTCGTCGAGGAAACTTGCCGCGCGATATGCCGCGGCGTCCATGTCGACCAGCCGTGCCAGGCTTGCCCGGGGGTCGATCGCCTGGACCAGCCAGCGGGCATCGTTGCTGAATTGGGCAGGCAGGGCTTCGGGCGTCATGCCAGCCGTCTAGCCACAAGTCTCCCCAATTGCACGGACCGTCAGGAGCAAACTCCGGTCGCGGGATCGATCACGCATTGCTGGACTTGGCTGCGACCGACCATCTCCCGCTCCTGCGCGCGGCGATCAGCCCATTCGGCGCGGGTCGCGCACACCCTGCGCACAGCGAGACGCGATCCAAGCACCTGCTGCGTCTCGCAAACCTTTTCGTTCGGATCCCTGGCCTTGGACGACGCAGGCTTCTTCGGATCGGCGGCTGATGCCAACCCACTGACCGATACCAGCCCCGCGATGATCGCTGCGCCGACGACGCGCGAAACAGCGCGACCGTTGACGATCTTACTGGCGGACATTGTTCTGCGTCTGCGTCTTGTCGATCGCCTGGCGATCCTGGCGACGCTCGGCCTCCCATTCTCCCGCGGTCTTGCAGACGCGCTTCGACGCAAGCCGGGAGCCAAGGACTTCCTGCTTCTCGCAGATCATGCGGCTCGGATCGTCCTTCTTCTTCGGTTCCGCGGCCAATGCCGCGCCGGACGCGAGGACGGCAATAGAGGACAAGAGAATCAGTGCCTTACGCATTTCCACCTCGTGCAATGTGATGCGCGCAGCGTTTCGTGGCGGGACGGCCATGTCAATCCGCCTTCGACCAACGACCTCAGGCGTCGCGGCAAGGCGCGACGTCGAACGCCACGGTCATTCGTTCGCCTTCGCCAAAGGGAAGGGTGCCGTGCCAAATCATCGACGGGAACAGCACCAGCCGACCCGCGATCGGCTCGACCTCCCGGATCGGCGGCAGATCGGTGCGAAGGTCGGGCGGCGGCGATCCCAGCACCAGGCGGCCCGCATCGCCCGCCGTTGGCGGCACGACGCAGTAAAAGGCCGAACTGATCCACCCCTGCGGATGGACGTGCGCGGCGTGGTAGCCGGCCGCCCCGAGGCGCACCGACCAGCTGCCCGCAAAGCGGACCGGACCGGATCGCGGACGAGAGAGCATCGGGTGTCCGGGGTCGACCGGAGGCAGACCGCGGACATAATCGTCAATCGCCGATACGAGGGCGGCGCGGAGCTGCACCACTTCCGCATCGAGCCGCGACAGCAGCGGACCGTCTGTCTGCGTCCCGCCCCTCACCGATTGGTCGAGAAACCGGCCCGACGCGCCGTGCAGCGCCCGCAAGCGCATGGCCAACTGGTTGAGATCTACGCCGGCCCCGGCAAGGTCAACCACGCGGATCAGCCGCTCGTCCCCTTCCAGCCACTGCCATCGGTCGGGTGCCGTCCATCGCCAGGCGATCGACGCATAGGGCCAAAAAAGATGGGCGTCGCTGCCCGCCATCCATTCATCCGCCAGACGCGCCAGCGACGCCCGTTCGCCAAGGCGGATGAGGTGGCGGGCGAGGCGGATGGCATGATCGATCGTCGTCGGCACCCCAAGACGGGCGAAGGCCTGCTGCGCCCCGGCATCGTCCCCGCTGTCGGAAAGCGCGGCAGCGCGGGCCAGTGCGAAAGCTGGCGGGTTGCCGGTGGCCGCGATCGCCTCCTCGCAGACCATTCGGCGCTCCTCATGCCGTTCGGCCTGTTCCAGCAGGTCGATCTTAGCGCCCCATAGCGCCGCCGTTTCGCGGTGCGCGGCGATCGCCCGGTCGATCGTTTCAGTCGCGCGGGCCGCCTCGCCCGTCATCGCCGCCAGCTGTGCCCATTGCCGGTGCCCCTGCACCCACAGCGGATTGCGGTCGAGAATCGCTGCAAGGTCGGACAGGGCGGCGCGGCCTTCGCCCCTGGCGTACCGCGATGCGGTCAGGCCAAGCAGCGCATCCCCGGTGGGCGACAGGCGGATGGCACGTTCGAACTGTGGCGCCGCATCGAGACCCGCTTCGAGCTGGACCTGCGCCAGGCTCATGGCGATCAGTGCGTTGTCGGGAGCAAGATCGGAGGCCCGTGCAAAGGCGGCCAGCGCCTTGCGGTGATCCTGTAGCGACCGGTACAGGAGCCCGGCCCACTGCCACGACGATGCGTCGCTGCCCCACTGTCGCGCCGTGACGGCGACATCGTCGATCACCGACGCCTCACGCCCGCTATCCAGCGCCGCGCGGGCGGCTTCCGCCAATTGCGCCGGCGACGGATACCTTGCGGTCACAACGCCCCGCCCACTCCCGTTTCGGCGCCGATGATGCTCCGCACCGCGTCGCGCTCGACCTCGGTCAGGTCGGGGTGCCAGATGTCGAAAATGAACACCACGCGAAGCTGGTCGCTGGGGTTCGCAGCTTCATGCTCGATGGTGTCGTCGAACACGAACGCCTGACCCTGCTTCCAGAACCGGGTTTCTGCGCCGACCCGGAACCAGCAACCTTCCGGAACGATCAGCGGCAGGTGGCAGACCAGCCGCGTGTTGGCCACCCCGACATGCGCCGGGATGGTCGTGTGCGGGGCCAGCAGCGAAAACATCGCATTGGGTCCGGCGCCGGCCACGTCCGGCTGCGGCAAGGTCGCTAGCAAGGCCATTGTTTCGGGACAATGCCGGGCGTTGGCATCGATGCGGCGGCCGTTTTGCAGCAGGTGGATCGCAGTCCAGTCACGGTTGCGGTTGAGCTCGCGCCATTGCGCCATCGGGGCATGGTCTTCGTACTGGATATACGGCACCAGTTCGGTCCGCTCCGCCGCCATGACCGCCTGCAGTTCCGCCGCGATGACATCGGCATGCCGTTCAAGCGTTTCGAGCCATGGATGGTCGGCGCGTGCGTGAAATTCGCGTTCCCTCAGCCCCGGGAAATGGAAGTCGGTGGGTTCGCTATGATAGACAGCCGTCTTGCGCGAGATATTGGTGCGGAACCGCGCGATGCGGGTCGCCTCCTCCGGGTCGGCCCTCGCCTCTGCCGCGCGGGCGGCGTCCGCCAGTTTCGCGTCGCGGCGGTCGGTCCACTGGTCCCGCAATGCAATGCCCCGCTGCACGACGCTTTGCACATGCGGCGGCAGCTGGCCCGGCGGCAGCTGGGTCAGGGCATTGGCCCATGCCTCACCCGCCGCATCGGGCGCCAGCTGCTCCATCAGCATCGCCTTGAACGACAGGGCCATGAAATCGAGCTCGGTAAGCGCCAGCACGCGGTTGACCGACTGAAGCGCACGGGCGGGCTGCTGCAGATGTCGCTGCAACGCGGCCAGCTTCATCCACAATTCGGGATTGTCGGGCTCCGCGGCTACGGCCTGCTCGAGCAATGCCGCGGCAGCGGTGATATCGCCCCGCGCCGCTGCCGCATCGGCTTCGGCCACGGTCATGCGATGACCCCTCGTTCCGGGACCTTGGTCGGGTCGTCGAGCGAGTAGCCCAAACGCTCGACCCACGGGGCGAGGATCGGAATGACGGGTTCGAGCTGGCGGCGGTATTTGGTCCAGCGTCCGGCCGAACGGCGATAGATCGGCTCGTTGACCTGCGCGTAGCTCGCGGTGGTGATGACCCCGCGCTTCGACGCGGTGGCCAGATGGTCGCCCTCGACCTCGTTCCAATCGAGGCCAAGCCAGTCGAACAGCGGACGCAGCTCTGCATCCTTGTCCTCAACCATTCGCTCGTAGACCACCGGAAAGACCTGCAGGTCGAGCAAGCGGTCAGCCTCCTCGAATGCCCGGAAGCTGGCGTCGTAGATCTGCGCCGTCCGTTCCAGGGTCAGGAAATTGGCCATCGCGGCATTGGGGCGAAAATTGGTGATGAAACAGCTCAACACCACGTCCATCGGGTGCCGCAACGCCAGGATGAAGCGGGCGTCGGTGAACAGCCGGTGGATAGCGGGGACCTTGTTCAAATAGAGCGGCGACTTGTCGATCAACATCGCGTCGTCCGGCAGGTCCGTAAGATGGTTCACCGCGGTCCAATAATCGCGGCGAGATGACAGGATTTGCTCCTCGCTCATGGTCGCCAGATTGGCGACGTCGCCGATCGCACGTTCGACATCCGGGAATGCCTGCTTTTCCTCCAGCACCCGAACGTCGGGATGCCCCATGAGCAGCGTATCGAGCAGCGTCGTTCCGGAACGCGGGAACCCGCACAGGAACACTGGCGAGGAATGTTCGTCCGGCGTTTTCGCGGCTGGAGGAGACCAGCCCGCGAACCAGTCCTGGGTCATGATTGCCAAGGTTTTGTCGACCTGATCGCGGTACAGGTCGGCGAGTTGCAACGGGCCGTGCGGCGCTTCGGACGCAAGCCGGTTCATCTCGGAATAGGCAGCAAAGGCCTCTTCCGCCCGGCCCAGGCGATCGTTCGCTTCGCCGATGATCTGCATGCGACGGATCGGCTCATATTCCGTGCCCGACGCCTGCGCCGCGGCCAGCGCCTCTTCCCAGCGCTTGTGACGGCGATGGACGAGCGCATCGATAAAGGACTGGGATTCCGGTGCCACCCACGCCGCGCGCGCGTCGGCTGCGACCTGTTCGAGGCCCGCAGTGTCGTTCTGCTGCTCGCTCATGATCGCAAGGCCGATGTGCGCTTCCGGCATGGCCGGTGCCAGCTCCAATGCCCGGCGGTAGGTGGCAACGGCGCCATCGACGTCCCAGGCGACCGCCTTCTGCGCGGCCAGCCTCGCCAGCGTGTCGGCATGGGCCGGGTCCAGGCGATGGGCCGCCTCATAGGCCGCCAAGGCTGTCTTATTGTCGCCAAGGCGGGTCGCGATCCGGCCAAGCTCGAACTGCGTCTGGAAATCGTTGGGCGTATCTTGCGCCGCGTTGCGCAGAAGCTCCAGCGCCTCATGGTTGCGGCCGGCGTTGCCCAGCGACTGAGCCAGGTTGAGCCTTGTCGGCGCGGAGGCCGGATCGAGGCGATAGGCGTGCTGCAGGCTTACGATCGCATCGTCGAAGCGACCCAGTGCCTCTTCGGCATTGCCAAGGTTGTTCCAGGTGCCCGCATCGTCGGGTGCCGCATCGACCACGATGCGATAGGCCTCGACCGCCTGTTCAAAATCTTCGAGCGACTGGGCAGCGAAGCCGCGGAAGCGCGCCATCTGCAAGGTGGGGTCGGCGCGGCACAGGTCGATCGGCAACACGTCCAGCACGTCGGCAAACCGCTGCAGTTGCGTCAGCGCCGCGGCCAGATCGAGCCGGACGGCCGGTTCGCGCGGAAGTGCGTCGATCGCGATCCTGAGGTGATGGACACCGTCGTCGAAATCCCCGCTTTCGCACGCCATCCGACCTAGGATGGCGTGGACGGGGCCGGGGTCGCCGACGCTGGCCAGGGCATTCTTGCCGCTGCTCCGGGCCTCGGCCAACCGGCCCGCCCGCGCAAGGCCGATCATGGTCCCGATGGCTGCGCGCGTCGGCTCGTCGATCTGGTTGGTGGTCATGGCGTCCAGATAGGACGGACGGGAGCCGGGATGCGAGCAAAAAAGAAGGCGGCGGATCCGAAGATCCACCGCCCCTTTTCATCAAACCCTTTCGGGTCGGATTAGAAGTCCAGCGTCACGCCGGCGTACATGTAACGACCAAGGGCGTCGTAGGTGCCCGGCCAGGTGTTACCGTTACACGGACCGGTCGGGCAGGCGCTGGCGCCGAAGGCACCCGAGCCCGAGCTGACCAGCGGCGGGGCCTTGTCGAACAGGTTGTTCACACCGAGGCGGAAATTGTAGTGATCGCCGAAGGTGAACGACGTCGCGAGGTCGAAGTAGTTGTACGCCTTAATCTTCGACAGCGCTTCGTAGTAGGACGAGTTGAGGCTGGCGCTCGGGTTGGCGAAGTCGATCTGCGACTTGCCGATGAAGCGCCACTGCAGCGACAGGCCGATACCCGACGGAGTATTCAGGCTCAGGCGAGCCTTGTGCTTCCATTCCGGGATCGGATTGCTGCAGGTCGTGCCGAAGTAGCCGACGCAGTCATAGACCGGGGTCAGACCGTTATCGACTTCATACTTCTTCGTCCACGTGCCGATCATGCTGGCCGACAGGTTGCCGAGGCCGCCGAGACGATGCGAGTAGCTCGCATTGAACTCGATGCCGCGGGTCTGCACGCCACCGACGTTGGTCGGGGTGTCGATCACATAACCACCCGAGGTCAGCCACAGCGAACCGGCCGGATCGCGGTTGATCAGGTTGCACGAATCGGGCGTGAAGGTTGCCGTCGCGTTCGACACGCAGTCATTGAGGATCGCGTCAGCGCCGTAGCCCTGAATCGCGTCCCGAAGCTTGATGTCGAACCAGTCGATGGTCAGCGCGAAGCGCGGAATGAAGCGCGGCTGCAGAATGACGCCGAGCGTCTTCGTGGTCGCGGTTTCCGGCGTCAGGTTCGGGTTACCACCGAGCAGACCGTTGTACTGGGCGGCCGGGTTCGGGGTGACCGACTGACCGACGACCAGACCTTGGGCCAGACAGCCGTAGTCGGTGGCCGACACGGTGATGCCGGCGCACGGATCGGTGCCGCCGTCGAGTCCGACGAACTGGGTCGCGAACAGTTCCTGGATGTTCGGCGCACGAGCTGCCCGGTTGTAGGCAGCGCGGAAGCGGACGTCCTGGATCGGAGCGAATTCGAGACCAAGCTTGTAGGTGTCGGTGGTGTACGAGCTGCCACCCGACGTCTTGTAGTCCGACCGGCGGTAGCCGCCAGTGAAGCTCAAGTCGTAGATGAAGCTCTTCTGCACGATCGGAATCTGGATTTCGCCGAAGAATTCCTTGACCGTGAAGTTGCCGCTGATCGGCAGGGTCGGAGCGCCCTGGCCGGTCAGGTCGCCGGTCGCGAACGCATTGTCGACGTCCAGGGCCAGCTTTTCCTTGCGGTATTCGGCACCGAGGTTGATCGCCACGCCGTCTTCGGCCCAAGGCGACTTCAGGCCATATTCACCGAGCAGGCCGGTGAAGTCGACGTGAGCCACCTGTTCCGAGGTACGGCCGCGCTGCAGACCGGTCGCCGACAGATAGTCGACCGCCGCCTGGCTGACGCCGCCCGGGGTGAAGATGTTGTAGGGCACGCAGTTCGGATCGCTGCCATCCAGCACCGAACGACAGACGGCCTGACCGAGGGTCGGGCTGCCGGCGCGGGTGTCGGTGACAACGTCAAGGGCGCGGTTCAGACGGGCAACGGAGAATTCGTTGCGGTAGGTCTGGTTATAGTTGACGCGGCCATACTGATAGTAGGCATCGTACGACCAGGCCTTGCCGAGATCGCCCTTGGTGCCCAGCACGCCACGGTAGGTGGTGTACTGGAGATCCGCCTGACGCGGGCCGCCTTCGATGTTACGACGCAGCAGCTGGAAGAAACCCTTGTTGTAGGTATTTCCAGTCGTCGGGTCGATGAAATCGATCGGCGCCGCGGCGTTGTCCGGGTTGAACGGCGCACCGGTCGCAACCGGGAAGTTACCGATGAACCCGTTGATCAGGTTCGCGCCCGTGCACAGCGTGTCGAACTGGTTGCTGGTCAGCAGCGGGTTGTCGCAGTTGATGGTCAGCGTGTTGCCGAAGTCGCCCGACGGGGCGATCTGCGCAACGCTGCGGTCGTCCATGAACATGAATTCAAGGTACGGCTTGATCGCCGGCGAGATTTCATAGTTCGCGAACACGCCGGCGGTGTAACGTTCGTCCGGACGCTGGAAGTAGTTCAGCGGGGCGAAGTTGTAGCGCGGACCGGTGGCAAAAGCCGTGTCGGTGCCGAGGTCATAGACCGTCGAGGTGCCGGTGACGTAGAACAGCGCGGTACCACCGGCGTTGGTCAGCGAGCCGCCGCACTGGACACCAGCCTGCGGGTTCAGACGACGCGGGTTGCTGAGCGCAGCACCGGTGTTCTGGATCGTACAAGCCGAATAGTCGCGACGCGACTGGAGGACCGGGTTGACCTTGCGGTAGCCGAAATAAGCGGTCGCATGGCCGCGGCCGTCATCGAAGCCGGTGCCGATGGTCACGGTGCCGTCGAACGAACCGCCGTCGGCAACATTGCCCTTCGGATAGCCATAGCCGTCGAGGCCGGCGTTGATACGAGCATTCAGGATGTCGTACATCGTCTGGCCGTTGTACAACTCACGGTTCTTGTTGGTGTGCTGATAGAAGCTGTACTGACCGTCGAAGCGGATGCCTTCGAAGTCGGTGTCCATGATGAAGTTGACGACGCCCGACACGGCGTCCGCGCCGTAGGTCGACGACGCGCCGCCGGTGAGGACTTCAACCCGCTTCACGATCGACGACGGGATGATGTTGATGTCGGCCGGGCCGGCAGTGACCGGCGAACCCGGGGTCAGGCGGCGGCCGTTGACCAGCACGAGGGTGCGCTTGGCGCCGAGACCACGAAGGTCGACCGTGGCGGTGCCGTCCGAGCCGTTCGAGATGCCCGAGTTCTGACCCGAGACGACCGACGGCAGCGAGTTGAGAAGATCTTCGACTCGGGCGGTGCCCTGCAGCTTCAGATCCTGGTTCGACACGACCGTGACCGGCGCAACCGATTCAAGGTTGGCCGACGGAATGCGGGTGCCGGTGACGACGATGTCCTTGGTCGTTTCGACCGGCGCGCCGTCCGCCGCGACGGTGGGCGTCGGCTGGCCTTCGACCGGACCGGTGGGCGTGTCAGGCTGCGGCGCTGCGTCCTGCGCAAACGCCGGAGATGCGATCACGCTCGCGCCGACCAGAAGGGTCGTGGCGAGCAGCCGCTGACGAAAATCGAGCTTCATATAGGTTCTTCCCCTTATGGGCCGCATACTTGCAGCCAGCCGTGTACAGCAGTGAGACACTGCCGAACTGTCGGCCTTGATACGGGAAAGCTGCAAACCAACGCAACGCGACGAGGGCGTTGTGAGGCACTTCCAAGAGGGGTTGTAGTGTTTTTGCAACACTCGCTTCTTGCCGCCGTCGCACCCTGCAGCTTAAGACAAGCCAAATTTTCGGGAGGTATGGCGATGGGATATGGTCGGGCAGCATTGATCGCGCTGGGCATGGTGTGCCTCGCCTCCAGCCCGTCCTTCGCCCGCAGCGTGAAGAGCGGCCCGCCGCCCGCGCAGATCACGGGCCTCCTCGCCTGCCGCGCCATCGCCGGCGAAGCGGAACGCCTGGCTTGCTTCGACAAGGCGGCAGCTGCCATCGATTCCGCCGTGTCGAACAAGGAATTGGTCGTGTTCGACAAGGAAGGGGTGCGCAAGACCAAAAAGGGCCTGTTCGGCTTCGGCATTCCCAACCTCGGCATCTTCGGCGATGACGACGATACGGTGGAGATCAAGCAGGTCGACGGCGTGATCGCGGGACTTGGCCGGACCGTCGACGGATTCATCTTCCGGCTTCAGGATGGCAGCCGCTGGGTGCAGACCGACGCCAAGGTCATCGTCATCGACCCGCGCATCGGCGACAAGGTATTGATCAAGAAGGGCGCGCTGAGCAGTTATATCCTCAGCGTCAACAAGCAGCCGGGCGTAAAGGTCAGGCGGACCGAATAGGGCCGGCGCCGGTCAGATCGCGCCGGCGCGCCGCTCGCCTTCGAGGCTGGCGGCGGCGTCGACATAGGCTTCCTGCCGCGCGACCGACCAGTAACGCAATTCTTCGAGCGGGATGATCGTGCCGGTGACCGCGCATCGAACATGGTCGCCCGTCGCCAGCAGGCGGAAGGTGCCGTCCATGTAATGGATCTTGGCCTCGCGGGTACGTCCGCCCATCAGCATCGTTCAGTCTTCCGTATCGAACAGTCCAGGTTGCTTGCCGAGATAGGGCTTGGCGCGCTTCGGCTCAACCCGTGACGGCGGCGGCGCCCCATCGCCGATCGTCGCGGGCACCGTTCCGTCACCGAAGTGCAGGTCGACAAGGCCGGCGGCGCGGGCGTCCGCGGCATGGACCAGCGTCCTGCCCTGCCGATCGGTGACGCGAACGAAGCCGCGTTGCAGCGGGCGGTCGTGATGGGCGAGCGCCGCCAGTCGCGCCAGCGATGCCAGCCGGTCGCCGAGCCGGTCGATCTTGTCGTCGATCAGCCGGCGCTGGAGCCGCGGTGCAACCCCGGCAAAATCGGCGCGGGCATGGGCCGTCCGCTGGACCAGCGCGCGTGGCAAACGGTCGGCGGCGTCGTCCACCCGCTGCGCGAGCGGCGCGAACAGGTTGGCGGCGTCGGGCCAGCGCGCGGCGCTCAGGTCGTAGCGCTCGGCAAGGCGCGAGGAGAGGCGATTGAGCGACGAGGCCGAGCGATGGCCAAGCTCGCCCAGCCACGCCGCCAGTTCGGCCCGCACCGGCACCGCCATCTCGGCTGCGGCGGTGGGAGTCGGCGCACGTCGGTCAGAGGCGAAATCGATCAGCGTGGTGTCGGTTTCGTGGCCGACCGCGCTGATCAGCGGGATCGGCGATTCTGCCGCGGCGCGCACCACCTCTTCCTCGTTGAACGCCCACAGATCCTCGATCGAACCCCCGCCGCGCGCTACGATCAGCAGGTCGGGTCGGGGTATGGGTCCGCCGAGCTTCAGCGAACCGAAGCCGCGGATCGCTGCCGCCACCTTGGCGGCAGCGCCGTCACCCTGCACCGGCACCGGCCAGACGATGACGTGGGTCGGGCAGCGATCTTCCAGCCGATGCAGGATGTCGCGGATGACCGCGCCGGTCGGCGATGTCACCACCCCGATCACGCGCGGCAGGAAAGGCAGGGGGCGCTTGCGGCCGTCGTCGAACAGGCCTTCGGCGGCGAGCGCGCGACGCCGCTTGTCGAGCAGCGCCATCAGCGCCCCCTCGCCTGCCAGCTCCATGCGGTTGACGACGATCTGATATTTCGATCGCCCCGGGTAGGTGGTCAGCTTGCCGGTCGCGACGACCTCCGCGCCGTCTTCTGGCCGGAACGCGAGGCTGGCTGCCTGCCCCTTCCAGATGACCGCGTCGATGGCGGCGCTCTCGTCCTTCAAGGTGAAGTAGCAATGGCCCGAGCTGTGGCGCTTCCATCCGCTGATCTCGCCGCGGACGCGGACGAAGCCGAAGGCGCTTTCCACCGTGCGCTTGAGCGCGCCCGACAGTTCGCTGACCGACAGCGGAGGCGAATTGTCGCCGCCCTTCGCCTCGGCTAGGAGGCCCTGTGGTTCAAGATCGTCGGGGAGAGGCATGAATATCCTGTTGCTGGGTTCGGGTGGGCGCGAAGATGCGCTGGCGTGGCGGCTGAAGCAATCGCCAAGCTGCACGCGGCTGATCGCGGGTCCCGGCAATCCCGGCATCGCCCGCTGGGCCGAATGCGTCGAGATCGACCCGTGCGATCCCACTGCGGTTGTCGCGCTGGCGCAGCGTGAAGGCGTCGACCTTGTCGTGGTCGGCCCTGAAGCGCCGCTGGTCGCCGGGGTTGCCGACGCATGCCGCGCCGCCGGCATCGCCTGCTTCGGCCCGTCGGCCGCAGGGGCCCAGCTGGAAGGTTCGAAGGGGTTTACCAAAGACCTTTGCGCTCGGCATGACATCCCCACCGCGGCCTATGTCCGGATAGAAACCGAAGCCGACGCGCTGGCCGCACTCGACCGCTTTTCGATCCCGGTGGTGATCAAGGCCGACGGCCTTGCGGCGGGCAAGGGCGTCACCGTCGCCATGAGCCGCGAAGAAGCCGAGGCCGCGATCCGCGCGGCCGGCGACGGGCCTTTGGTGATCGAAGAATTCCTTGAAGGCGAAGAGGCCAGTCTGTTTGCGCTGGTCGACGGGCCGCGCGCCGTCGCGATCGCCTCCGCGCAGGACCATAAGCGGGTCGGCGAAGGCGACACCGGCCCGAACACCGGCGGCATGGGTGCCTATTCGCCCGCCCCGGTCCTGACCCCCGAGCTCGAAGCGCGGGCGATGCGCGAGATCGTCGAGCCGACGGCCCGAGCGATGGCCGATGCGGGCACACCCTTTTCCGGCGTCCTTTTTGCCGGACTGATGCTGACCGCCGCCGGCCCCAAGCTGATCGAATATAATGTCCGGTTCGGCGATCCAGAGTGCGAAGCGATCATGCCGCGGATCGAGGGCGATTTCGCCGCGCTGCTCCATGCCGTGGCCACCGGCGCGCCGTTCGACGCCCCGTCACTCAGCCGCGACACCAGCATGACCGTCATCATCGCGGCGCTGGGCTATCCCGGCACCCCGGTGAAGGGCGGACGGATTACAGGACTGGGCCGCGCCGAAGCGATCGACGGCATCACCGTCTTCCATGCGGGCACATCATCCGACGACCAGGGGATCATTTCGACCGGCGGCCGCGTGCTGGCCGTCACCGCCAGAGGTTCGACCCTTCGCGAGGCGCGCGATCGGGCTTACCAGGCCGTGGACGTGATCGACTTTGAAGACGGCTTCTGCCGCCGCGACATCGGCTGGCGCGAACTGGAGCGAAGCGCATGACCCCCCGACGTATTTTCCTGATCGGCATTGCCGCGACGCTGGCCTTTTCCGCCCTGTGGCATGGTCCGCTGGGCGCGGGCGAGCGCTTCGCCAAAACCGTCGACCAGCGTGCCGAGCGCACGATCCGCTACAACGATGTGCCGGAAATCAACGGCCGTCCGGTCTTCAGCGCCAAAATGCAGCGCGCGCCCCTGACGCGCCGCGTCCTGATCGAAGGCAATCCGGACGGTTTCCAGCGTGCCGAACTGGCCCGCATCCTGAACGACATTTACGGCATTCTCGACGCGTCCTGGGTCGACCCGAAGGGCGGTTTCCAGCCGAATGTGTTCCTGTTGCCGCTGGCGGTCGAAGCCCAGTTGCTGGGACTGGTCAGCTTCGCACTGGGCATGATCATCGGTTATTTGTTCGAACTGCGCCGTCGCGCCAACATCTACAAGAAGAGGATCTGAACCCGTGGCTTTCCTGACCGAATATTGGCCCATCATCCTCGTCGCCGTCCTGATCGGTCTGATCACCGGCTACTTCTTTTTCAAGCCGCGTCAGCGCGTGACGCTCAGCGACAGCGCGCCGGTGCGCCCGCACATGACGAAGGTCGGCGAAGGAAAAGGTGTCGCTGATGAGGCCGCGGCCGCCACCAGCGACGTGGCGGGCCAAATCCTCGGCACCAAGGTTCATGCCGAACTGCCCGGCGCCGCGGGTGCGCCCGACGATCTGCAGAAGCTGAAGGGTGTCGGGCCGAAGATGGCCGCGCTGCTGAACGAGCGCGGCATCATGCGCTTCGACCAGATCGCCGGGCTGTCGCCGGGACAGGTCGAAACGCTCGACGCCTCGCTCGGCGCCTTCAAGGGCCGCTTTGCCCGGGACCGGATCGTTGAGCAGGCCGACTATCTCGCCCGCGGAGACACCGACGGCTACGCGGTAAAATTCGGCAATCTTTGAGGTCGATCAGGCGGCGGACTGTTCGTCCGCCGTCCGCTCGCCGCGCGGCTTGCGCGGCCGGGTGACGAGCAATTTGTCGATCTTGCGGCCGTCCATGTCGACGACTTCGAACCGGTAGCCGTCATATTTGAAATGCTCGCCCGTTTCCGGGATCTTCTTCAGGACCGAAAGCGCGAAACCGGCGACGGTCGAATAATCGCGCTCACCGGGCATCGCTACCCCCAGCCGATCGGATAGGAGGTCGGCGCTCGCCGCGCCCGACACCAGCCAGCTGCCGTCTTCCCGCTCGACGCAGGGCGGGTCCTCACCCTCGTCGAGGTCGTTGGCGAAAGCGCCTGCCAGTGCGGCAAGGATCGAACCCGGGGTCACGATGCCGTCGAGGTGACCATATTCGTCGTGGACGAGCGCGAGCGGGACATCGGCCCCGCGAAGCACCGCCAGCGCGTCCATCGCGTCCATCAGGTCGGGGATGACCTGCGCATCGCGCATCAGTTCGCGGATATCGATTTCTCGCCCGTCGAGCAGAGCTGTCAGCATGTCGCGGGTCGACACCACCCCGACGATATTGTCGACCGACCCGTCGGCCACGGGCAAGCGGCTGTGCGGCGTTTCCGACAGCGTCTGGCGCAGCTCGTCACGCGAACAGCCGATGTCGATCCAGTCGATGTCGGTGCGCGGGGTCATCACTTCGCGCACCGGGCGATCGGCCAATCGGACGATCCCCGAAATGATCGCCCGCTCGCTTTCCTCAAGCACGCCTGCAGTCTGCGCTTCCGCCACGACAAGGTGCAGTTCCTCGGCCGTCACGACATTCTTCGATTCCCGGTCGAGGCCGACCAGCTTGAAGATCATCGCGCTGGTGCGGTCGAGCAGCCAGACGAAGGGGGCGGTCAGCTTCGACAGCCAGATCATCGGCCGGGCCAGGAAGGCGGCGATCGGTTCCGGATTGCGCAGCGCAAACTGCTTGGGAACTAGCTCGCCGATGATCAGCGAAATGAAGGTCGTGAAGACAATGACGAGCCCAAAGCCGACCGTCCTTGCCGTTTCGGGATCGATACCCAGCAGCGCAAGCCGCTGCCCGACCGGGTCACCTAGGCTGGCGCCCGAATAGGCACCGGCCAGGATGCCGATGAGGGTAATCCCGATCTGCACGGTCGAAAGGAAGCGACCCGGTTCCGCAGCGAGGTCGAGCGCCGCCTTCGCGCCCTTCGACCCGCTTTTTGCCAGCGCCTTCAGCCGCGCCTCGCGCGACGACACGATCGCCAGCTCGCTCATCGCGAATACGCCGTTTAGCGCGACGAGCGCCACGATGAGCAGAAGGTCGAGCCAGGGAAAGGGGAGGAGCGCGTCGCTCATGATATGGTCGAGTCCATGCCGTCAATTTCGCGCCACGGCAAGGCCGGACGTCCGATCATCAGGCGGAACAATCGGCCTTTCCTGCCGTTCCCTCACCCGATCCCAACACGCATATCCGGAGATTTTCAATGCGTCGCATTCACATTCTTGGCGTTCTCGCCGCCTCCGCCGCGGTCATGACCGCCGCTTGCACCACCGATCCTTACACGGGTCAGCGGACCATTTCGAAGACCGCGATCGGCGCCATCGGCGGCGCGCTCGGCGGCTACCTCGTGGGTGATCTTGTCGGAGGCCGCAGCGACCGCACCGAAAAGATCCTCGGCGCCGGTATCGGCGCGATCGCCGGCGGCGCTGTCGGCGCATACATGGACCGCCAGGAAGCCGACCTCCGTCGCCAGACCGCCGGCACCGGCGTCGACGTGATCCGTCAGGGCGACGACCTGATCCTGCGCATGCCGTCGGGCATCACCTTCCCGGTCAACAGCTCGGCTATCCAGCCGCAGTTCCAAGGCACGCTCGACCAAGTCGCCCAGACCCTGTCGACCTATAACCAGACCTATATCGACGTCCTTGGCCACGCCAGCGCCGATGGTCCCGACGATTACAACATGACCCTGTCGCAGCAGCGCGCCCAGTCGGTCGCCGACTATCTGGCCGGTCGCGGCGTCGCCCGCGCCCGCATGGGCGTCCGCGGCTATGGCGAAACCCAGCCGATCGCGTCGAACGATACGGAGGCGGGCCGCCAGGCCAACCGCCGCGTCGAAATCAAGGTGGTCCCGGTCACCCAGCAGAGCGCCTACTAAGCCAACAGCTGAAATTACGGGAAAGGGCGTCGCTTGCGGCGCCCTTTTCTATGTCCGGCGTGCCTCGAAAAAATTGCGCAGTTGGCGCGCCGCCTCGGCCTCGCCGATCCCGCCCAGCACATCGGGTCGATGGTGGCAGGTCGGCTGGCTGAAGACCCGCGCACCATGAAGGACGCCGCCGCCCTTCGGGTCTTCCGCGGCAAAGCGCACCGCGTCGAGCCGCGCCAGTGCGATGGCGCCGGCACACATGGCGCAAGGCTCCAGTGTCACCCACAGGGTGCAGCCGTCGAGGCGCGGCTCACCGAGCCGCTCCGCCGCCCGGCGGATCGCAACGATTTCGGCGTGGGCAGTCGGATCGAGCGTGCCGCGCATGGCATTGCCAGCTTCGGCGATCACCTCGTCGCCGCGCGTGATCACTGCGCCGACAGGCACCTCCCCCGCCGCAGCAGATTCGGCGGCCAGGTCGAGCGCGCGGCGCATCGGTGCAGGGAGTGGAAAGGCGGTCACCGTGCCACGCTAGCGCAGCACGACGACGACGTCATCCGGCAGGATCAGGGCTTGGCGGGGGCGTCGGCCGGCTTGTTGACCTCGACCGTCGGAACCTTGACCGTCGCCTGACCCTTGGTGACTTCGACCTGGGGAACGACGACATTGGCTTCGCGCGTCCCGACGCCAACGGTGCCGGTTTCGACGTCGAAGGCCGGTGCCTGCCCGGGTTCGGCGCGAATCACGCCGTTCTCCGCCGTGACCGTCGGAGTCGTGGCAGGCTGGGTCTGGGTGATGTTGATCAGCCCAAACTGGATGGCAGCGATCAAGCCGATCACCGCAACGATCAGCAGAACGAAGATGGCACGCATGCGACTGCTCCCCTAAGATGTGCCCAGCCAACGCCCGAAGTCGCGCCAAGGTTTCCCGCGCGTGAGCGGAAAGCGGCGCCGAAAGGTTGACGTATTGGTCCTGTGACGGTATCGGGCGGCGCTTTCCGGGCGCTTCGGCGTCCAACCTTCAGATTAGGATGTGACCGATGTCGCGCGTTTGCGAGCTGACCGGCAAGGGCCGGCAGGTGGGTAACAACGTTTCCCACGCCAACAACAAGACCAAGCGCACGTTCCTGCCGAACCTGCAGAACGTGACGCTGATGAGCGAATCGCTTGAAAAGAGCGTGAAGCTTCGCGTGTCGACCCACGGCCTGCGTTCGGTCGAGCATGTCGGCGGCCTCGACAACTGGCTCGTGAAGACGAGCGAAGACAAGCTGTCGCCGAAGGCGGCAAAGCTGAAGCGCGAACTCGCCAAGAAGGCTGCGAAGTAACCGTCCGGGGGACGGTTATGAGAGCAGCCTGAAGTTTTGTGAGTTTCAGACAGCGCCCGGCCTCACAGCCGGGCGTTTTCTTGTGTCAGCGGCAGGTCGAGTGCGATCAGCAGCGTGCGCGCGAAGATGCGGTGGCCGTCGTCGCTGATCAGCCAGAAGCGCAGGCCGTCGGATTGCTGCGCGATCGCCAACCCCTCCAGATTGTCCGACCAGCCCTTGGGCACCGGCGTCACACTGCCCACTGCAAATGCGCCGTTTCGCTCCGCCAGCGGGGCGAGGGCATTTTCAAACCCGCGCATCCCGAATCGCCTCAGCAAAAGCCAGGTCGCGCCGTCCGGCGCCATCGCTGCGTCGGCGACTTCCCACCCGCCGGTCTCTAGCGGGCGGCCGATCCAGCGTCCGCCCGAGAGCGTCAACACCTCGTCCCCTGCCTGCGAGAACACGACGATTTGGCCGTCGCGCCGGAGAATAGCTTCCGCGCCGCCATTGTTCGCCCATGGACGATCGATCGGGGCAAGCTGGTAGCTGTGCGCGAAATCGCGGTCGTAGCGCCACAGCGAATGGCGCTGCTCGAACGCCACCAGCCAGCCGCCCTGTCCGTCGGTCGTGACTGCCTCAGCGTCGCGGTGGATTTTATACCCGAACCGGCCGGGCCCGTCGCGAAGGTCGGCGAATGCGGCCGCTTGCGCCGCTCCGTTCGGGGCATCCAACCGGACGGCAGCGCCAAGATCGCTGATCGCGCGCAGCCCCTCGCCGTCGATGGCGAGGCCGGAAATGCCGCGCAGGCGGCGGTCGGGCGATTCGAGACTCCATGCCCCGGCGAGGCGGAAGGGACTTGGCGGGTCACCGACCTCGACGGGGGTCGCGACAATGGGCCGAGCAGCTGTGGGCAACGGCGCGATCGATGGCATGCCGTGGATCCGTCCAAATGCCAGCAATGTCGCCAAGCCGACAGACAAGCCATTGAAAATGCGTGATTTCATGAACATTCGCTGCACGACCTATTCAGCCTCGTTCAACTGCGAATCGGCCATAAGCGCATCCATGGACGGAGGTTTCCCCCTTTTCCCTTCGTCAGCACGTCGTGAGGCGGACCGAATCCCTCCTGTTGCGTACAGAGGGGGGCCCGGAGTGCGTATCACTCCGGGCCCATCCGCCCGACGAACTCTCTCATTTCTGGTCAAATAGGCCTGCGAGCTGCTCGATCAGCGCGCCGCCCAACTGTTCGGCGTCCATGATCGTCACCGCGCGCGAATAGTATCGCGTCACATCGTGTCCGATTCCGATCGCAGACAATTCGACGCTGGAGCGCGATTCGATCCAGCCGATGACCTGACGAAGATGCTTTTCCAGATAGGTCCCGCCATTGGCCGACGCGGTTGAATCGTCGACCGGCGCCCCGTCGCTAATGACCAGCAGGATTCTTCGCTCCTCAGGACGCGCGATCAGCCGGTTGTGCGCCCATAGCAGCGCTTCACCGTCGATATTTTCCTTCAGCAGCCCCTCGCGCATCATCAGGCCGAGGCTCTTTCGCGCGTGGCGATAGGGCTCATCCGCGCGCTTGTAGATGATATGGCGGAGGTCGTTGAGGCGACCAGGATGCGGCGGACGTCCTTCGCCGAGCCACGCCTCGCGGCTCTGCCCGCCCTTCCATCCGCGCGTCGTGAACCCGAGGATTTCGGTGGCGACCCCGCAGCGCTCCAGCGTCCGGGTCAGGATATCCGCGCAGGTCGCGGCGATGGAGATAGGTCGTCCGCGCATCGAGCCTGAATTGTCGATCAGCAGCCCGACGACGGTGTCCTTGAACTCGGTCTCGCGCTCGACCTTGTAGCTGAGCGAATGGCCCGGCGAGACGACCACGCGCGCCAGCCGGGCGGCGTCGAGGAGGCCTTCTTCCTGGTCGAAGTCCCAACTGCGCGCCTGCTGCGCCATCAGTCGCCGCTGCAGCCGGTTAGCAAGGCGCGTGACGACGCCGCCGAGGCTGGCCATCTGCTGGTCGAGATAGGCGCGCAGGCGTAGCAGCTCTTCCTCGTCACAGAGCTCGGCGGCGGTGACGATTTCGTCGAACTTGGTGGTGAAGGGCTTGTAATCGGTCGCGGGCTCGTCGGGCCAGTTGCGGCGCGAGGGGTTGGCGCGCGCCTGTTCGCCACCATCATCGGCGCTGGTGGCGTCGCCTTCCTCCATCTCGGCTTCGCTGTCGGCCTGTTCCTCCTCGCCGTCGTCTCGCTCGCTTTCTTCCGAACGCATCTCCATCTCGCCGCCCTGCGCGCCGCCGTCGGTCTCGGCGTCGTCCTGCTCGTCGGGGCCCTCGTCTTCGCCCTGGTCCTCGTCGCCGCCCTCTTCAGGCTCCTGCTCCGCATCCGATTCGGGATCGGCGAGCTCAAGATCCTCGAGCAGTCGGCGCGATAGGGTAGCGAAAGCGGCCTGGTCGTCGATCGACAGCGCCAGCGCGTCGAGCTCCGCACCCGCCTTATCCTCGATCCACGGCCGGATCAGGCCGAGACCCGGCGCCGCAGCCTCGGGCGGCGCTTCGCCCGTCAGCCGCTCGCGCGCCAGCAGCGCTACGGCGGTGGCCAGTGGGACTTCCTCGATCGTTCGGGCACGGGTGATGGCGTCGGTGCGGACTCGCGCCTCGACCAGCCGGTCGAGGTTCTCGCGCACCCCCGCCATGGTCCGCGATCCGAGCGCTTCGACCCGGGTCATTTCCAGCGCTTCGAATACCGCCCGGGCTTCATTATCCGCCAACGGCGCGCGGCTGGCGTGCAATCTTGGATCATGATGACGAAGCTTCAGCGCCAGCGAATCCGCGGCCCCACGCGCTTCGGCGACCAGACGTGGGTCCATGCCCATGCCGGGCGAGGCGACACGCGCAACCTTTCCGGCGGCGCCACTCCCTTCAGATGTGAACATGACCTCGGCCTCCGCGTCGCGCGCGATCGCACGGGTCGCCCCGGCTAGGACGGTTCGGAATTTTTCGAGGTTGGTCGGCTGGGCCATGCGTCAGGCCCGGTGGGCGATGCTCTCGGGCAGGTCGGTACCGAATACGCGCTGGTAATATTCGGCGATCAGCGGCCGCTCGCTCTCGTCGCACTTGTTGAGGAACGAGACGCGGAAGGCAAAGCCGACGTCGCCGAAGATCAGCGCATTCTGCGCCCAGCTGATGACCGTGCGCGGGCTCATGACGGTCGAAATGTCGCCGTTGATGAAACCCTGCCGCGACAGGTCGGCGACCTTGATCATCTTGTCGACCGTCGCCTTGCCGTCGGGCTGGTCATATTCGCCCGACTTGGCGAGGACGATCTGCGCCTCGGTCGCTGCCGGAAGATAGTTGAGCGTGGTGACGATGTTCCAGCGATCCATCTGCCCCTGGTTGAGCGCCTGCGTGCCATGATAAAGGCCGCTGGTGTCGCCGAGGCCGATGGTGTTGGTCGTCGCGAACAGGCGGAACCAGGGGTTCGGGCGGATCACCCGGTTCTGGTCGAGCAGCGTCAACTTGCCGTCGGTTTCCAGCACGCGCTGGATCACGAACATCACGTCCGGGCGGCCCGCATCATATTCGTCGAACACCAGTGCGACCGGGTGCTGCAGCGCCCAGGGCAGCAGGCCTTCGCGGAATTCTGTGACCTGCTGGCCGTCCTGCAGGACGATCGCGTCGCGGCCGATGAGGTCGATACGGCTGATGTGCGCGTCGAGGTTGATGCGGATGCACGGCCAGTTGAGGCGCGCCGCGACCTGTTCGATGTGGGTCGACTTGCCCGTGCCGTGGTAACCCTGGACCATGACGCGGCGGTTGCGCGCGAAGCCGGCCAAAATCGCCATCGTCGTATCCGGGTCGAACACATAGGCCGGGTCGAGGTCGGGCACCCGCTCGTCCGCCTCGCTGAATGCCGGGATTTCCAGATCGGTATCGATGCCGAAGGCGTCGCGCGCCTTCACCATCTTGTCCGGCGCGGAAAGGATCGTATCGGCGCGGCTGTCGAGCGTGACGTTGGGGATGTCGGTCATGAGACTCGCCTTAGGCGTTTAGGGGATTCGCCTCAAGAACGCGTCTCGCCAACTTTCGGGGGCAACGGGAACAGTGTCCGGAACTTTGCCGCCAGCGCCAGGTCGCCCGTCACCGTCATGATTTCCAGCGGCGCGCCACCATAGACGATGGCAGCCAAGGCGGACGGATTCCCGTCGAACAAAAGGTCCACGCCTGCGGTTTCGCCCTTCGCGACCTTGATCCGGCCCTTCTTCAGCCGGGCAACATAACGATCCTCGCCAAAGACGAAGCCGATGCGCGCGTCGATGCCCTTGGCCCGTTTCTCGTTGATCATGGTGCGGAACGACAACAGGATCGATACGCCGCTGATCGGAAGCGTCGGATCGTGATGCGGCGAGCGGGCGGCCCAGCGACCCAGCACCTGCACGATCGGCTCGGCTTCCAGTCCCCATTCGGTCGCTTCATAGACCTGGACGCTGGCCGGGGCGGGCAGGCGTTTCTTCACAACGAGTCCTCGCTCCTCCAGTTCGGCGAGCCGCTGGGTCAGCACGTTGGCGCTGATGCCCGGCAGATCTTCCTTCAGCTGCGAAAAGCGGCGCGGTCCCAGCATCAGTTCGCGAAGTACCAGCAACGCCCAGCGTTCACCGATCAACTCAAGCCCGTGCGCCGTGCCGCAGGCATCATCATACCGGCGCTTTGACACGGATCGTCCCGAACTAGTTATATTTTCTAACTCCATAGTTGCTATTTATGACTTAGAGGGTCACAAGACAAGACGAATCAGACGATTCGGGAGAGAAAAATGACCACTCCGCAGATGATTTTCGTGAACCTTCCGGTCAGCGACCTCGCCGCATCTCGACGTTTCTTGGAAGCCGTTGGTGCGCACAACGAGCCCAAGTTCACCGACGAGACAGCGGCCTGCATGGTCATTTCCGACAGCATCTTCTTCATGCTGCTGACCCACGACAAATATCGCCAGTTCACCAGCCTTCCGATCGCTGATGTCCGCAAGAACAGCGCCGGCCTGTTCTGCCTGTCGCGCGACAGCCGCGAAGCCGTCGATGCGACCATCGAAGCCGGTGTAGCGGCAGGCGGAACGGCCGACCCGGGTCCGGTGCAGGACTATGGCTTCATGTACGGCCGAAGCGTCCTCGATCCGGACGGCAATCACTTCGAGTTCATGTGGATGGACGCCGCGGCCGCGGAACAGGGTGCGGCGTCGTTCGAGCAGGCTTGAGGAGGCGTCGTCATGGCATATCTCGACGGTTTCGTTGTCCCGGTACCGAAGGACAAGAAGGACGAATATTTCGATCTCGCCCGCAAGATGGCAACCAAGTGCCGGTCGCTCGGTGCGATCGGCGGGCATGAGGCGTGGGGCGACGGGCTGGAAGAAGGCAAGGAAACCAGCTTCCCCCGTTCGGTCAAGGCGACGGCCGACGAGAACGTCGTGTTCGCCTACATCCTGTGGCCCGATAAGAAAACGCGCGACAAGGGCTGGGAAGCGCTGATGGCGGACCCGGACATGCAACCCGGCGCCCCTATGCCGTTCGATATGAAGCGCATGTTCTGGGGCGGCTTTACGCCCGAGGTCGACTACGAGGAGATTTGATCATGGCCGGAAGCTACATCTGGTACGAACTGGTGACGCCGGACGCCGACGCGGCCAAGAATTTCTACGACAGCGTCATCGGCTGGTCGATTTCGCCGCAGTCGGATTTCCCCAACGGCTATCGGATGATCGGCCGCTACGACGGCAAGTTCGCCGGAGGGGTGCTGCCACTGACCGAAGAAATGCGCGAGCATGGCGCACGGCCGATCTGGCTCGGTTACATTCACGACGACGACGTCGATGCCCGTGCCGAGGCGATCAAGGCCGATGGCGGCAAGGTCCATATGGAGCCGTTCGACATTCCCAATGTGGGGCGGGTGGCGATGGTCACCGACCCGGTCGGCGTCCCCTTCTACATCATGAAGCCGACCCCGCCCGCGGACCAGCCAGACGCCAAGAGCGACGTGTTCGATCCGCATGAGGCCCAGCATTTCCGCTGGAATGAACTGTCGACCACCGACCAGGACGGCGCGATCGCCTTCTTTGCCAAGCATTTCGGCTGGACCCAGGAAGGCGGCATGCCCATGGGCGAGATGGGCGACTATAAATTCGTCCAGGCCGACGGCGTCGGCATCGGCGGCATCATGCGCAAAGTGCCGGAAAGCCCGATGAGCGCATGGGTCCACTACATCGGCGTCGACGACATCGACCGGGCGGAGCAGGCCGTCGCCGACGGCGGGGGGCAGAAGATCGCTGCGCCGATGCCGATCCCCGGCGGCGAGTTCGCGATGATCGGGATCGACCCGCAGGGCGCGCTATTCGGCGTGGTTGGCCCGCGCAAAAGCTGAGGAGGTCAGAATGGGAACGCTTTCCAATTGCCTATGGTTCGACAAGGGCCAAGCGAGACGGGCGGCCGAATTCTACTCCGCCACTTTCCCCGACAGCCGTGTCGGCAGCGCGATGCGCGCGCCCGGTGACTATCCGGACGGCCATGAAGGCGACGAACTGACCGTCGAATTCACGGTGCTAGGCCGCGACTTCATCGGCCTCAACGGCGGCCCGGCGTTCAAGCCCAATATGGCAGTGAGTTTCATGGTCATCACCGAAAGCCAGGAGGAAACCGACCGCTATTGGAACGCAATCACCGGAAACGGCGGGCAGGCGATGGATTGCGGCTGGTGCACCGATCGCTGGGGCTTTGCCTGGCAGATCACCCCGAAGATCCTGCTGGAAGGCAACACGAACCCCGACCCCGTCGTCGCCAAGCGCGTGTTCGACGCCATGATAACCATGCAGAAGATCGATCATGCCACGATCGAGGCGGCCATCGCGGGAGAGCCCGCGGATGCGTAAGATTGTCGGCACCGTATTTCAGTCGCTCGACGGCGTAATGCAGGCGCCGGGTGGTCCAAGTGAAGATCCGACGGACGGGTTTGCGCTGGGTGGCTGGCAGTTCGGCTTTCCCGACGAAGAGGCCGGTGCAGCAATCGGCCCGAGCCTGATGCCGCCCTATTCGCTGCTGCTTGGTCGCCGCACCTACGATATATTCGCCTCCTACTGGCCTTATCACGACGGCCAAGACAAGGAGATCGCAGACGATTTCAACGCCGCCGAGAAGTTTGTGATGACGCGTCACGACGCTCCGCTCGACTGGGCGGGAAGCCGCCGCGTTTCGGGGTTCGACGCGCTCGCCGAGATCAAGCAAGGCGACGGCCCCGACCTGCAGATCTGGGGCAGCAGCACGCTTTATCCGGGCCTGATCGAGCGCGGCATGCTGGACCGGTTGACGATCCTCACCTACCCGGTCGTCCTCGGCAGCGGGAAACGCACCTTTGCCCCCGGCTCTCCGCCAACAACGCTCCGGTTCGAAAGCGGCAAGACCACCTCCAGGGGTACGGCAGTTGCCGTCTTCGTCCCTGAACTCTGCGTGGCGACCGGCGAGTCTCCTGCGGCAAAGGCAAACGCGCACGAAGCCAAGCGCCAGCAGGCGATTGCGGAGGGCAAGTGGTGACGCTCACGCTGCACGGCCATCTCTTTTCGTCTTACACGTGGAAGGCGCTGATCCCGCTCTACGCAAACAACACGCCCTTCACCTTCGCGCCGATGGCCAGTGACCGGCCGCTGTGCGAACAATTCCCCGGAAAGACGCATCCCGGCGGCCACATTCCCGTGCTGGTCGACGGTGACACGGTCGTGGTCGAGGCGACAAGCATCGTCGAGCATCTGGCCGTACACCACCCCGGCCCCGCCCCGCTGATCCCGGAAGACCCGGCAGCCGCCGTCGTCGCCCGCATGATGGACCGCGTGTTCGACCATTATGTGATGGGCAATATGCAGCGCGTGGTGTCGGCATATTTCATAGATCGCGACCACCCCGAACTCGGGCTTCGCGAGCAGCCGGTCGAAGCGGAGGTTGCCGGTGGAAAGGCGCGGCTGCGACAGGCCTACGACTGGATCGAGGGCTGGCTGGGTCAGAACGAACTTCCACCGCATGTGTCCTTGGTCACCTGTGCGGCCGCGCCGTCGCTCTTCTATGCGGACTGGATCGAACCGATCGGGCCGGCGCGTCCGCGACTATCCGCATTGCGGGCGGAATTGCTGGACTTGCCGCCGGTTTCGCGGTGCGTGGAGGATGCGAGACCGTTCCGCGCCTACTTCCCGGTGGGGGCGCCCAACCGCGATTGACAGACTCATGTAACAATGTAACATCTGAGCCTACCTTGGAGGGCTTTCGATGCGTTTTCCCGTCCTGTTTCTCGCTCTTCCGCTTGTCGCCTGCGGCCAGTCGGCTCCCGATCCCCGCGGTGTCGATCGTGATGAAACCCTGTTGACCGTGTCGGCCACCGGTCGCGCCGAAACGCGGCCTGACGAAGCGCGCTTTTCGCTCGGCGTGACCACACTGGCCGGGTCGGCGGCGGAAGCGAGCCAGCTCAACAACAGCAAGATGCAGGCAGTCACCGCCGCGCTCACCCAGTTCGGGATCAAGCCCGACGACCTGCAAACCAGCAGCCTCACCCTCAATCGCATCGATTACG